>NZ_JAJKFQ010000011.1:1200000-1500000 GCF_020966635.1 Stieleria sp. JC731 | reverse complement strand
TTGGGCATTTTCTTTTTCAGCTGCTTCTTGGCCTTCAGCAACCCGGGATCTTTGGTGTCTTCGGGAATCGAGTCGAACTTTTCACGCCATTTGTGAAGCTTGACATCGTCTTCATGAGCCAACGCATAGACATAGCCTCGATCGTCATATTGTGGGCGACCGGCTCGGCCAAAGATCTGCTGCGCCGATGCGGTGTCGACCAACCGTTTTTTGTCTTTGGGACCTTTCATCAGGCTAGGCAGCACGACGCTGCGGGCTGGCAAATTGATCCCAGCGGCTAACGTTTCGGTACAGACGCACATCGCCAACAACTTTCGTTCGAATAACTCTTCGACCATACGGCGATAGCGTGGCATCACCCCGGCATGGTGAACCCCGACGCCGCGCATCAAGATCTGCTTTAACTTTGGTCCCGCACCTGTCGATAGATCCGCGGAATTTAGATAGTCGGCAAGTTCACTTTGTCGACTTTTATCGATCAGGCTTTTGCCTTTTAACATCTCCGCGACGGTCCAGCACTGCGAACGGCTGAAGCAAAACACCAACGACGGGGTCCGACGTTCGACGTCATCACCGCGAGCGATCCGTTCGGCGAAGTCGTTCAGAATCTCGTCTTCAACCCATTCGTATTGAAGCGGTACTTTGCGTTCGTCGCCGGTCACCAGTTGCAATCGGCGATTATGTGCACGCGAAAGCCAGGATGTAAACTCATACGCGTTCCCAACCGTCGCGCTCAGCAGCATCGTTCGAACGTGAGCTGGCAATAGTGCCAACGTCAACTCCCAGACGATCCCACGCTCCGGATCGTTGAAGGAGTGAAATTCGTCCATGACAACCGAAGTGACCTCGCCAAAATCGAACACTTCGGGATTAAGCAACCGATTCAACAGGATTTCCGCGACGACCACCAAAACAGGAGCGTCACCGTTGACGCGGCGATTTCCTGTGACCAAGCCAACGCTGTCGGCGGGAAATCCCCATCGGACCGCGCTGGCCTGCAACTCGTCCATTTTCTGATCGGTCAATGCGATCAGCGGCGTCGTGTAGTACATCCGCTTGCCCGTCCGCAGCGCTTCATACACCGCCGCTTCGGCAATCATGGTTTTGCCGGTACCGGTAGGGGCACAAATCAAGACTCCTTGATCGCCAAGGCCCGGGTCGCCGGCAAAATAGGCCAGCATCGCTTCCTCTTGAACGGGATAGGGCTCGTAGGGAAGCAACGAAAAATATTCGGACGCGAGCGTATCACGATCGATTTCGGGCTGAGCAGACAGTCGCGGTTGGCCGGATTGGCTTGGATTATTCATGCCCTTGTTGTATCAAGTTCGTTCCATATTGGGATGGTGGATCGAGTACAATTGTCGGCCTGCTTCATTCGATCTTTTCCTATTCTTTCGAATCACAATCATGGCAGCTTTTCGCACAACCTGCGCCAAGATCTTGTTGAGTGGCGCGACGATCCTTTTCGCCAGCGTGCCTTTGCATTATCACGCGGACGCGCAAGAATCGGGTGGCATCCCTTCGGGCATCAGCTTGAAACCTTCTGAGGGCGAAGAAATCGAAGTCCTCTTTCTGGGCTCCTGGCTGCCGGCAACGGTGGTGGATGTCAATCGAAATCAAGTCATGGCTGACTTTGAATTCGCATCCAGTTCAAAGCGACGCACGTTTCCGATTCATGAAACGCGTTACCCTTGGCAAGCGAATGTGATTTCGCCGGTCTACAACTGGAAAGACCAGTCGGGACAGTTCTCGATCAAGGCCGCCGTGGTTGACAGTGATCGTGATGCTCAGACGGTGACTCTGTACCGACTGGATACCGATACCGAAATCACGCTGCCGATTTCGAAGCTAGCCGATGCCGACCAACGTCGACTGGAGCGGATCATTGGAAACGCTCCGCTAAAGATCATCCCGCCGCCACCGGTCGATATTTTCCAAACGGGCAGTCTGGCGATCGCGGCCGGATGGCAATCGGCAACCGACCTATCGTCGGTCTCCGCTGACCCTCCCCGCGTTCAGATGACGATCCCATCAGGAGGTGCGGTTTTTCCAAAATTAGATTTTTGGGACAACCTTTTATCGGTCTACCCCATCGGATCTTCGGCAGGCTGGATGGCAGCGGCTACCGGATCGGGTAGCGGACATGCCAAGGAAAAATTTCCAGGCCGGCTGGTTTGGGCGACGATTGCGGATGGAAAAGTCCACAAGATTCAATCGATTCCACACGGTGAAGTCTTACTTGCCGTTGATCCGGCATCTCAAAAAGTCCTTACGGTCGGATCAACCGACAATCGCGAAACCACACTCTGCGTCTGGTCAGCCAGCCCGAAAACTGACAAAGCGAAACCCATCGTTCGCTGGATCAGCCAAACAGGGCATAACATGGGCAATCCCTTCGCCGAGTTTGTCGGTCCAAACCTCGTCATTCACCGTTGGGGCGATTCCCAGTATGTCGTCTGGGATATCGAAAATCGATCGGCGGTCTATCAAGTCAAACAGGAATCATTCTTTGACGCGCCGCCGGTGATCAGTCCAGGTAAGCGTTACCTTGCCCTGCCCGAAGATAAGGGGATCCGCCTACTTTCAGCTGCGGATGGTGCGACATTGGCATCGCTGCCAATCGAAGGCGGACGTACCTCGGCAGTCGCTTTCGATGCCGCCGGTGAAAAACTTGCGGTGCTCACCAACAACCAGCTTGCAGTTTGGCACCTTGGATCGCAGCAAGAACCAGATCGCTACAACGCCAGCTCCGTCGGTTCTCCTTTCGGCCAAAAGCTTGCATGGGTAGATGAAAAAACGTTGCTTGTCGACGGTGAAACCCTGTTCGATTTAGAACGTGAGCTACCGATTTGGAGCTACAAGCCTGCGTTTGCCGAAGTCGTTAGCCGTACCGGATTCCGCGATATCACTAAGATAGCCGCGGGCCGCTTTTGCTACGGCGTGCAGTTACGTGATCGAAACTTCGAAGCTTTTGTGATCGGTGCGGTAGAATTGCCGGGTGACAGCGTCCTCGCGACAGTCGCAAACGTTGATCGCGATCGTCTTTGGACGCTCGGTCCGGGTTCCACCGTAGCGATCGAAACCAACTGCGGTGCTCACAATTCACTTGCCCGAGCAGGCTTGGAAGCCGCCGCGCGTGCTGCGGGATGGAATGTGCAATCATCGGCATCTATTGTGATCAAAGCCGAAATGGGGCGATCCAAACAACAAACGGTGACTTACGAACAAATTGGCCGTGGGGCATCGCAGACCGTCACCGTGGCGCCCTACTTTTCCAACGTCAAAATCATGGAAGGCGATACCTATCTGTGGTCCTCAGGGTCCTCCAGCGGTGGAGCACCGTCGTTTATGTGGGTGAAGCCAAACGAGTCGATTCAGAACAAGATTCGCGAGACGGAAAAGCCAGACCCTGAGTTCTTTCAACGAGTCGAGTTTCCGGGAAAGATCCTGCACCCTCGCTACAAGAATGGGTTTGGATCGTCGGTCTACGGAAAGCGTGGACTTATCGCGACTCCGCTAAGCGACCTACCAATGAAGCAGTGACGCGCCTCGGATGACTCACTCAGTCTGGTGACTTGGGATTCCAGACTGAGTGACGCCAGACATTGCGTCACTCGCCTGCTAAAATCGCCAAGTGACGCTCGCACGGGCCATCAACGGCTCGACCGAATGGAAATGCAGGTCTTCGGCAGCTGCGAGACCAAGCGGCTGAGATTCGTAGAAATACGTGATGTCATTGTCATCACTGTCGAATAGATTGAAAATATCAACCGCCATCGTCATCCTGCGTGTTTGATAACCTACCTGCATGTTTGCCAACGTCGTTGTGCTGCTTCGTGCGGAGTTATCTTCGCTCAGTGCAGCCGGTCCGTAGTGCCGCAATCGGAACGTACCGTACCAGGGCGAATCAGGCCCCTGTGCGGTAATCCCGGTCGTCACAACATTCTCCACCGCGTTCGGGATTCGGTCTCCACCGGTAAATCGCGGACGCACATGCGAGTAATCGACGTCGGCTGTCATCCAGTCGGTCAGTCGTAAAAAGTTCGTCCATGTGATGCCGCCTCGGTGGCTAGCCGGACCAGCCTCCGTCGTGCCGGCGTCGCCGACAAACAGCAACTCCGAATCGATTTCTAGATACCACAACGCGATGGTTGAATTCCAATCAGGTGTCAACCAAGTACGAGCCCCCACTTCCGCACCATCACTTTTGACCAATGGATCCGCCGGATCGGTCGAAGAATTCACACCGCGAGCATCGTTGCTGTGAAAGCTCTGCCCCCAGTTCACGTACAACTCCGAATCTGACCAAGGTCCAAGGACAATTCCCAACTTTGGACTGAGCACCGTATCGTCAACCGTTCCCGTGTCCGCGGTGTTTACATTGGCTCGATTGTGAAATCGGTAGAAGTCACCACGAAGACCGATCGTGCTACGCAGCAATGGCGTCAGGATCGCTTTGTTCTCGTAGTACAACGAGTAGCTTTGCTGATCGACACTGTCGTTTCGGACTGGGGAGACAAACTGTCGGTTTCGGGTTCGATTGAGAGCCAGCTCGTGAATGTTGTCATTTCGAAACTGAAAACCAACGGTATGGTCAACACATTCGCGATGGTAGGTCTGACTTAGATTCATCCCCGCATACCACCGTTGATCGACCTGTTCGATTTGATCTCCGTTGACGGGGTCATCCAGATAGAACGTAAAGTTCGAGAACAAGTCCATGTCATAGTAGCTGACATAGGCGTTTGCTTTTGTTGTCACGTCTCTATCGTGGCTCCAGTATTGACCGTTGATGCCGTAGCGACTCGTCTTTCCACCGTCACTCGGATCAAGAGTTCCAAACCTAGACACGATTCCTGCATCGACAGCTCGTACAGGAACTTGATTGGTCGCCGTCCATTGACTGTCATACCCAAACAGGGTCATTGATACGCCATGGTCTTGGTTGCCATGCGACCAACGCAACAAACCGTTCAGCTTGTCAAAGTCTTCCTTTACAGTCCACGGACCGTTGTAAAACGTCGTCTCGAATGCGTACAGAAGCGTTCCACCTGCGAATTCACCCGAATCAGCGATCAACGTTCGATAGTAGTCAAAGGATCCCGCGGTCGCCGATGCGATACCATTGGGTAACTCCTTCGCTATCTGAATATCGACAGCACCGGCCGAACTGAAATCGCCAATGTCCGCATAGTAAGGCCCCAGTCGATACTCAGCACTTTGCATCAGTTCTGGAATCAACCAGTTCACATCCAGGTACCCTTGGCCGTGTCCGTGTGAGGGCAGGTTCATCGGAATGCCGTCAACACGGACCGCGAAATCGGTCCCATGGTCAAGATTGATTCCACGCACAAAGTACTGGTTCGCTTTTCCAGTTCCACTGTGCTGCGTCGCGATAAATCCGGGGATCAGTTCCAGCACATCCCCTGGGCGATTGATCGGACGAGACTGCAAGTCGGTCTGTCCATAGGCCCCCGTCGATGCGGACGATGCCTGCCCCAACAGCGAGTCTTCACGGCTGATCCCGGACTCAAACTGTGTTGTTGGCTGCGAAGGAACTTGCTGTGGTGGAGTGTTTCCAAACGGAGACTCCGTTGCACCGCCTGTATTTAGTGGGCCTTCGCCGGCAGCTGCATCAGGAAGCGCCGCGGCGTTGTCTGTGTTTCCAGAAGCCTCATCAGCATTTGATCCGCGATCCGCTTCGACGACGATTTCCGGGAGCATTAATCGGCCACCTTCTTGCGCGAACGAAATCGCGCACCCGCAAATGCTAATGAAGATCGCAATCCAAAATCGCATTCTTTCCCCGTCTGGGCAAGTCTGTCTCAAGTCACCAGTCACCGTCCGCCGCCTCGTGGACATGCCGGACGTACTGATAACAATCGTCGGGACGATTAATTCGATTCGATTAATAGTGCAAGAAAATGCAGTCTGCCGGAGCATCGACGAAGATTCGCCAACCCAACCCGCAAAGTCAAAACGGTGTGCCGCTGCCCTCGTGCCCGTCAGTCATTCGCGACACAGGAGGATCGATCCGTTAAGAGGATCGATTGAGTCGAGGACAGGCAATAGCAGGAGACTTCTCACCTCCGCGGGACGGTGTTCGACGCTCGGGTGCTGAACTCCGGCTACGCGCTCGTTCGAATCAGTTCTGGTGCAGCAGCCAAGTTTTGTAGCCGCCACTGATATTGCGGACATTAAAACCGTTTTGCATTAAAACTCGGGTCGCCAGATAGCCTCGCATCCCAACTTGGCAGTACGTGAAAACCATCTTGTCTTTGGGAATTTCATCCAAACGGTCCCGCAATGATTCGATCGGAATATTGATGGCACCGGGAATCGCACCGCCGGCATTCTCCTGTGGACTACGTACGTCGATCACAACGATTTCATCGCCGATCTTGTCCGCAGAAGGAATCGCTTCAACTTGAGTCACCGGGTGATCGCCCCGTAGGACTCCAGAAGCAACAAACCCCAACATGTTGATGGGGTCTTTGGCATGACCGAATTGTGGAGCGTAGCAAAGCTCTGCCTCTTCAAGATCCTCCACCGTCAGTTTGGCCTGGATCGCCATGGCAATCACGTCGATTCGTTTGTCAACGCCGTTGGTCCCCACCCCTTGAGCACCAAAGATTTGGCCGGACTTTGGATCGAAAAGCAGCTTTAGCGTCATCGGGCTGGCGCCGGGGTAGTAGCCCGCATGGTCCGACGGGTGAATATAGACTTTTTCATAGTCGGTCCCTGCTGCTCGGAGCAGCTTCTCGCTTTGTCCAACCATTGCGGCAGCTTTGCCAAAAGCACCGACGATCGCTGTCCCTTGCGTGCCACGATAGGTTGACTCGCGTCCGAAGATATGGTCTGCCGCGATTCGTCCCTGCCGGTTTGCTGGACCGGCGAGCGGAATCTGAATCTTCGCATCGGTAATGAAATCGTTTACTTGAACAACGTCTCCAACAGCATAGATATCGGTATCGTTCGTTTGCATGTGCGCATTGGTGACGATTCCACCACGCGGCCCGCATTCGATACCCACTTCAGTCGCCAAACGATTCTCGGGACGAACACCAACGCTAAGGACAACGAAGTCGGCTTGTAGTGTTTCTCCAGACTTCAAATCCAAGGTCAAACCTTCGCCGGATTCGGTAAAGCCAGTCACGGAATCATTCAAGCGAATCTTGATCCCTTGCCCACGTAGTTCCCGATCCATCGGTGCGATCATCTCGGCATCCCAGGGTGGCAAAATCTGCCCGGCCAATTCAACAACCGTCACATCGAGCCCTCGATGCAACAGATTTTCGGCCACTTCAATCCCGATGAATCCCGCACCCACGATCACGGCACGACGAGAGCCGGAGGTGGCGAGTTTGTGCATGCGGTCGGCATCATTCAGATCACGCAGCCCTAACACAAGAGAACTTTCGATCCCAGGAATCGGTGGCCGAAAGGGTGCGGCACCAGTCGCGATGATTAGCTTGTCGTACGACTCGGTATATTCACTTTGGTTGCCAAGATCGCGGACCTGAACCGTCTTCGCTTCTCGATCAATCGAAATGACTTCGCTACGTACACGAACATCCAATCGATGCCGTGCCCGTAGCATTTCAACGGGGGCCACGAGTAGCTTGTCGCGTGACTGTATTTCGCCACCAACGTAGTACGGCAACCCACAGTTGGCGAACGAGGGATAGTCGCCGCGTTCCAAAACAACGATTTCAGCGTTTTCGCTCAATCGACGAGCACGTGCGGCAGCGGACGCGCCTCCTGCAACACCACCAATGATCACAATTTTCATCGCTGTCTGATTTCCTTTGGTCGAAAGTCATCTATCCATCGCGGCCGCATCGCTGTCTTGTCGGCCAACTTCAACCCGATGCCCGATTCAACGCCGCCGCCGAAGTGTTGATCTTGATGTATTGATCGGGCCTAGCCAACCCAATGTGCGAAAGTAGCCCAGTTCGCAAACCCGAAACGCGGCTGACTTCAACGGCGTCACTTCCACATTCCTGAGCGACATCGCGTGTCTGCTCTGTGTTTTCCAGCGACATCGAGTGTCTGCTCTGCGTTCCTGAGCGACATCTAGTGGACGTTGGCATCGCTAAAGGCTAAAGTGAAATTCTCATCTGGGCGGTCTGCCCGATCATCGCTATTACCTCTAACAAGATTGATTTCGGAGTCCGCGATGAAATTCAAATTTACGTTACTTGATCGCGACACATTAAAAGACCAGCGGACTTGGGTTTTAGAAACCCCCGTCACTGTCGGACGCGGCATGCTGACCAACATCCACCTGGAAGACGGCTCGATTAGCCGACGACATTGTGAATTTGTCATCGGCGCCGAAGGCGAGCTGGTCATGCGTGACCTCGGATCGAAAAACGGGATCTTTGTTGACGGTCAACAGGTCGACAAAGCGGTAATCGATTCTGGTACCGTCGTGCAAATCGGCTTGGCCAAACTGCGTGTCGAAACGGCTGAAACCGCTGACCTGCAAGGCTCGACTGCGTCCGCCGGATCATCTCAAAAGTCGACAACCAACCATGGCGATGAAACCCATGCGGTCAAGATCTTTCCGCCGGCTGATGACGATCGCTACGAAATCGGATAGTTGACGCATTCAGGCGAAGACATCCTGTTGGTGAGGTTCTTGTTGTCAAAGACAATGGAAACGTCACCGTTACAGGTGATTCATTGGCTTGATCCGAAGACTCCATCATCAAACGACACAGTAAACAAACGCCACAGTGGTCGCATTGAGCGACACTGCGGCTGTCGTTCGTCTTTAGTCTACACAAGGCTTTGCCTGTTCCCCGACATTGCTTTTGGGTAGTGAACATTGAGGGAAAATCCTTGGCTGGACGAGAGTAGACGCCCCCCTTGGCTTCGGTAGATCGTGCTAACCTTCGTTACGCACTGACCCAATGAGCCAACTGTGGACCAATCGACCCAGAAATCAGCCCGTCAAGTTCGCATAAACGTCCCAGCCTTGCTTTTCCGGTCCAACTTGGAACAAGATTCCGAGTTGGCCCGCCTCGCTCGGCAAACGTTTTTCTATGCGAACGTCGCCTTCTTTGCGGGATTGCTCTACGCGCTGATGTACATCTGCCTGGGGATGTATTTCACCGCTGCGGGTGCGTCGATCGGATTTTTTGGAGGCGGTACCGCATTGGTGATGCTCCGTCGAAATGCACGCTGGAGTCTGGCTGCACACCTGACGGTTTTTAGCTCGTTTTCCGCAGTGGCGGTTGTCATCCTTGGCACGGGCAACCTGCATTCACCCGTCATGGGATGGCTATTCGCGGCGCCGATGATGGCCGTCAGCACTCTCGGGCGTCGAGCTGGCTTGGCTTGGGTGGCGATTGTGTTGTCCTTCGTGACAGTGCTCTATTTTCCGCACCAACTTAAACTGATTCCGGATTCGGAAGTTCCTCGCTCGTTCGAAGACGCATTCGTATCCATCGTCCAAGGTGGGCTGGTCCTCGCGATCTTCTTCACGGTCTGGTCTTTCGAAGTCGTCCAAAAAGAATCTGCCGCACGGCTACGAGATGCAAAAGTCGTCGCCGAAGATGCGCTGCAGGAAGCCGAACAAACTCACAAAGACGCGTTGTTGGTGATCAATAACATTGCCGAAGGCTTGGCGATGCTAACGCTCGACGGCAAGTTCGCCAGTCCACCGTCAAGCCGCTTCCAATCGTGGTTTGGACTTCCTGCGAAAGGTCAATTTATCTGGGACTACCTGAGCGAATCAAATGCCGTCGCCGGTGAATTGATGGAGCTGAACTGGGAACAATTGCAATGCGATTGGATGCCGCTCGAATTGGGGCTTCAACAATTGCCTCAACGAATGGAGCACCAAGGTTCGGTTTTCAAGCTTTCCTACCAACCCGTATTTGAAAACAGCAAGCAACTTGCACAGCTGTTACTTATTTGCACAGACATCACTGCCGAGTTGGAAGCAGAACATGCCAACGATCTTCAACAAGAGCAGATGGCAATCTTCGCAAGATTTGTCCGTGACCCGCGCAGCGTTCGAGGCTTTCTCAGTGAGTCGGAACGCTTGGTCAAACTGATCGAGCATGGCCGAGGCACGATAGCCGATCAGAAACGTTGGATTCATACGCTGAAAGGAAATTTCGGAATCTTCGGCCTTCGTAGCTTCTCGCAATGGCTACATCACCTTGAGGACGAGTTGGCCGAGCAGCGCGATGTCTGTGACGAAGTTCAACGCGAAGCGATTGGCGCACAGTGGCAATCGATTCGTGATCGTTTGGCGATGATCATCCCTGACGAAACGAGCGACCAAGTCACAATCGACAAGGCGAGAATCGAATCGACCATTGAGGAGGCTGCTAGAGGAGCCAGCGTCAATGAGATCGTTGGGATGATTCAGCGATGGACCTGGGATAGCGTCTCCCAACGATTTGATCTGCTATCGGAACGCGCTAAGCGTCTTGCCGAACGACTCGACAAACCAGGATTGTGCGTCGAGATCGATTCCACAGAAATTCGAACGCCACCCACCGAGACATGGAACGCATTCTGGAATTCGCTGACTCACGTTGTCAGAAACGCAGTCGATCATGGTGTAGAAACGACTGAACGCAGAGTCGACGCGAAAAAGAAATCAACTGGTACGATCAAACTTTCCGCATATCAATCCAGGGACTCGTTTGCAGTGGAGATCGCTGATGACGGAGCCGGGATCGATTGGAATCAAGTTACAAAGCGGGCAGCAAAGCTTGGTATTCGACTTGAGGAAGGTGAAACGCCCCAAGAACTGCTTTTCGCAGACGGCTTATCAACCAAAGATAAGATCACAGAAACATCCGGTCGTGGAGTCGGAATGTCCGCATGCAAAGAAGCTTGTTTGGCCTTAGACGGCAAAATTGAAGTCGAATCAGTGCTAGGAAAGGGCACCACAATTCGCTTTGTCTTTCCAGCGATCGAAAGCGAAGTCTTAGAACCCGCTTACATGATCTAGAAATCGCCTTGACTTGAAGCAACAATGCCCATGTCATTTTCGGTGATCGGGCTAGTTGGATCGATCCCTTTCGCCGGTATCGGTTTCGCTTCGATCATCGCTAGCCATTTAGATCACTGCCATGCAAAAGCAGATCTCTGATTTCTTGAGTGCGAATACATTTGCAGTCGCTGGAGCCTCTGCCCGTCAGCACAAGTATGGCAACAAAGTCTTTCGAGCATTGCTCGGCTCGGGACGTCAGACTTATCCACTGAACCCGATCACAGAAGTTATCGAAGGACATACCGCGTATCCCAATCTCTCGGCACTTCCGGTCGTACCAGACTCCCTGTCGATCATAACACCGCCAGCAGTCACACGAGCGATCGTTGCCGAAGCGATCAAAATGGGCGTCAAACACCTTTGGATGCAGCCCGGTGCCGAAGATGCACAAGCGAGCCAAGCGGCTCGTGAAGCCGGACTGACCGTGATTGATGACGGAAGTTGTATTTTGGTCCTACTTGCGACGTCATCTTCAAGCCACTGAATTCCAGCGACTACAGGCAGCGACTACAAAACGCATAGTCCAAGACGGCAAGCGTGGATGTCGTTCCCTCCTAAGTGCATTCGAGCATCACCTCGCTCGATCGGAACACAATCAACGCGTCTTTCCCCGTCATAATTGCGATACCACCCAAGCTAAAACGCTAGGCTAACTTCGCACCATTGGGAACATCCGCGTCGGGCACCGCAAGAATGACGGTTTGGTCATCACGATAGAAACCGACAAGCAGGAATTCGGACATGATGGGACCGATCTGCTTTTTGGGAAAGTTCACAACCCCAATCACCTGCCGCCCCAAAAGTGATTCCTTGTTGTAGTTGGCTGTGATTTGAGCGCTAGTGCGTTTAATCCCGATCGAGTCCCCAAAATCAACGGTCACCTTAAACGCAGGCTTCCGAGCCTCCGGGAAATCTTCAACAGCCACGACTGTACCCGACCGAAGTTCAACTTTTTGGTAGTCGTCCCAATCGATCAATTCATTGTTTGGGACGTTCGATTCCGTGTTCACCGTAGAACTCATCTAAAAACGAGTGCATGAATTGTTCCCGCTGCCGAGCCATCCGTCGTCCAATCTCGGTATTCATCAAATCTCGGAGCTTGAACAACTTTTCGTAGAAGTGATTCACACCGCAGGGGCTTGTCGGTGAATTCACATCGAAGAAAACTTGCCCTTTTACAGCACCGTATTCGACCGTACGCACAATTCCAATTGCCCCAAGTGCATCCAGTCGGTCGGCGTCCTGAACGATTTGCCCTTCGATTGACAGCGCAGCCGCTGTTTCGCGTTTCCGGAATGAGAGATTGTCGACAATATGGACCACGTGATCGATGATTTCTTCGGCCAGCGAAAGATCGCCAAGGATCTGCCGCGAGAATTCGCCGCTCCGTTCGACACCGTCATGAAACTTAGCGTCGCCAACATCATGCAGTAATGCAGCAAGTTCGATCACAAACGGGTCACCACCGACTTCGGCCTGGATTTTATTGGCGGCGACTACAACGCGGTAGATATGATCGAAACCGTGACCGGCCCCTTGATTGGCAAAGCGTTTTTTTACTTCCGAGCGGACTGCTTCAAGAATCTGTTCGTTAGACATGCAAATGACGAGTGAGATCCAATTCCCTGGACACTATTGATTGACGATCCCAGCAACCGTACGAGGGCCTAGACAAAGAGGTCCAAGCACCGTGTCTGGACAGACGGTTTCAGACAACCATCGAGAGTTAAAGTGAGATCAATGGCATGGAATTGCCATGCCACTGATCCTACCAGCAAGCGAAAGTTCCGACAGTGGGCTCGTTATACTTTGCCAGCCAGAAAGGCTAGCCAGATGGGCCAGCCATATCGGATGATCGGACGATCAGACGCTTTCAGAGATTGCGGGTTCCAAGCTTGCCGATGATTCGGTCAAGGATTCAAAGTCTTGCCGTCGGACCACGTCCACCGTCTCGACGCATGCGGTAATGCGATGATTTGGAATCACTTCCGATCGCAGGAAATCGATTGCTTGTTCACAAGTTTTCCAAGTCATCACGACTTCAATGCGAACCAGATCGTTGTTTTCGGAATTGCCCAATTGCAATTCGGTTCGTCCCGCGCCACGACAATCAATCACTGTGTAGCCGGTGGCGCCTAACTGCACCAGTCGAGCTTCCAACCAGTCTTCGATCTGAGAACTGGCAACGATGGTTAAACGACGCATCGAAGCCATGCCGCGTTTTCTGGCGGCATGGGCGTTGTCTGCAAGTGGCTGCAACGAATCAAGTCCGCGCACTTCAAATGTCAAACCTTCCTGTTCGAAATCACGTTCCATCTCCTCAAGCTTTTCCATCACGCTGTGATCGACCAACTTGGCTTCCGAAACATCAATGATCACGTTGCGATGTTGCACCAAGCCGATCTGTTCGATTTGCCGGCGGAACGGAATCCAGTTGCTAAAGACGGCGGATTCACGCGCCACAATCATACTGGTCTGCTTGTCGACGTCTTGTATTTCAATGAAGGGCTTGAACAGCGATTTGATCGGTACTCCATTGATCACGTGGATGATGATCTTCAAAATAATCCCGGCAGCAACACCGATCAGCAGGTCCGTTGCCAAAACGACAACCAGCGTCGTCACGAAGATCGCCAGTTGTTCTTTCCCGACCCGATAGACGTTCAGAAATTCCACCGGGTGCGCCAACCGATAGCCTGTGTAGATCAGCATCGCCGCAAGAGCCGCTAGCGGAATCCGGTGCAAGACCGTCGGAATTAAAGCCACACAAAGCAGCAGAAAGACTCCGTGCCACATGTCAGCGAATCGTGTACGTGCACCGTTATCGATATTGGCACGTGAACGCACGATTTCTGAAATCATGGGCAAGCCGCCGACCAACGACGCCGCCAAGTTTCCGACACCGACCGCGATGATATCGCGGTCCATGTTTGTCTTGCGACGCCACGGGTCTAGCAAGTCGACCGCTTTCGCACTTAAAAGAGATTCAAGGCTGCCGATGATAAAGAACATCATCACCCACCACCAAGCTCGGCCTTGTCGCAGCGCAGAAAAATCGGGGTAGGTTACTTCGTCAAACATGCCGAAGATACGATCAGGCATGTTAACGAGATACTGATCACTCAGTTGGTATTCATGATTCTGCAAGGTGTAGGAGTGCTTGTGCAACAAATCGAACCCCATCCCCATCGGAATCGCGAATAGTAACACGACCATCGGCGCGGGAACTCGTTTCAAAGGCCCAAGCTTCTTCGCCAGATTCGGCCAGATGAACATGATCAGCACGCTCACAAGACCGATCACCGCGATTGCCGGGTTGGCTGACAGGACGTAGTGCGGAATCTCACGCACCATTTCAAAGGGCTCCGCACTCGGGGCACGCCCCGTTTCCGGATTGATCACGCCAAGCGCGAACGGGATTTGCTTGATAATGATGATCACGCCGATGGCAGCCAGCATCCCGTGCACTGTCGAGATCGGAAAGAACTCGCCCAAAATCCCGGCTCTGAAAATCCCGAAACAGATCTGCAGTACAGCGGCGGCGACACCTACAGCAAGTGCCGCCCGATAGGCTTCATGGCTTCCGACGCCACCAAACTCATTGATGCAGCCGATCGCGATAACAATCAATCCGGCTGCGGGGCCTTTAATTGTCAGTTCGCTGTTGCTTAAGAATGTGGTCAGAATTGAACCAACAATCGCCGTGAAGATCCCGGCAATCGGTGGGTAGCCACTGGACACAGCGATCGCCAAACACAATGGCAACGCAATCAAGAAAACCAACAAACCCGAAAGCAAATCGTGTTTGAGATATTTGATAAACCCGCTCGCGGTTCCACGGGGGATTTCCGCAGTCTCGTGATGAGTCGATTGATCAGTGTTCATGTTCTGAATTGTTAAGTAGAGCCGTGCGACTATTCTGGTTTGATTCAAGCGAATCGGTTCGATGGCGAAGCAGTTCGCTTGCCGCGTGATAACGTGAAGCCACACCCGCTTGCGGATAAAGGCCTCCGCCGATGATGAGCACCGTCAGGATCATCACCGCAATTTTTTCGGAAAGCCGCGATCGCAATGAGAATGTCTCATAGTGCCGGGTTCCCGTGAAGACTCTGAAATACGCTTGAAGAATCGCGATTCCGTTTAGTGCCGCTGCAACAACGACAGCCATTCCGACAAGCGGGTACACGTCAACGGCGCCCTCAATTAGCAGTTCGGTACCGATGAAGCCGATCGTGCCGGGAAATCCAATCGATGCCAACCCGGTCAACAAAAAGAATGCCGCCAAAGTCGGCATGTTTTCATAGAGTCCGTGGTATCGCCTGAGATCAATCTGTCCCGTTCGTGCTTCGACACAACGCAGTGTCAGTCCGAATCCGCCAAGCGCCAATCCGACCGATAGCCATACACAGAGCGCACCGGTCAAACCGATGGGTGTCGCCAATTCCAGCCCAACCAAAACGAGCGACGAATGGCTGAGGAACAGGTAGCAAAAGAAACGTCGAGCTTCCGTTTGCACCAGCGCCATTCCGCCGGCATAGACCGCCGTGATCAAGGACACAATCGCGATGCTTTGAAGCGCCCACTCGGGAGCGATCGGCAGAACCAACCGCATGATCCCATAGGCTCCCGTCATCGGTGCGACGAATAGCAATGCTGTTCCGAACGACGATTTTTCAAACAAGTCCGTCATCCAGCAATGCAGCGGCACGATCCCAGTTCGAAGTAGCCCGGCAAAGGTTAAAAAGGCGCCTCCGATAAAGACAAAACCCAAATCGACCAACGATTGTCCGATAAATAACGCAGCGATAAACAACGCCATATGAAACGTGAATACTTGCGTTGATTTCTTTCTCTGTCGCAGTTCAAACCAAACCGGAAAAACTGCCGCGACCAACAGCAAGACAATTCCCCATGCGTTTCGGCATGACAAAGTCGCCAACAAGATCGCTTCGGAAACGAGCATCCAGTGGAACGAGAATCGCGTTTGCTTTGTTCGCAGCGTCGAAAGAACAGTTAGCAAACACAGCAATGCGCCAAGCGGTAGCAGTGGTGCGTTTAACTCATCGATCACAAAGATCTGTTTGTGAAACATCAACTGCAGCACGTCCCAGTGATCATGGGCTTCGAAACTTCGCAAACCGATGAAGTCAATCCATTCGCCAAGCGTCAGCAGCAATGTGATTGAACAGATTGCTAGACAAAGCAAACGTGAATGATTCGCACTGCGCAAGCGTGCAATGACGATGGCGCCGATGATCGGCATCAGAACCGAAAGTTCCAACCAGGGAAGGTGTAACTCTGTCATTAGACAAACTCCTCCAATGATTCTCCTCGGGGCGTTTCCTGACGTCCGTTCGCGTTTTTGTCGCCGGACAAAAATCCAGTCCAGCGGCGTTCCATGCGGTCACACCAGCGGAAAATCCTGACAATTGGGCGTGCAATCGTCGCCTTTAAAACATCGTCCATAAAGCCTCGATAGAGAGCCAAACAGTGGACCCATTCACGAACTCGGATCGGAACCCAACGGGACCATGCACTGGGGTCGTGACTGAGATGTTCGCCAATCGCGTTCTCGATATCGTTGTAGTCATGCAACAGCGTTGGTGCTCTGAGCAATTGCAGAGTTCTCAAACAGGCATGTCCGATGATGTGAATCAGTGCGATGTATCGCAGTCCGAAACCGATTTCGGCGACAATGATGCCAACTTGCGTTAACGAAGCGAACGCGAGAGCGCTTTTGATATCGGTCTGCACTCTCGCCGCAAACGCGCCGAAGATTGCCGAACTGAGTCCTATCAGAATCACAGCGGTGCTCAGCACCACGGATAACTCTAGCAAAGGGCTGACTCGAAGTAACAAGTAGGCTCCCAGGTGGACTGACAACGCGCCATAGAAAATTGCACTCGATGGCGTTGGACCTTCCATCGCTCGTGGTAGCCAACCTGAGAACGGTACCAAGGCGGACTTTCCGGCTGCGGCAACCAGCAGCAACATGCCAACGAACAATGCGTGGGAGTGGCTAATGGTCGCATGCCCTTCGGGCCAAGCACCGGTTCCCATAAGTTTGTCAAAATCACCCGCGCCGGTAAGGTGATGCAATGTCAACGCGGCAATCAAGAATGCCGCGTCGGCAACCCTGTAGATCACCCAGACTTGCTGTCCGTTGCGGACTGGATTCTTGCGGTCATGGAAATAGGCAACCAACAACGCCGAGGACAGTCCGACAAGCTCCCAGCCTAGAAACAACGTCTCGATCGTTCCGGCCAGTGAAGAGACAATCATCCCGACCAGGAACAATGCGAACAGCACAAAGAACCGGTTGTAGCCACGTTCTCGGTGCAGATAGTTGTTCGTAAACGCACCAATGGTTCCGCAAAGTACAAACGACAAAATCGCAAAGGGTACGGAAAGGCGATCAAAAACGAACTTGAAATGAAAGTGAAAACTCTCTTCTGGGATCAGCACCCAGTGCCCGACTTCGATTGGCACGTGCCGTTCACCGGAGAACAACATCAAAGCCAAGATCGCTAGTGAAGCCGTTAAACCAGAGATCACTGACGTTTGCGTTAAACGCGCGGACGACTGTTCGCTAAGGTTCCGTCCCAGCAAAGATGCGGTGCCGAGAACTGCCAACAGCACTGCTGGGCTGATGACGACCAGTAGACCCAAAATGAAAAACCATTGATCTAACATAGAACGTCTTCTCCCGTACTTGACTGAGCGGGGCTATTGGACCGTGTCGGGATTATCGACGCAAATCCAAGATGCTCTCGTTGATTCCGATACCAATCGTGCGATGAAGTCACCGCAGATATTTCTCGATCGTGCGGTGCGTACAAAACAAACTCGCCGCGAACGTATCGGTACATCCGGCCTTGATCCGGATCAAAGACCGCTAGCTGCACCCAATTCCCATTGACCAAGCGTGAAATCCCTTCGTTGTCTTTGATGATGCGTTTCATCACTTCCCGAGTCGTTTCGATGACGAAAAGGATTCGCATCGGCTCGTGAATTTCCACCATCTGCTCGGAAAGACCGGGACGTAAATCGCTGGCCGATCCCACCATCACGCCCAACAGTGAGGTGATGTTGTGTGGCAATTTCGAACCGCAACCGTAGCCTTCGGTATCAACGGTCGAAAAATAATACTCTAGGCTGATACCGGCACAGACCGGGATCGCAGCTCGTAGAAGCCCTTCTAAGATCGAACCTTCGGCGTTGTCATTACGCGGATCGTAAGAAGTCAGAAAGGCACGACGATCGAGAAACAACCCTCGACTCCACTGACGACGCCCAACGAAACACAAGGCATTGGTTGCGTGATTGTATTCTGGCCTTGCCTGCGACAGATCTTCGGGACGGTCTTCGACGTGGCGAAGAGCTTCCGCAGCGGGTAAATCCAATGGTGCCGACATGAAACGTCGACAACGTTCGTGTGCGTTGCGTTGTCGAGCTTGGTTGATCAGCTCGGCCGCCTCTTCAAATTTTGTGCGATGAGTGATCGGCAATCGATCCAGGTCGGCAAAGGTCACCGATTCGTTTGTCGTATCGTGGTATCCGCCGACAAAGACGGTCGAATCGGGAATTTCCATTCCACGCTGTGACAACATCTTTCGTACACGATGATCGTTTGCCATCACTGCAAACGCTCGAGCGTTAGGGCCACCTTGGCTACCGGCACAAGCGCCGCAGTTGTACGCCGATTCGTGCGGGTTGTTCAAGCTTTTTGAACCGTGTCCCAAGATCAACACGAGTGGTGAAAAGTTGCGAGAAAGCCCAGACGCACGTAACGCACCTTCGACGATATCGGCCATCTCGCCGATCGTAAAACCAAAGTCATCGACTCCGTTGGCAACCTTCTCAATCCGAAGTTGTGTCGACGGAGGTTCGACGATTTGGTCGATCGTCGCGTGAATTTTTGAAGCCGTCCGCGGAAACAGCACACGGCCAACGAGCGGGAACGCGGCAAACGATCCGACCACCGCGGTTGCGATTCCCCCGAGGAACGACCGAGTGCTCAAGTGAGTCTGGTAGGTCAAACGGCCGATTCGGCGTCGTGCCAACGATCGACGTCGACCGACCTCTAACATTGAATAAGTCGGTTCCTCGATCACGTAGTGCGTGGGAATGATCGAGTTTGGACACAAAGGTTTGAAGTGCGCGTCACCGGCACCGCGGAAATACATCGCCGTACCATAGAAGCCGGCGATCCCGTATGTCTCGCACTCAGGTTCGATCTCTTCTAGGTGTCGGCGAAACGATTCTTCGCGGTCATCGATACAACAGACGACCTGTAATTTGGGCCGACTTTCAGACTGACTGGCCGAGTCTCGCTGTTTCTCGCAGGACTCCTCTTTGGGCGACAGAACGGCATTCGAATCCGCTTGGTAGTGGCAAACGCAATCACCGGATTCATGTTTCGAACGCGTTTGCAGTCGCTGATTGTGCGCGATCACCGCATCCAGCGCCGCGTTTCGGTATTGCCGTTCGAAAGCGCGATGATAGATCCGCCTTCGCTCGATCGAATCGAAAGCGTTGATCTCGTCCAGTAGCATCGCCCATTGCTGATGCGTCAACGATTGCAGATCTCGCGGCGCCCAGCCGCGAACTTGCGCCAGTTGAAAGATGATGAATGCCCGACGTTCAAATTCATTTTTCTCGGATCGCTCGTGCTCACGCATTTCCGAACAGTCGCGATACTGCTGAACAAACTCTTGAGGTGTCCCTTCGAATCCAAGCGTGCTGCTGGAAACTTGCTCAAAGGCTAGTCGATCCAGCAGCAATCGAATCGCAATAAACCCGAGCAAGCTGTCTGCCTTGGCAGGATGTGGTGCCCAATCTGCGTTGGTCTCCATCTGCCAAATCATCCCGGCCCAACCCCGCAAAGCGAGCAAGCTTTGCAAAATAAACTCTTCGGTGTGTTCTGCATTAACACCGAAGTAATCCAGCGACTCGCGAATCAAGTCCTGTTCGCTCATCCCGAGATTGATGACGCGGCGAGATTGCTGCCTTAACAGCCGAAAGTTTGAAGTGACACCAATCACGGGCTGCGTATGCAACTGCAGAAAGGCTTGAAAAAAACCCAAATCCCGGTTGGGGATGGTCCAATCAGAAAACCCTTGATCCAAGTATGCCGCACAAAACGGGATCAATATTTCGTTAACCAAATCGTCCGCGTCGTCACCACTGGCGTCCAGCAACCAATCACGGTGTCGCTTCCAGCCATCTTGTTTTCGACGCTTGGAATCGCCTCTTTCTGTTTTGGCATCCAAGACCGAATCGCTTTCGCTCGAACGGCTTTCTTCAGTTTGGCGAACGCCTTCACAGCAGACACGCCATAGATAGTTCAGAGTGAAGTTTTCCCACCGCCGCTCGTCCCACGTTTGTGGATCGCTTCGGTCAAACCTTTCAAGTGTCCTGTTAAGCAATTCGTTGGGTTCGGTCGATTGAGGCGATACCCGTAAGCTACTGACGTATTGGCGAGTCGTCTTGAGCAATTGCTGACGTATTTCGGTCTCCACCTCTGGTCGAAACCGCCGAAGTGCATCGGTCTCGGCAACGATCCAGCGCAGTTCATGAGTCGTCCCGCAATGCAATGGATGCTGCAGCATCGCCAGACGCAGCGCGTAGCGAGTTCCGAACGTTGCGACCAGTCGATCAGCTTCCTCGGCCAAATCTTCCTGCAGCGCCGCATCGAGGTCTTCAATCCGGATCCGACCGCTTGCGAGCTTGCCACGATAATCCTTCTCCGAAAGATAGGGCTGGCAATCAAACATCGCCCCGCCCTTCAAAATCGCTTTTTCAAAGTCGTCGTTATCAAACGCGTGCAATGTGTTGTGGTGCACGAAAACTGTGATCGGACCCTGCGAAGGCAAGTAATGGGCCGCAGCTTTTACGATCTCACGCAAGTTCGGTGGTGACGATTGATCCGAACACTCTGGATCGGCGTCAGTCGTAAGCATTGAAGACATCTCGACCCAAGCCCTTTTTCCACAATAAACGCAGTGAATAATCAGTCTACAAAGCGGCGTAAAACGACCCCGCATTGCAACTAATTTCATGTAGGGCACGCGATGTGCCACACAAGAAATTTTGCCGCGTTCAATCCAAGATGAGGGAACTCGTTCTTGCGTGCGACGAGAATTTGCTTTCGCAATCGCGAACAATGAATCGGGTTTAGCCCATTCCAGCGTTTCGAAATGTGCAATATCCTGCAGCATGCGTGCAACGAACTGCACGCAATCGATGCAGCGATTCATCGGATAAGGACAGGGCTCTACCCGCTGAGCAATACCACGCGGCCCAAGCTAAGCGACCTATTCCATCCAAGAGCAATCGTGTTTGATCGGTACCAATGACTCTCGCATCCACACCCCCGACAATCGACAATACATCAGCCCCGCGCAGCTCTATGGAAGACGCTTTTCAGATCCTGATTGTCGATGACGAACCCAATATCCGCTCGGGGCTTGCCAAGGGGCTTCAAAAATATGCCGACCGGGTCGATACCGCAGGCTCAGTCAATGAAGCGCTCGACAAATTTCAGGCCGAGCAGCACCAGCTTGTCATTGCAGACATTCGCTTGCCCGGCGATCGCGATGGGCTTGAGCTTGTATCGATTGTCAAACAGCTAAACCCCGGCACGACCACCATCGTGATTACCGCCCACGGAACCGTTGACACCGCTGTCGATGCGCTTCGTCGCGGTGCATTTGATTTTATCACCAAGCCTGTCGATCTAAACCTGATCCGGCAACAGGTTGGCCGTGCCGTCGAACACCACAAGCTACAGCACGAAAACCACCAACTGAAAGAACGCTTGGCCGAGGCTGGTGAAGTCACCGGCATCATTGGCAACTGCCGAACGCTTAAAGAGTTGCTTGCACAAATTCGCCAAGTTGCCGATACCGACGCCACGGTGCTGATCCAAGGTGAAAGCGGCAGCGGTAAAGAATTGATCGCTCGTGCGATTCACGACTTGAGCCATCGATCACAAGGACCGTTCCTGGCAGTGAACCTAGGCGCGCTGCCAGAAACATTGCTCGAAAGCGAATTATTCGGACACGAGAAAGGATCGTTTACGGGAGCATCAAGGCAAAAGCCTGGCTGTTTTGAACAGTCCGCTAACGGAACACTGTTTTTAGATGAGATCACAGAGATCCCATCGAAATGCCAAGTCGACTTGTTGCGTGTTCTGGAAACCGGCCGCTTTGCAAGAATCGGTGGCGAAGGGCTGATGGAATCCGATGCACGAATCGTTTCCGCGACGAATCGAGACATTCGTCAGATGGTCGACGAAGGAACCTTTCGCGAAGATTTGTTTTATCGGTTGAACATCGTACCGATTCTGGTACCGCCATTGCGTGAACGTCGTGAAGACATCCCGCTGCTAATTGACCATTTCCTGACTCACTTTTGCTCTCGCCATCGACGAGACCAAAAGTCGATTAGTAGCGATGCGATGAGAACACTTTGTTCTTCCAGTTGGCCTGGAAACATTCGGCAGCTACGGAACGTGATTGAACGCTTGGTCGTAACGATCCCCGGAGATGAAATTGCCGAGACAGACTTACCCAGAGAACTCACCCGGTCAACGGAAGCGAAAAGCAGCTCAGCACTGACCCTGGCCGAAGTGACTGAGGCTGCCGAACGAGAAGCGATTCAGGAATCTTTATTGGCAAATGATTTTCACCGCGAACATACCGCAAAGGCTCTTGGCGTCAGCATTCGCACACTGCATTACAAGATGAATCGCTACGGACTTCACTAGGGGGTGATTGTTCCACCGCGACGTGTTCAAACATTGCCGTCGATTTGTCTGCCGGCATAAAACGTCTTTGACGAATTGCACAGTGGCCGTGCTACTGCCGACTTCCGCTATCGGGAAATCGGGAAAACAATTAGGCTTCTGTTTTTGACGAAGCCCTTACTTGTCTGTTGATCGTGCTTACCAGTCTGAACAATCCGACCGTCAAACGCCTCGTCCGACTTCGCGACAATCGAGCCCGGCGAAAAGCGAACAAAGTCATTGTTGATGGCTGGCGTGAAACAATCCAAGCACTCGATGCCGGTTTGGTCGCCAACGGATTGTTTACGAATCTTCAGTCGGTTCCCGAATCGGTACAAAAGCGGTGTGGTCAGTTGATCCAACCGGTATCCGACCCGGTCATGGAAAAGATCTCATACGGGAATTCTGCACGCAGCGTTGTCGCAGAGTTTGAAGAACCCGATTGGGGAATTGATCAATTGAACCTGCCTGCGGGCGGCTTGGTTTTGGTTCTCGACCAGTTTGAGAAGCCGGGCAATGTCGGCGCCGTTTTTCGCTGTGCAGATGCGGCGGGTGTCGATGCAATCTTGCTGACTGACTCATTGGCTGACCGATTTAATCCAAATGCCATTCGCAGCAGCTTAGGCGCGGTCTTTCGCGTTCCATCGGCGGCGATTAGCGAATCCGAAGCTCGTGAATTTTTGGCACGTCACCGGTACCAGATCTTTGCCGCACGCGTTGAAACATCCGAGGAGCTTTGGGATCGCGATCTAACGAGTGCGTCCGCAATCGTCATCGGAAACGAAGCACATGGGTTGGCTGAACGCTGGAAGACGGAAGGCCAATCGCGGGTCGATGGAATTCGCATTCCGATGCATGGTTCGGTCGACAGCCTCAACGCATCTGTCTCCGCATCGATCTTGATGTATGAGGCCCGTCGGCAACGTGCACTGGTTTAGTCTCTAGACTGCACCACAATTGAAACTGGGCCACACTTGAATCTGGGCCATTCTTAGAATGCGTCGACGAATCTTCGTCGCCTTTACGCGGGCGGGTTTGATTCGGTTTAGAATAGCGGTTCGGATAGGCACCCTCCCATCATCCCACCCCGCTATTCAGCACATCTCAATGAAAGCTTTGCATAAGATTTCACGGCGACTGATCGCCGCCTCCGCATTGTTTGGTCTATGCGGTTTCACGATCGACGTCGACGCGGCTGACTTAAAACTACAAAAAGGAGACCACATCTGCCTAGTTGGCAACGCACTCGGTGAACGCATGCAAGTGCAAAACGAGTGGGAATCGCTGCTGCATACGCGGTATCCAAACCACAACCTTGTCGTGCGGAATCTCTGTTTTCCTGCCGACGAAATCAACCTTCGAATTCGATCAAAGAACTTCGGCACGCCTCAGGAACATTTGACGCATAGCCAAGCATCGGTGGTGATGTATTTCTTGGGCTACAACGAATCGTTCGCCGGTGAAGATGGACTTAAAGAATTCAAGACAGACCTGACCAAGCTCGTTGCCGAAACACTCGCCAATGATTTTGGCAAAGGACGTCCGCAAGTCGTCCTGGTTTCCCCAATCGCATTCGAAGGATCCGACGATCCCGATTTGTCAGACGGGCAGCAGCAGAATGCGAATTTGGAAATCTATACACATGCGATGTCGCAAGTTGCCTCGGAAACGGGTGTCGTGTTTGTCGACCTCTTTCATCCGACGGACGAACTGTTCGGAAAATCGGACGCCCCGCTGACGATCAATGGCTTTCATCTAAATGACGCCGGCTACCAAAAGTTGGCTCCGATCTTGGACGAAGCGCTGTTCGGAAATGAATTAAACGTCCCGGTTCCAGGCGATCTCAAAGCCGAGATTGACAACAAAAACTTTCATTGGTTCCACCGCTATCGAGCGGTCAACGGGTTTTCGATCTACGGCGACCGGGGACTCGCTGGCAGCGACGGTACATACAACAACCGTGATGTGATGGAACGCGAACTTTCCATCCTGGACCAAATGACGGCCAATCGTGATGCCAGGATCTGGGCGGTCGCGGCTGGCAAGCCTGTTGCCGATCAAATTGACGACTCAAGCACGTTGCCGTTTATCGAACCCAAAACCAACGTCGGTATTCCAGGGGACAAAAACGCCAAAGCAGGGAAGCTCGGTACACTGCAATACCTACCCGCTTCAGAGCAAATCAAACTGTTCGACTTGGCAGAAGGCTTTGAAATCCAGCTGATCGCCAGCGAAGAACAATTTCCCGAACTGTCCAACCCCGTTGCTTTGAACTTCGATAGCCGTGGGCGTCTGTGGGTCGCGACGATGAAATCGTATCCGCACTGGCAGCCGAAGTCACCGATGGATGACAAGCTACTGATCTTTGAAGATACCGACGGCGACCATGATGCTGACGTCTGCAAAGTCTTTGCCGACAACCTACACCAGCCGACCGGATTCGAACTCGGCCATGGCGGAGCGTACGTGTCTCGCCAGCCCGATATCTGGTTTATGAAGGACACCGATGGTGACGACAAGGCCGATGAGACCGTTCGTCAGATTGTCGGCATGGATTCAGCTGACTCTCACCACGGGATTGCGGCATTCGAATGGGGCCCCGGTGGCAACCTGTATTTTCAGGAAGGAACCTTCAAGTTCTCTGCTGTCGAAACTCCGTATGGTCCCAGACGCTGCGGAGAAGCAGGCATTTGGAAATACAATCCGCGGACACAACGGATGGACGTGCATTGCAATTTCGCATTCGCCAATCCATGGGGATACTGCTACGACCGTTGGGGACAAGACTTCATCGGTGACGCGTCACCCGGTTTCTCCTACTGGGCGGCTCCGATTACCGGGCATATCGAATACCCTAACAAGCACCCAGGCGGCAGCCAGCATCGTCGAGTGGCAGAACTTGGCGGTGGCGATCCTCAATACCGACATCCGACGTTCTACCCGAAACGTATCCGTCCACTTGCCGGATGCGCGATCGTTTCCAGTCGTCACTTTCCCGAGCAATGGCAAGGCAACTTTCTGGTCACAAACGTTATCGGTGAACGCGCAATCTTGAACCATCAGATCCGCGAATCCGAAGAAGGAAGTGGATTCGTCGGTGAAGAAAAGGAGGCGTTGCTGTCTTGCCGCGACGGCAACTTCCGTCCCGTGGATATGCAATTCGCCCCCGATGGGTCGTTGTATATCGTCGATTGGCACAATGCTTTGATCGGCCACTTGCAACACAATCTACGTGAACCTCACCGTGATCATTCGCACGGCCGGATCTGGCGTGTCACATGCAAAGATCGCCCTTTATTGGAGCCTGCAAAGATCGAAGGTGAACCGATCGCGGCGTTGCTTGAATTGCTAAAAAGTCCCGAAGACCGAACGCGTTATCGCGCTCGTCGTGAACTCGCAGCACGCAGCAGCGAAGAGGTGATTGCGTCGTTGGAGTCCTGGATCGAAAGTCTTGACGCATCCAATCCAGAGATCGAGCACCATCAGATGGAGGCTTTGTGGATGTATCAAACACACAACCAAATCCATCGGCCTCTGTTGGACAAGCTATCGTCATCGGACAACCATCGCGCCCGTGCCGCCTGCGTCCGTTTGATCTCGCACATGCTGCACGCTATCGATGATGCGGCAGATCGGATCGCGAAAGCAATTAACGACAAGCATCCGACGGTACGTCTGGAAGGTGTTCGTGCTGCGAGTTTCCTGAACGGAGAATCGGCAGTCGAAATGGCTCTCGGTGTCTTGGAATACGAGATGGACGACTACTTGCAATACACGCTTGATGAAACCATGCGTGCTTTGGAAGAAAACTAGCGGAAGCGTTCAAATCACGCTCGCTGGATCTTCCGACAACCAAGACTTTGCCCCTCCGAATCTATCATCTATGGACGCTCCACTTTTGAAACGCGCCGCGTTGGCGATCGCGTTGTTGGCTGCAAGTACAGACGCCAGTGCCCAGCAAAACAACGCACCTAAGATATTCTTGGATAAGTCTCCACGAATCGTTGCCTATCAACTTGGGCGTCTGGATGACACTCGTTTATTGATGGTCGAACGCTCAACGGACGATCCGAAGTACATTCCCGTGTACGAAGCGATCACCTTGCGTTCGGCAATGACATCCGGAGTGCGCGAAGAAGCGTTTAACGCGTTGGTCAAACTTCGCGATACGACGTTTACAACGGAGCTGCTCTCCGCGATCACTGGAATCAAAAGTTCGGATTCTGAATCAAAGCGATTGGTCAACTTGCTCGGCAAAACTCTGCTGGACCAACCTCCAGAGGAACTCAACGGGCAGAAAGAACAGCTAATTGAATTGGTTGGTAACAGCGATGCAATGAAAAGCGCCGTCGCGATGGCCGCATTGATTGTGGCCGGCCAACAGGAAGACATCGATATCCTTTGCAGGGACTCTGACTCGGCGATCAACGCCAGGCTTTCAGCTGTCGCATTGTTGCCGAGTGACTCCCTTCAGAACGCTCAGCGAGAATTTGCGGTATCACAGCTGCAGTCGCCTTCGATCACTGTTCGGCGTGCGGCGATCTCTGCACTGGCAACGATCCCTGGAGAGCCCCACAACACGTTCAACCTATTGATCGGTCTCGTGGACAATGCCGATCTTCGTGTCAGTGCGTGCCGAGGGCTGCTGCGACTTCCCACTCAATCTTTCGACGCGGCCGCGTCAGCACAAGCAGCGAGCGTGCTTGTGGCCTTTGCCGAACAGACCGAACCGGCAAACCGAACAACCGACGGATTTATCGACGCGATGCGGTCGGTCGATCGTCTGTTGACCGTCGTGGAACCGAATGCGGCAAAGGCACTTCGGCGTCGCCTGAGGGAAGTCGCGGTACGAGTTGTTCGAATCGGAACCGTCGAAGAAGAGATGCGGTACGACGTTCCCTATTTCGCTGTCGAAGCCGGACGTCCGGTTCAGATCCTACTTGAAAACCACGATCTGATGCCTCACAACCTGGTTGTCACACAACCGGGAACACTGAAAAGCGTAGCGATGGCTGGCCTAACAGCAGGCCCGGAAGGCACCGATGGACTGCCCTACGTGCCACAGTCAACAAATATCCTTGCGGCGAGTGATCTGATCGCGCCGGACAAGTCGGCCAGAATTACCTTGACGGCTCCGAAAACGCCTGGTGAGTACCCCTATGTTTGCACCTTCCCGCAACACTGGTACCGCATGTACGGCGTCATGATCGTCGTGGAGGACTTAGACGCTTGGAATCAGAATCCGACCGAACCGGTGAATCCACTCGGAAGCAACCGTTCATTCGTCAAAGCGTGGTCCATCGACGACTTCCGCGACAACCTTGGCGACGGACTGGCCGGTAGGTCAGCGTCCATCGGAGAGAAAATCTTCAACGAAGCGTCCTGTGTCGGTTGCCACAAGGTCAAGGGCAGCGGCGGAGTTGTCGGGCCTGAACTGACAGACGTTTATGCTCGGTGGAAACAAGACGACATGGCGATCCTGCGTGAAATCCTAGAACCGTCTCATAAAATCGATAGCAAGTACGCGATGCAAACGGTTTTGACCACGGAAGGAAAAACGTACTCGGGAATTGTGCTCGATGAGAACGACGACATCCTAACGATGGTCAGCAGCCCCGACGACAAGGAACCCATTGTCATCCAGCAAGACGACATTGAACTGACCAAAAGGAGTGCTACGTCGATGATGCCTAAAGCTCTTTTGGATCAATACACCAAGGAAGAGATCCTGGAGCTGATGGCGTATCTAAAGTCGGTGTCACCCTGACATACACACGAAGCAATTGAGCCGGATGTGGTCCGCTTTTTCGAGCTTCGAAGACGACTGTTCCCGTCGCTGCCGTGCAAACGGTTTGCTCCGTCCACGTCAGCTACACCAGCAGCGTCAGCCATGCCAGCCACGGCAGCGCATTAAAAAACGGTTGTCAGGAATTGCTCCATAACAACCGTTCGATGTTGATGATTGGAAAGACCGTCAACTAGACGAGGTTTCGACGAACCGCCCAAACGGCAGCTTGGGTTCGGTCGGTCACACCGATCTTTCGCAGGATGTGCTGGACGTGTTCCTTCACAGTTTCGTAGCTGATGCCCAGCATTTTGGCGATTTCTTTGTTGGTCAAACCCTGCGCCATTTGACGCAGAACTTCACTCTCGCGATGAGTCAAAGGGACATCCAGATCTTGGCTCAATCGTGGAGTTGCCAAAGCACCTGTGACACGACGAAGTTCTTCGCGAGTCCAAGCTGATTCGCCATTGGCAGCGGTCGTCAGGGCGTCGATCAAACGCTCTTTCGGAGCCGACTTCAGAACGTACCCAGCCGCTCCCAGTGCAACCGCACGGGCGATGTAAGTCGGGTTGTCATAAGCCGAATACAAAACGATCGGCAGATCTGGATAATCCAGCTTCAGTCGACCGAGCGTGTTAAGGCCGTCACCACCTTCCATGCGGATATCCATCAGCACGCAATCAGGGGTCGACTTCTCGACTTCGGCGATCGCTTCAGCAGCATTGCATGCTTCAGCCGCGACGACGAGATCTGTTCCCTCAAGCATCGCTTTCAGGCCCATCCGAATTACCAAGTGATCGTCCGCCACTAACACATTCTTACTCATTGATTCTCCTAGCTCTTGGGGGGTAAAAGCTTTTCAGGCTCAAATGAACGAGTGACGAATTGTTAATCTCGTTCAGGTTAACTCTCTCAGCGTAAACGTTTATATCGTCCACATGGGGTGACATCAAAAAGATGCACCCCGCGATGGATAAGGCATTATCACCACCCAAAACTCTCTCCCCCACTTTGAAGCTAATCCAATTTGGGAAAGTAAGCGGCCATAAAACCACGGTAGGGTCAAAAATGTCCCGCGAACCTCATCCAGCTGTTTTCATTGTCCGATAATCCAGGCGGTTTCGTCATGCCCAGATTGGACGGTTTTATGCGAAAGGCAAACGCCCTCACGTTCAAAATTCGTGAAAAACTCGAATTTCGGACAGAGTTTATGTTCGCTTCTCGACTTTTTCTGTTCTTTGGCGGGTATCCGCCCGGAGTTTTTTCAGAAAAACCACCCGGTAGCGGAATGCCGTCACCTCATTTTGGTCAGATGACAAGAGAACAGACTAGTGAAAAGATATCAAGAATCAGGCCATCCCTCCATCGGAGCTCGCAGGCCTAAATCGGCAAGGTCCACCGCCATCCTGCCCGGCCCATCTACGGGTGCTGATCTCCGCGAAATAGGCTCCCCCAAACGCGACTGACCACCACGCCCGAGAAACTAACCCCCACAGTCTCCTATTCGTCGGGGTCGCGTTCTGTTTGATCTCACTTGCTAGCCTGCGGCGCCTGCCCATGATCCTGGGGGATTGTCACACGCATCATCGGGACCCGCTTACAGCTCCTCAGAGTTGCGATCTTTCCAGCCATGCGGTGGAGCGCTCTGACATATCGATTTCAACATAGCATCTTGCTAGCGATATTAACTGGCGATGCAGCGCCATGCTACCTTCCAACCATCGCCGCAAGATATGTCTTGCAAACCGATGCGATCTTCTTTGCCGCTCCAGCATTCGGTATCAACTCTCGCGGCGTCCAAGCCGACTCCGTTGCGTTGAAACCGCAAGGGATCGGTATGAAGTCCAACTGCCTGCGTTCTGCCAGACGTAGTGCCCGCGGGATGTGATAAGCACTGGTTGCTAGACCGAGACGCAAATCACTGGATGCGACTTTGGCAGACCACAGACGGGGCGGGTCGGCCAGGAAAGATTCCATCGATTCCATCTCCTGCGAAGTGTTCTCGCCAGGGATTTCAAAGATCACTTCCTCAGGCACACCAATCGACTGCAACAGCTCGCGTGACAGCACCGACGGATGGTTCTGGCCAACGTGAGCCGTGCCGGTGCAGATGATCGTCTTCGTCTTTCCCGCATACCAGAGCTTCGCAACCGTCATCAGCCTTTCACCATCATTGTTCAGCTGAGCTTGGCCAAAATCATTTCTCGTTGCAAAACCTCCCAACAAGACCACTGCATCAAGCGGTTCTTCCAGACTGCTCACCGGATCTTTGTCGGGTACGAATTCGGTTGATTGATACAGCGGCCCTGCCACCATCGGGTTGAAAAACACGAATACAAACAGAAACACGAAAGCGCAAACACGGGCCGCTGCCTTTTGTTTGCAGTACCTGGCGGCCGTGATTCCAAATAGCATGATCAGCCACAAAAGAGCTGTTGGCATCGCCAGGTCAGTCATGGCTCGCTCCGCCAAAGCTCGGCCGCCCACCAGCCAAGTCCACAAGACAATCACAGCTGACAAACTGCCACACACCAAGGCACCTCGAAGCGCCGCACCCTTCCAGTCGCAGCACCGCTGCGCAGCGTTCTCATCGCTACAAGCGGCGGTCGTGTTCGTTTCCGTCATCGGTAAAAGCCGGTCTACTAAGTAAGCGCAAAACAGGACAGCGAAAGCCGCGAGTCTGATTGAAAATACAATGTGTCCGAAACATCAGTTCGCTAAATTCACTTGCCCAATAATTTAACTGGCATCGGTTACGAAAGTGCGAACGGGACTGGTTGCCAAGTTGAGCCTCCCCACTGGGCGGTCTTGTGAACCCACCTTCTCTTTCGGCCGGTAAATCACGGACGATTGCATCCTCGCCAGGAAGATTCACCAGCGTCCCTATCGCTGTACGCTTCGGAAACCCAGCGCAACGGCGATTTGTGCGAGCAACCAAATCGATAAATTGGGCCTGCGAAATCGCGTCGGGGTGCTGAGAATTTTGTCGTTTAAGCTATACTTGCATCATGGCGAACGCGACGCCATTTGGTTCCAGATCGTTGTACGCCATCTCAATTCGGCGACGACAATTTGGCACCTCCCGCCCCATCCACTCCTACCTCAATCTTTGTCCAACACTTCTCTTAAAACTTGGACATGGTTTATATCGCAAAGGACAAACATGAAGCGTTTGATTTGTTTGCTAGCCGCGTTTTCCTTGACGACGGCGCTGTCGCAATCTTGTAATGCCGATGGCCCCAAGCTTGAGCTTCGCAAAGGTTTGAAAATTGTATCGGTGGGCAGTTCGCTCGGCGAACGGATGAACCTGTATGGCAATTTCGAAACGAACCTGCATCTGGCGCACCCAGACAAGGAACTTCAATTCCGAAATTTCTGTTGGCCGGCCGACGAAGTCTCCGTCAGACAACGACCCAGCAACTACACCGATATCGACGATCCGCTGTCAGTGTTCGCCCCCGAAGCCTACCTGTGCTTCTTTGGAACGAACGAGTCTTACGCCGGTTCGGATCCGGCAGCGATTGAGAAATTCATCAATGACTATCGGTCCTACCTCGAATACGTCAACGGAAAATACTCCAGCGGCAACGCACAGTTTGTCCTGATCAGCCCAGCAGCATTCGAATCGACTGGCAATGATCTGGAACCGAATGTCACCGAACGCAACAACACGCTAAAGCTTTATCGCGACGCGATCGAGCAACTGGCAAACGAATTGAATCTGCCATTTGTTGATCTTTTCACCGCGACAGACAAAGCGTTTGCCGAGACACCAGGTTCTCAATACACCATCAACGGAATTCATCTAAATCAAGCTGGCGATGAACTTATTGCCACGCAGCTACAGGAGAGCCTGTTCGAGCAACAAGCTGACTCTAGCGAAGCCGACTTCGCGACGGTTCAGCGATGGGTCAATGACAAGTCTTGGCTACACCTGCAAGACTATCGGATGCTAAACGGTTGGTATGTCTATGGCGGACGCCGTACGTGGGATACAGAGACGTTCCCAAGTGAATACCGAAAGATCCGTAACATGGTTGAAGTCCGCGACGAGTACATCTGGGACTTGGTCCAGAACGAACCTGTTGCCGACGCCCCCGACGATTCGCAAACGGGTGAAGTCGTCATTCCGGAAACCATGTTTGGTACACGCGACGACAACTTTCGGAAGATGCGTGAACCCACCGAGCTGGTTTACCCAACCCCGGAAGAGTCGATCGATATGATGTCCGTTCCAAACGGAATGGAAGTCAAACTTTTTGCTTCTGAACGTGAGTTTCCAGAACTTGCGAACCCGAACCAATTGGCGTTCGACGCAAAAGGTCGCTTGTGGGTTTCGTGCATGCCGAACTATCCGCAATGGCAGCCGGGTGCGGCACCGCCAAGCGATCGCTTGCTGATTTTTGAAGACACCGATGGCGATGGAAAGGCTGATGAGTGCAAAACATTCTATGACAAGCTGATTTGCCCAACCGGCTTCGAATTCTATGACGATGGAGTTTTGGTCGTTGACGAACCTCGCATCCTGTTTCTTAAAGACACCGATGGTGATGACAAAGCCGACGAAGTCATTCAGTTGATTGACGGAATCGCCACAGACGACACGCACCACACCATGGGTGCATGGGAGTTCTCGCATGGTGGTTACCTTCACATGCTTGAAGGCATCGCGCTATCGACCACGTTGGAAACTCCGTGGGGTCCTTTTCGCAATAAAGGCACCGGTGGCGCCTATGTCTACGACCCAAAGAACGGTCGCTTTCTCCACTACCGGACACCGGGATACGGTAACCCGTGGTGTTTGGTCTTCGACCAATGGGGCAACGGTATCATTGGCGACGGCACCAACGCGCGGCAGCACTGGATTTCGCCTTTGGCCGGAAAAGAAGTCAACACAAGAAAGACGTTGGAACCCGTATTCGATAATCAAGGTATGCGACCAGCGGTTGGAAACGAATTCCTGCTGTCGCGTCACTTGCCCGATGAAATCCAAGGCCAATTCATTTACGCGTGCGTGATCAACATGCACGGGATGCCGCGTTTCACTTTAAATGCACAAGAAGACCAGGCTGGGTATGAAGGCCAACGTGTGGAAGACCTGCTTTCATCCACCGACATGATCTTTCGCCCCGTCGATCCTAAAATTGGTCCCGACGGTGCCGTTTGGTTCGGTGACTGGTGCAATGCCTTGATCGGTCACATGCAATACTCACAGCGTGATCCCAATCGTGACCACACGCACGGTCGTGTCTATCGTCTAGTCAATAAGAACAAGCCGCTTTTGGATAAGGTCGACTTGTCCTACATGTCAGAGGCGCGACTGCTAGAAGAATTACTCGTTCCTGAATTGCGAACCCGATACCGAGTTCGACGAGTTCTCCGTGATCGTGATGAAGCCAAAGTGATGGCAGCGATCGATCGCTGGGTCGCAGACACGACCGACCCGCTGCAACTTTGTGAAGCGATGTGGATCCAAGAGAGTTTCCGAAAGGTCGACACCTCGCTGTTGGATCGCATCTTGGGCAGCGATAATCCGCTCGCTCGTGCAGCAGCGATTCACACAATCACCAACGAAATCACGCGAATCGATTCCGCCCACGAATACCTTGCCGAAGCAACATCAGACCCGCACCCACGCGTCCGACTTGAAGCAGTTCGAGGCATCAGTTTCCTGGAGACCCCAGACGCGGTCGCACTGGCGCTAAGCGTGACCAATCATCCGATGGATTATTGGCTGGACTACACACTGGAGCACACGCTGCATGCGTTGCAGCCAATGTGGAATGATATCGAACGCGATGAGAACTTCTTGGCTGGCAGTTCTGAAGCCGCCAAAGCCTTTTTCATCCGTTATCGCCGTATCAATGGGCCTGGTGGAGCAGCGGTCTTGCCGCTTGAGATTGCAGAAAACGTTGATGCATCTGAGCGAGAACGCAATCGAGCGATCGGTCAACTCGCCAACCTGCGTGGTGGAAATGCCCAGCGAGGTGAACGTGTTTACGTGCAAGTCTGCTCGGCCTGTCACCAGATTGGCGAACTAGGCAAAAAGTTTGGCCCAGACCTGACTGATATCGGTTCGCGGATGCAGAAACATCAGATCATTAGGTCCGTCCTGATGCCAAACGCTGAGATCAGCAAAGGCTACGAGACAGTCAATATTTTGACAGTTGATGGTGACACCGTGAACGGTTTTGTGATCGCCAAGGACAAAGAGAAAGTTACTTTGGGAATCGCTGATGGAAAACAAAGAACGATCTTGCTGGACGACATTGAAATCGAAAAGCCGATGAAAGCGAGCTCGATGCCCGAAGGCTTGGCCAAGCAAATCGCTCCGATCGAATTCTTGGATCTGATTGAGTTCCTCTCCAGCCGACGCAATATGTACAAGGCTTCCAAAGATGGCTGGATCAGTCCGGCCTACAAGAAAGCCCCTGAATTGCGTTCACACGATGGCAGCAGCGAAATCACTTACGACGCCGCGATTAAATTCGGTCCGAACTTCAGCAATGGGACATGGAACAATGACGCACATCTGTTGTTGACCAAGGATGCACGGCAAGACTTTGACTTCGCGTTCCATTCCGAGCACGATGTCGACTCGCCCTACATCACAATCCGTCTCGCCCAACCTTCGAAGATCAAACACTTGCGATTGGTCAATCGAAAGGAAAGTCAATTCCATAGCCGCGCCGAAGGCCTGACGGTTTGGACGAGTGTTGACGGCGAAAGCTATGACAAAGTCTGGTCGGCCGATGAGATGAAAGGCGAGTGGATGATCGACTTCGACGAACCCATTCAAGCTCGCTACATCCGAATCGGCCTTGATGGTAAAGGTACGTTCCACCTGTACCAAGTCGTAGGCTATGGCGAAGCAGATCAGTAAAACCTGCTAGTCGCCATCAAGAAGACAATCGAAACAGCTGCGAGATTCTCGCAGCTGTTTTTTTTACCGTCACATCGTCGTTCGACAGTTCGATTCTGAACGCTTTTGCCAAAAGCTGGCCCGTTGAATTAGCCCGCTGGTCTCGCTAGCTGAACTTGTCAGTTAGGGATCACACCAAGCAGTTCTTCCAAGGCACTGGACAAAGCGTCGAGTTCATCCAGAGTTGTTCCGACACCGCAGCTAATCCTGAGCGTGCCGTCCGTTGGCGAGCCAATGGCTTGGTGAATTAACGCTGCACAATGCAATCCAGAACGGACTTCGATACCGAACTCACTATCCAGGATTGCTGCCACTTCACTGGCCCCCATTCCATCAACTTCGATGCTGGCGATTGGCAACCTCAGTTGATCCGGACGACCGATCACCCGCACTCCCGGGATCCGTTCAAGCCGCAGATAAAGTTCTTCAGCCAACTTGCCTAGTGATCGATAACGTTCTGACACGCAATCGGCAGCTAATTTTTCACCGCGGCAACTAGCCAGTCCGGCTAACCAACCTGCCATTGCGGGGACGTTCATATTGCCTGCTTCAAATGAACTGGGAAAACTCATTGGCATTTCCAAGTCGTCTGACTGGCTGCCAGTTCCGCCAAAAACGATCGGACGCAACTTTGAATGGTAGCGTTGATTGAGGTACATGAACCCGGTCCCAAGTGGACCTTGGCCGCCTTTGTGACCGGGAGCCGCTAGACAATCGATACCCTGTGTTTGCACATCGATAGGAAGGTAGCCAAACGACTGAGCCGCATCGGTCATTAAAATTGGCTTCAGATCAACTTCAAATTGCTGTGTTAGAGCCGCGCCGATCTCCGCGATCGGTTGGACCACACCATTAACATTTGCGGCATGAAGAATCGAAACGATTCGAGTGTTCGGACGCAGAGCGTTCATCACGCTTTCGACACTGACCAATCCTTGCCCATCGACGTCAACGATGCTGCAATCCACACTTTGCGAGCGTGATAATTCGTGGATTGGGCGAAGGACGCTGTTATGCTCGGCAGCGCATGTCACAACGTGATCTCCGGGACGTAGCAACCCGAACAGCCCCAAATTTAACGCTTCAGTGCCTCCGGACTGCAACGTTATTTCATTCGCACTCGGTGCGTTGATCCATCTAGCGATCTCGGCACGTAGTTCCGCAACTTTTGCCGAAGCGCGGACAGAACTGCGATACGCACCGCGTCCTACAGAGGCTTCGTGATGAAGCATTTGTTGCATCATCGCGTTGACGGTCGCCGCCGGCTTAGGAACACTGGTGGCGGCATGATCAAGATAGATACGCTGATTCACGGGTGTATCCATTGCGTCGTTTCATCCACAAACATTTCCCGTTTCCAAATCGGCACGTCGGCCTTTAATTCATCCATGATGACCGGCAGGGCTTCAAACGCCTCGCGACGATGCGCACTGCTGCAGCCGACCAAAACGCTCGATTCGCCGATCGCGACTTCACCAAGACGGTGGACGATCACGACATTGAAAAGGTTGAACTTTTGCTTGGCATCTTCAGCAATCTGCCTGAGCTGTCGCAAAGCCATCGATTCATGAGCTTCGTAGTACAGCGTCTTCGTGACGCGAACGGTCCCGGATTGATCCCTCGTCTTCCGGCGGGTCACGCCCGAGAACCAAGCATGAGCCCCGGTATCAGGATCCGCGAGAACATCTGACCATTGGGCCAAATCGATGCGGGCGTGAACGAGACGAATGAGAATGGACTTCTTGTCATCCATGATGAGGTTGGATCTTTCGCTAGAAATGAATGCGTCTGATGGGTCAGCCACCGCTAACAGGTGGGATCAAAGCGAACTCGGATGCGGATGCATCAATTGCCGTTTGCTCACCCACATAGGCTCCATCGATCGCAAGCCGGCTGTGGCGAATCAACTGGGCAACTTCGGGCAAAACGTCTGCTACGGTAGAAATCAAGTCACCTGCGGTTTCAATCCCGTCCGCGTCGACTCGGATCGACGATTCCCCGGCTGCATCACGCAAGGCGGCGAACAAGAGTATTTCGATTTTCATGCCATGCCCCCTTTCAACAGGCCTAATTGCTCACCGACTTTCGGAAGTCGTCCATATGCGTAGGCCAGAAGCTTGATGGGATGAATCGTTTGCATCCCAGCGGCATGTTCGATCTGCATTTTGCACGCACTGCACTCGGTCGATGCGATCGGAATACCGCTGGAACGCATCGCAGAAATCATCGGCCAACCGATCCGCAAACTGTTGCGATAGTTTTTTCGCTGCAACCCCCAGGTACCAGCCATCCCACTACAACCGCCTTCGACATGATCGACAAGCAAACCTGGAATCAATCGCAGAAGTTCGACAGCGGCCAAGTCAGGATCAAGCACCCGTAGATGACAGGGGCGGTGGTAAGCAAAGTGTGCATCGACTGGATTAAGTTGGCGATCAAGTTTTCCTTCACGATCCAAATGCATCAAGAAGTCACACGCCTCGAATGAATGTTTGGCGACCAGATAGGCATCTTCATCGTCGAACAGATTTGGGTATTCATGTTTGAGGCATAGGACTGCCGACGGTTCGGTCGCCACGACGGTGTAACCGCTTCGGATCGCTTCGGCCAAAAGTCGAAGGTTTCGACGCCCGATCCGGCGTGCCCCCTTTAAGTCGCCAGCGGTGATCCTGGCCATCCCGCTGCCCGACTGGGATGTGGGCACATAGAGTCCGATGCCGTTTTGCTGCAGGACCTCTGCAAGTGCGCGACCGACATCGGGATCATGGTAATTTGCATAGTGGTCGACGAAATAGAGCACCTTGGTGCCTTCTGATTCGCTTCGCTTTGTCCAGCGACGGCGGGCCGCGTAGCGAACGAAACTGGTATCGGCGATCGATGGCAATTGCCGTGTCGACACTAACCCAAACATCTGCTCAGCAAGCCAACGTGTGACACGATTCTTCAGCAGCAAATTCGAAATCCGCGGCAACCTCGAACCGATACTGGCGATCGAGTCCAGGCGTGTGAATAGACGTTCGGATAACGGCAATCCATTTGTCGCGACATAGTGGGCTTTGATCTCGCCGACAATTTTTGGAATGTCCACCGTCGACGGACATTCCACACGGCATTGGTGGCAGTTAAAGCACAGGTCGGCAACCGATTTTGCCCGATCGCTGGCAAGTGATTCGACGTCGACTTTACCGCTTAACACACCCCGCAATAAATTCGCCTTGGCACGGGGCGTAGCTTCTTCTTTCCGCATCGTTCGATAAACCGGACACTGCCGTTCATCAACCGCGGTCGTCCTACAGCGTCCACATCCGTTGCACGAATGCGTGACCTGATCGATCATCTTATTCGCTGGCCAATGTTGCATCACCGGCAACTGTGGGACCGTGCCATTTTGCAAACGTGATTCCTGAACGACGCGTTCGGATGCTTCGATCAGCGTTCTCGCAGGTGAGACGACTTGGATCGAATCACCGATCGGTCTAAGGTTTTCATCGGGCTGCTGCAGGACGGCGCCGAACAGCTTTCCCGGATTCAGTCGATGGTGAGGATCGAAGAGACGTTTTATCTGCCCCATCGCTAACCAAAAGTCGCCGTATTGTTTTGGCAAAAGGGCACTGCGGCTTAACCCTGCGGCGTGTTCGACTGAGACTTGGCCGCCCATTTTCCAGACGACCTCTGCGACGTCATTGGCGACCTGCCGAATCTTGTTTCGGTCCTCGGCGATGGACAGATCTAAGAACGGCCGAATGTGAAGCTGGCCGTGCCCCGCGTGCGCAAAAACGGTTGACGTACATTCGTGATCACGAAGTGTTTTCTGGATCGCGATTAATGCTTCGGGAAGCTTTTGCGGATCGACGGCGATGTCTTCTGTAAATGGGATCGGCATTTCCTTGCCACGCAGGCGCCCCAACCGTGGTGTGACGCGGCGGCAAAGCTTCCAATACTGATCGCGTTGTTTTTGGTTGGTGGTCGAGGACGCTTGGAACGCGCCGTCGGGACCTCGGGTCAGTTCGCTTTTAAGCAAATCAATTCGATCGTTCAATTCGGCCAGCGAATCGCCTTGCAGTTCCAGCAACAGCATCGCTTCGGCTTCACGCGGCAACATGTTGCCGAATTGCCGTTCAGTTTCCCTTGCGATGCCTAGCAAGCGACGGCCAATCATGTCACAAGCAACTGGGCCGTGCTTGAGCGAAACAACAGCGCTTCGGGCGGCAGATTCCAAACGGTGAAAGAACAGAGCCGCGACACCTCGATGCCTTGGGATGTTCTCCGTTTTTACTGTCGCTTCGACGATTAAAGCGAGTGTTCCTTGAGTTCCGCACAGAAACTTTGCCAAGTCAACGTTGTTATCTTCGTCGATCACTCCGTCAAACCGATAGCCGCCGCGTGCCGGTGCGGATGCGGCCTGGGCCTCAATACATTCGCGATGTTGATCGCGGATGCTGACCAAGCCGCGAGCCAACCGACCGGGAATGCCCGTTTGCGAAGGTTGGTGCTTGGACAGATTCAGCAACTCACCTTCCATCGTGACAACGCGCAGCGAATGAATATTGTCACGTGCCGATCCGCTGCGCAAGTAGTGACTGCCGGACGCATTGGTCGCAAGCACGCTGCCCATTGTTGTGATGCTACGCGTTGCCGGGTCAGGCCCAAACCAACGGCCGGACGACCGGATACCCCGATTCAATTCCGCCAGCGTCATTCCGGCTTCGACGACGACACGGCCGTCATTGCGATCCATCTGCATGCGACGCATGTATCGCGAAAAATCCAAGATCAATCCCGGACCGATCGATTCTCCAGCGACGCCACTTCCGGCGCCACGCGGATGGATCGGCAAATCGTGCTCAGACGCGTAACGCACGATCGCAACGACATCGGAAGCCGACTGGGGCCGAACAACTCCGATGGGTTGCAGTTCATAGATGCTGGCGTCGGTCGAGTACAAGGTTCGCGATACGTCATCGCACAAGACATCGCCCCGCACGATCCCGCGCAAGTCATCTTGTATTCGTTGCCGATCGATCTCCATCGCAATCCTAATCGTTCAAATTCAACTCGCGCGGCGATTACGCTTGCGATGTGGTGACACCAATACGAATCTTACTGAAACAAGGGTCTCGAAAGGATTCACTGAAATCACTCAGTAGAAGCACAATACTGTAAAAAGCCCTCGAGTTCCCTCCCACCAGCTTAATCGTAAATCCACCCAAGAATCGAGGTGGGGTACCCCAACTGGCGTGATGAACTTGCTCGCTCTGCATAGGGCAGCAGATTCCGTTAGAACAGCCTTGCCGATCCTTGGATCGCATCACCAGTATGGTGTGTGCTACTCGCGTGGAATTTCAATGAGGGCGGAACGACAACCGTCTTTTTTCTAGCCAACAGCCATTCCCCATTTGTCAAAGCGCTAGCCCGTCGAAGATCACTCGGCTGCAGTCGTGCCCCAATGGCGAATTCTTGTTAGACTGTCCGCGCGTCAACTATGACGCTCCAACGGTTTGCTAAACTAGGCGGACGGACCGATTGAGCCCCTTAACCGCTGGGTATCTTCGGTTCCCTAACTGCTTTCCCACCCAATAAGCTTCCCCCCGAAAGGCCACTTCAACATGATGTGTCAACATCGTTGCTGGGCGATGACGCTGCTCGTCCAGCTACTACTTTTCACCCACTCGATTGGGTCCGCAGCTGACACGAAAAATGTCCTGATGGTCGCCGGTGCTCGGTCCCACAACTATGGCGCCCACGAACACTTTGCCGGACTGAGAATCCTTCAAGACGCGATCGAGAAAAGCTCTGACGCAAAAGTCACGATTGTTCGCCAGTGGCCAAGCGAACAACAAATCGAAGATGCCGACACGATCGTGATCTATTGCGATGGTGGTGGACGACACATTGCGATCGAGCACCGTGATCAGCTTCGCAAGCGACTTAGCAAAGGATGTGGACTGGTCTGCTTGCACTACGCTGTCGAGATGGTTCCGGGTGAGCCAGGTGACGATTGGGTTGACCTGCTTGGCGGACATTTCGAAATCAATTACAGCGTGAATCCACACTGGGTTGCCGAATTTAACTCATTGCCAAACCATCCCATCACGCGGGGAGTGGAATCGTTTTCCGCCGACGACGAATGGTACTTCCACATGCGATTCAAAGAAGGCGGAAAGATCACTCCGATTTTGGCCGCCGTCGCACCTGAACACACCATGAAGCGTCCCGATGGAGCACATAGCGGGAACCCCATCGTGCGAAAGAGTGTTGCCGCCGGAGAACCTCAAACGGTTGCTTGGGCCTATGATCGTGCCGATGGAGGTCGCTCGTTCGGCTTCACCGGTGGTCACTATCACTGGAACTGGGGCAACGACAACATTCGCCGACTGGTCACCAACGCCATCCTTTGGACCGCGGGCTCGGAAATTGATCCGACCGGCGCAAGCTTGGGCAAAGAGCAGGTTGGCTTTGACGACCTGCTTGAAAATCAAGACTACGATCAACCCAAGAATTTCAACAAGGAACAAGTCATCGAGAAATTCCATCTCGATGCGTCAGCCGACAGCAAGGCCAACAAATCTGAAAAGCCTCAAACTGCCAAATCATCGAAAGCACGTCGACTGTATGCCAGTGACGTCATCACCACGAAGACGCCTGGCAACCGAGTCAAGATCGAGGTCCCGATCAACGATGTCCGTGACTTGTACCTAATCGTCGATGACGGAGGCGATGGATACTCGTGCGACTGGGCAGACTGGATTGACCCGACCGTGCACAGCGCCGCCGGTCCCCAGTCACTTGTCGAACTCGGATGGAAATCCGCGACCTCGGGTTGGGCATCGGTTCGAAAAGACGCCAACTGCAATGGACAACGCTGGTCGGTTAAAGGCGAAACGATTGGCAGTCACGCAATCGGTACCCACGCCAATAGCTTGATCCACTTTCAATTGCCAAAAGGCTGCACGAAATTTACAGCCATCGGAGGCCTTGATAACGGTGGAACCGATCAAAACAACGGACAAGCAACCAGCGTCCGTTTCTTAGTCTATGCCGATGCCGCACCGACAACCGTCAGTTCGGTCGCTCGAAACGCCGACAGCGGAGCCCAACGTGAACCGGAAAATGCAGTCAGCGGCATTTCGGTCGCCAAGGGACTGGATCTGACTCTGTCGGCAAGCGAACCGGTCCTGCGAAGCCTGACGAATCTGGACATCGATACCCAAGGCCGAGCCTGGGTGTGTGACGTGATGAACTATCGTGGCAACAACGGGTCACGCCCCGAAGGCGACCGCATTTTGATCCTCGAAGACACCAATGGCGACGGGGTGATGGATGAAACCAAAACGTTTTACCAAGGTCGCGATGTCGATTCGGCGATGGGTATCTGTGTTCTCGATGGCCCCAAAGGTCGAGAGGTCATCGTGACCGCATCGCCAAACGTGTGGCGATTTACCGATGCCGATGGTGACGACATCCCTGAATCCAAAACGGCGATCTTCACGGGCGTTGGAAACCCACAACACGATCACTCCGGACACTCATTCCTGTTCGGCCCCGACGGAAAACTGTATTGGAATTTTGGGAACACCGGAGAACAAGTCAAAGACGCCAATGGAAACACCGTGATCGATATCCACGGTCGCGCTGTCGTCGACAACGGCGCACCGCTTTACGGCGGAATGCCGTTCCGATGTGACCTGGACGGATCAAATTTCGAAGTCCTTGCACACAACTTCCGCAATAACTGGGAAACCACAGTCGATTCCTTTGGCACGATTTGGCAAAGCGATAACGATGACGATGGCAACCGCGGGACGCGAATCAACTTCGTCATGGAACACGGCAACTACGGCTATCGCGACGAAATTACCGGTGCCGGATGGCGTGACGATCGCATGAATATCGAAAAAGAAATCATGCATCGCCACTGGCATCTCAATGACCCCGGTGTTGTTCCTAACTTGTTGCAAACCGGTGCTGGTTCACCCAGTGGCATTTGTTTCTACGAAGGCCGCTTGCTTCCCAAACGCTTTTGGGACCAGATCATTCACTGCGACCCAGGCCCCAACACGGTCCGAGCCTATCCGACGTCGGTCGACGGGGCCGGTTACACAGCCACCATCGAGCCGATCTTGACCGGTACCGAAGATCGCTGGTTCCGCCCCGCGGACGTTTGTGTTGCTCCCGACGGTTCTCTGTTTGTTACCGATTGGTACGATCCAGGTGTCGGTGGCCACCGCCAGGGCGATATCGATCGCGGAAGACTGTTCCGAGTCGCTCCGCCAGATTCGAAGTACATCGTCCCCAACTACGACTATTCAACTGCGGCAGGTGCGGTGAGCGCATTGCGTAATCCCAACCGAGCCATCCAGGCACGTGCATGGCAAACGCTGCACGCGATGGGAACCTCCGCCGAAGCAGAGCTGCTGAAGCTATACGGTGACTCCAACCCTCGATTCCGAGCTCGCGCACTTTGGTTGCTGGGCAAGATTCCTGGTCGCGGCCAACACTATGTCGAAAAAGCTTTGACGGACGAAAATCCCCACCTGCGCATCGCCGCGATTCGGTTGGCAAAACAACTGACCGAGCAACCATCAAGCTGGCTCGGTGACGCGGCTGAGGATGATTCGCCTGCCGTTCGCCGAGAACTGGCAATCGCCTTGCGATACGACGAAAGCCCTGCGATGCCGAAAATCTGGGCCAAACTTGCGACGCAATACGAGGGCAAAGACCGTTGGTACTTGGAAGCTCTCGGGATCGGTAGCGACCAACGCGCGGCCGAATGTTTTGATGCTTATTTGAAGGATGTCAAAGGCCACTGGGATACGGAATCCGGTCGCGACATTGTTTGGCGAGTTCGTGCTCCCAAAGCCGCCGAGGCAATGGTGTCGCTGATCTCTGATCCTTCTCGATCACTGAATGAAACGGATCGTTACTTCCGAAGTCTTGAATTTCACCCCGCTGAAGTTCGCAACGAAGTGCTAAAGCGATTGCTCCCATAGCGACTTGTTGACTTCAAGGTTTAATCGCTATTCAAATCCCCAAAACAATTTCAATAGACCATTCATGCGATACCCAAGACTTCAACTGATCCACACGCGAAGACTAGCGTTTGCCGCAATGTTAGCGCTGACTTGTGACATTCCGTTGGCGACATCAGCCAGCCCCAGCGATGATGCCGCTCTGGCAAGGCGAGACGCGATTGCCGTTCGAGCGATCGAACGCATGCAAGGATTCGATTACCGAAAGCACCCCGAAGTAAAAGCTGCGATCGAACGACAGATCCAACGAACTCAAGGCACCCCCGAATTCATCAAACTGGTGAAGCGTTTTCAGCCTGAAGGGATCGAGCAGCAACTGATCGAAACAGTTTATTCAGAGAACAAATCGGCAGCCGTTGAAGCCGCTGAACTGCTGCTGGATATGGAAGAAGGTCGGACGCTAATTCGAAATAAGCTTGTGTCAAAAGATCAAGCTATCGCGACCGCAGAGGTTCTCGGACTGCTAGGCAACGGCCGATCCGTATGGCTGTTGAGCGAACTGAGTAAGAATGCTGAAGCAGACTTTGATCTCAGACGAGCTGCCGTTGCGGCGCTTGCACGCAGCAAAGGTGGTCAACGAAAGCTGATCGAACAAGCGAAAGACAAATCGCTTGTCGGTGACACCCTGTTGATTGCAGGTGCGATGCTCGCTCGAAGCGACGACGCGGAGATCCGCAATTCCGCTGCTGAAGTGTTACCACAGCCGGCGCAAAAAGATTCACAGCCGCTGCCACCCGTCGACCGCCTAGCGAAGCAAAAAGGCGATGTCGAACGTGGAAAGTCACTTTTCCGCAGCACCGCAACTTGCGCGAACTGTCATATCGTCGACGGCTTTGGCAAAGATGTCGGCCCCAACCTCTCCGAGATCGGAAACAAGCTTTCGCGCGAAGCGATGCTTACCGCAATCCTATTGCCAAGTGCCGGGATCAGCCACAACTATGAAAACTTCGTCGTTCTGACAGCTGATGGGCAAGTCATCTCTGGATTGAAAGTTTCCGAAACGGACGACGAAGTTGTAATTCGAACCGCGGATGCGATTGATCGAAAGATCGCCAGTGACGACATCGAAACGATGAAGAAGAGCGAGAAGTCGATCATGCCAGAAAACTTGCATCACGTTTTTGGCCAACAAGGTTTGGTTGACCTCGTCGAATACATGTCGACACTGAAGAAAGCACAGTAGTCGCCGATTGCCCGCATGCTGTTGAAGTTGCACACAGATGAAATTGTGCAGCACATCAATGACGCCAGGAGTGGAACGATTCCGTTTTCACTGCCTGGCTCTTTTTTTTCAGTCGAAATGATCGTGGTCAGCAATCGTCCGGCCAAGGATCATTCGGCAAATGGATAACCGCCTAGCGGTACTCACCGTGGCAGTTGTCACAAGACTGCATGATGGCGCCGACTCCGTTGCTGATCATGCCATAGTCTTTCAGCTCGACACCACGTTTAACTTCTAAAGCCGCGTCACGCATCGCTCGGCTGTAGGCTTGATAGTCGCCGTCGTCCGCTTCATCCATTCCTTCTTTGATAAGGATTTCGGACAACACCGCCAGCAGCTCCGCAGGCCGCCGTGCGTCACCCGGTTCTGCTTCGACCAGTTCCTTGCTGGTGGTCGCTTCACGCAACTGATCGTTTAGCGATTCTGCGTACTCCATCAGGGGTGCACGATCGGCGATCGAAGCCCAGTCATTTCCGTCTTCGGCTTTCCGACCTCGCAAGCCGCTGCCACTGATCAAGTCTTGCAAGTCATCTTTGCGGGCTCGCGCTTCGTTAAAAACTTGATTGGTACCGGCGTTGCAATTGAATGCCGTTCGGCCCAATAGGTCGCGTGCGGCGGCGGCATCGTCTTTCCAACGCACTTGGCCTTTGTACTCTGAGATCACAGCGAACATGCTGCTGAGCACCATCAGGTCTAATCTCGCTTCTTCGTATCCGCCGCTTTTAAACGGGCCTGGCGTTGTCACTACATTGTCGTAGTGCAATTTCATTCGCTTAATTTCGTCTTCAAGCGAAGTGGCCGATACCAGTTTGTCCCAACTGCCGTCGGGTGCATCGGATTCGCCATTGGTACCGCCGCCGGCATTGGCAGCGACAACCATCTGAGTCTTGCGAAGCGATTGCAGCGAAGGCCTTTCGCCCTGGATCGCGTCACCGATCGAGTTAAAGAAGATGCCTCGAGTCGAATTGTCGTCAAACTTCGGGGCAGGGGCCCGTTTGTCGTCCGCGACCAGCACAACGTTGTAGGCCACGACAGATAAACCGAGGACAGAAGCCAGGACCGCCTTTCGCTTACCTGAACAGATGCTTCGTAAGCGTCCGGATTGTAAAGCCCCAGACTGTGCGACATTTTGGTTTCGGGTACGCATTTCGCAATCGATTGATCTCAAGGGATGGTTCTCTTCCTTCAATGTAGCACTTCGAAGATGCCGCTGTTCAGGTGCCGATAAAACTCTATACACCTGCAGAAACGAAATCACGGAACGTGTTCGGAAAAACACTGCGAGGGCAATTGTGCACCTTCATTGGGGCAGTTTCCCTCGCCGTTTTTCTCCTGCGAATTGGCTTGTTGGCGTTCTCTAGATAAATCGCCAGCGTTGATGATGCCGCAATGGCGTTGATGCAGGCCAGCAGTACCTCTGTCAGTTGAATTTACTCGGTTGGCATTTCGAACATTTTCCACGAAACCGGGTCTTTCAATGTAGATCAGTTTGAAGGACCAAGATCGAGCAGCGGAGCTCGAATCTGAACAGTTAACCCCAATCAAGGGGTGCCCCGGAAATTAGTAACGGCACCAACGATATGCCGGTCAGTCATCGACGACGCGAAAGTCAACGCGTCGCGCCACGGATTCGTGCGAAACTGGCCTGTCACCCCGGGGTTCAAACCAATGCGAATGGATTCCCAACAATCATAGGAAGAGGGGGAGTTAATACCATGAGTGAAATGAACGCAGAACGCGTGACGTGTAAATGTCCACGAGGCCACAAAGTCCGTGGCGGTAGCGAACTGATCGGAAAGACGGTTCGATGCCCACGATGCAAAGAGAAGTTTGTCTTCGGCTACCAAATTCGTGAGGCCGTCACCGATACGGCTGTTGTACGCATGTTGGGCGACGCACCGGCGATTCCCGCCGCTCCGGTGGCAGAAGAACCGAGCTTGCGACCATGCACCCGTTGTGGTGTGGCAATTTCGAAGAATGCGAGTGTCTGCAAACACTGCAACTGCTATGTTGGACACCTGCCAGACTTCTTTGCCCGTTTGAATGCCACCGGTGGTGGGTCGAACCATAACTAATGATACGTAGACAGTTGATGGCGATGAGCGCTTTCCTGCTCGTCGCACTCGTCCTTGGATGTACCAGTCAGACCGAAACAGAAAGCACGGTCAGGCCACAACCTGATGGGATAGTTTCGATAGAAATCGATCCGGGTGACGGAAACGTGATCACCGAGGACGTTGAAAACGTTTCCGATGGTTCAACACTTGAAACCGTCATGCAACGGGTTGGGACTGCCCAAATCGCTTTCCGCGGCAGCGGCACCACCGCATTCATTGAATCCATTGACGGAAAAGGCACAACCTCAGGAATGGGGTGGACCTTTAAAATCGATGGCGAGTTTGTCAATCAAGGGATCGGTCAGACCGAATTACACCCTCCGACAACAGTCACCTGGAAGTACGGGACTTTCGAATAGTTCCTGGAACACAATATCTCGGGTATTCTTGTTGAACACTGTGCGTACACGTTCAACAAGATTGGGGCGAAGATCTTCTTCAGATTAGCCGGTTGCTCGTTAGCCCCGGTTGCCCGAGCGAGAACCGCCGCTAACGCGGTGCGGCTCATAGGTCGCCTTCTGTTTCAGATTAGCCGATGGGCGTTAGCCCCGGTTGTCCACGCCATAACCGCCGCTAACGCGGTGCGGCTCATAGGTCGCCTTCTGTTCCGGATGAGCCGATGGGCGTTAGCCCCGGTTATCCGTGCCATAACCGCCGTTAACGCTTTGCGGATTATAGGGCTTTAACCCTACTTTTCCGATGGAACGAAACACTAGACCCCCAGATCGCCAAAGCCTTTCTCTTGGAGACGGACCAGAAGCTTGATCATCTCGAGCGGAGATCCGACGCCCAACTCCTGAAGAATCGTGTTGCGATGATTTTCGATCGTTCGCTTCGAAACCTCACGCTCCTGAGCGATCTCCATGGCCGTCATACCTCGTGCGAGCGAAATCGCAATTTGGCGATCCAGTTCCGGCAGTTCGTTGAAACGGCGCCATTGATCGGCAAGCAAAGCCCCCTTGGCGATTTCGTTGTCCGAATCGATGAAGGTCTTCTCAACTCGCGTAATCCCAAGAATCGCGAACGATCCCTGCCCCACACCAATGAGTGATTTTTTCGCCGTCCTAAATAGTGACAACTGCCCTTCTGAATCTCGACCGTAGTGTTCAAAGAGCAGTTCCATGCAGCCTTCAAGAATCAATCTGTCGGAGGCTTCGGAAATCGGAATGATCGTTTTGTGCAAAAACGATGCGCCGAATCGTCCGACGGGCAATTCATCTGGTGTGAAAACACGCCGGTACGCTTCGTTGGAACAAAGCAAACGTTGGTCGGCTGACTTGACGTAGATCAGATCAGACTCTGTGTTGATTAACGGTTCGAATGAGTCCCCTTTTTCAAGCGCTGCGGCAATCATCGCGGCGATACGATTTGCCGTTTGAACGAACTCGATCAAGCTTGAAGTGGAATGCGGAACCAAATCCACGCCTGTTTGAAGAACAGTCGGGGGTACAGCGTCATTGCCGGAAAATTTGTTTAGCATCGAGGGGGTTCCGCAACACAGCTTCGCGACGATTTGCACTCAACTCGCGAAATTTATTAGGGGATTCACTTACAAGGTGAGCAGCACCAAAAATCGTGGTGTACCGTCATTGGTAGTCCGGAAGGGGCCCGACCTAGTCTTCGGGGCAATGTGACTATACAGGCGGGCCCATTCCGACTTTTCTGTGATCGCACACCATATGTGCGATTTCACAGACGCAAGTCACGATTTTGGGATGCGAACTCGATGACGAACAGGCGTTCGTTTCGCTTCACCTTAAACTAACTTTAAAAAGGCACGATCGTCAACAAACGTTCTAGTGTGACGCCGGGATTCTCGGCTCACATCGTTGATTAATGACGTTCGTCAGCATCTGCACAAATGGGGCAGAAAGGAAGTCTTTCTCGTGCCCTAGAGACGTGTAGAAAGACCAACCGCCATCGGATCGCTGATAGGTCCATGCGACGGGCTCTTCCTCTACTCCGTTAGCTCGGCCGACCGCGAGAACCTGCGTTCCATCGGCCAGTGGACGAACCTTGTACAGAGATCCACCCTGCTGAAAAGGTTGCCTATCAACGCCCTGCAGCAGGGAACTGGTCATCGGGTTTGTCGATTGACCTTTCTCCTGCCCCGGTTCGCCGACGAATGAGACCAACGACGCCAAATTGTTTCCGTGATGATTGGTGTAGTGCCCGCCAAAGACCTGCGAATCAAATTCCGGCCACTGAGCAAACTCCGCTTTGGATTCCTGTTTAGCTGATTCAGGATTTCTTAGGCAGAACGCATGACTTGCCGTACGAATTCCAATCACGGGCTTTCCCAATTCGATGAATTGCCGAACCAACTCCAACTGCTTGATTGGCAATAGCTTTCTTCTGACGCTGACAATTAACAATTCCGCTTGCTCCAATTGTTCTAGCCCTACAAATCCATCTGCTGCATCCAGCGATTCAAGCACGTAGACAACCCGGTATTGCTTGCCCAAGTTTTCGAGCGCGTAAGCTGGAAGTGACACAGCAGTGTTGTATTCCGATTCACCGATCATCATCGCGATCGTAGGTCGATCGTCATTACGGAAACGATGTGGGCTGCCACCTAGAATTTGATCACTGCTGATGGTCGGGCATACCGTTCGCTCGATATAACTGACAATCAGATCCGTACCGGTAAAGTGACTGACATAGGGCTTCGCCGCCGGGTTATACATCGTGTCGGTCAGGTCGCGGACCAAGACGACATTCATACCGTTCTTGGCCAATTGCCTTAACCCAAAGGGACGCCCCAACACACACATGTTGGTATGCACACCGACCAACATCACGTTCTTGATGGATCGGTTTTCCAAGATGCTCCAGATCTCATCACCTCGGTCGCTGATCCAATCCGATTGCGGATCAATTTGCAGCAGGTCCATTTGCTTGGTCCAGGGTGCGTCTGGATTCCGGCCTTGCATCAGCAACGTATTTCTCCATGCCTCGTGCTCGCCTTCGGTATCGTCTTCGCCGCCATCGGTTTGGTCGATCGGATACTGCTGAGCAGCTTCTTCCGCAATCGAATAACACCACTTCGTTATATCGTCGGGAAGTTCGTCCACCTTGGGCTCGCTAATCGATCGCTGCCTCGAGGGGTGATTTTGATAAGCATCCATACAGCCACTGGGAGCATGGATGACCGTCACACCTTGATCGCGGAGCACATTCATCAAGCGATTCATGCGGGGCGCCATTTCAGTCGCCCGCTGGACAGCACGATAACAGTGATGCGAATCCCACATGTCGCAAACGATGATTGCTGTTTCCTGAGCCTTCCAAGTTTGCTTATCGATCTTCGGCAAATATGGCGAATCAGATGAATGCCGATCCTGCGACCTCAGCTCCACTGCGATCCCCATCGGCTCGGCAGCCTTTAAGCGGCTACACATACAGAGACAGCTTGCGTAAGTCAGAACGAACGCGATGACAATGGATCTATAGCGATGGTCCATTTCGGATTGTTTCAATTCGGTGGTGGCGGGGAGGTCTTGAGGAAATACCGATAGCTTCGACCTATCTAGCGATCGGAAAAGGCAGCATCACGATAGAGATGAATCCCGTGAATCGCGGCCAGCCTCTGTATCATACCTGATCTCGCCACTTCGCAGTTCAGGCGGACTTCGCAGACGCCACAGGCTGCATCATCCCGATCTTCCGCCTAGAAACGTTGGACTTGATTTGACAAGCCGACGACACGCAGCCCAAAATAGACACGCTGCCTATAACTACTCCAAAATTCAATTTCAACAAGCGGACACCCATGTTCAGAACTCTGCTGATCGCCGTCGTTTTTGCCACAGTTGGCAATCAACTTTTCGCTGCAGAGCCGCCATCGATGAAAGAGTCCGACGATGCGAGACTGGAGTTCATGCAGCAATCAGGTGCAGCGTACGAAGTCAAAGACGCTTCGGGAGATCCTATCAAATTCATCGAACGTCCCGTTCTTCGTTGGACCAATCCAGTCAGCGGCGTTCACGATGGTGGCCTGTTCTTTTGGGCAAACCGAGAAGGACGCCCTGTTGCCGCGGCACAAGTCTTCCTGATCCCAAAGTCAGAACGGCTCTGGCTGCATGAATTTCAGTCGCTGGGGACAGCACCGATGACATTTAGCCACAACGGTCGAAAAGCATGGACGCCCAACAAGCCTGGTATCGAATTCAAACCAATTGCCAACGACGTGGCCCCTCGTGCTTCGACTGCCATGCGGCTATTGCAAATGCGTCGCATCGCCCAAAGATTTTCGGTCGGCGATGACTTTGAAGGAACCAGTGAGTACCAGCTCGAACTGATGTCCAAGCCGCTCTATCGATACAAAACAGAGAACGTCGTTGACGGCGCCGTTTTTGTGTTCGCTCACGGTACCGACCCAGAACTGTTTGTTCTGATTGAAGCGCGCAAAGGCGACGAAGAACAACCGCAATGGTATGTGGCGTTGGCGCCGATGACTTCCTATGCACTGGAAGCACGATTGGACGAGAAACCCTACTGGAGCGTGCCCCATCGCGAGGCGCCGCACCCTATCACCGCCACGTTTCGCAACTTTCTTTATCCACCGACGAACTGAAGGTCAGTCAGCCTTCTCGGCCCGACCGAATCTTTCTTCGTGCACTTGTTTCATGCGTGTTCGACAGGGCTCACAGACACCCCAGATCAGACTTGGCTGTGCATTTCCCGCAAGCGTGTTGTCTTGCAAAACGAGCTGGTCCGCCTCTCCCCAAGTTTTGTCGCTCAACTGAAACAAGTTGCACATGCTGCATTGTCGAACGATGCGGCTCCCGGAATATGCACGCCCGACTCGGATCTCGCTTTCGCTCCGCTTAACGATCTCTTCCGTTCGACTGACGAACAAGATACTGCCATCGTCGCGTTTCGACATCGACATCCGCATGTACCGTCGGAATAGCGGAGAATCACAGCGAAAGGGAAAGACGATTTCAAATCCGTGTTTGCGGACTTGTGCAATCAATCGCTGGTAAATCGTTTGCAAATCGGGATCACGTATGTAATCCCAGATCGGTTTGCCGATTACCGACTCGGGACGCAATTTAGCGCCAGCATCATTTGAAACCGCAAACTCCGTCCACTGATCGTTCAGATCAAGCAAACAGTCTTCTTTATCGATTGCGTATTGAACCACTGGTAGTTGGACAACCATCATTACCGCTCCAGCAAGCCGATCAGCCGAGCGATCGTTCGAATGAACAGCGTTCGGTTGATTGGCTTGGCTAAGTGTTCGTCACATCCAGCTGCCAAAGCTTCGGCACGATCCGATGCCATTGCCGAAGCGCTCAAAGCCAAAATGGGTCCAGCATACCCTTCGCTACGCATTTTTGTTGCTGTCTCGTACCCGTCCATTTCTGGCATCTGGATATCGGTGACAACACAATCAAACGGGTCCGCTAACTCATTTGCGGCACGGGCTTTGTCTAGCCCATCTTGGCCGTTTTCTGCGGTGGTCACGCGTGCCCCCGCATCTACCAAGATATGTTCCGCGATGAACCGGATGTCGCGCCGATCGTCGATCACTAGGATTTTCTTCTGATTCAGACTCGGCAGCTGTTTTTGACGAAGCTGTGGATCTTCGATCGTTTCCTCCGCCTTTCCTTCGATCCACGGCAACCGCACTGTGAACGTGGATCCTTCCCCCAGCTTGCTTTCGACGGAAACATCGCCATCCATTTGGCTGGCCAACTGCTTTGTAATCGTCAGCCCCAAGCCGGTACCTTCGTGTCGACGGATCGAAGTGTCGTCTGCCTGGCAGAAAGGTTGAAACAATTGCGGCAGAGACTCCTTCGCAATCCCACAGCCATCGTCGCTTACGGCAATAACAAAGTAATCTTCGCAACGCGAACAACGCAGTGAAACGTGCCCGCCGGCGGCAAATTTCACCGCATTGGTCAGCAAATTTAAAACGATCTGACGCAGGCGGCGACGGTCGCTGCAGATACTTCCCTTTGCTGATTCATCGACTTCGAATTGCAGTTCAACTTGTCCACGCTCTGCTTTGGGCAAGACAGTGTTGTGGCACTCCATCAACAGCGATGGCAGATCGAAGTGATCCTTTTCTAACTCCAAGTTACCTGATTCGATCTTCGACAGATCCAGAATCTCGTTGATCAGATTTAGCAGGTGCTGACCGTTGGTCCGAATGATGTCGATCGCACTTCGATTGTCGGGATCATTCAATTGCTCATCCAGAATATCCGCGAATCCCAAGATTGAAGTCATCGGGCTGCGGATCTCATGACTCATCTTCGCAAGAAAGTCACTCTTCGCACGGTTCGCGCTCTTCGCCGATTCGACCGCCGCTGCAAGTTCCCTCTCGGCACGTTTAAGCGATGTCACATTGGCTGCGGAAACATAAAAGCCGACAACGCGTCCCTTTCGGTTGATGTCAGGAATGTACGAAACGGCAAGATTGATCGTTCCCTTCGGCGTCTTTAACTCTTGGTCAAAGTACTGCGAATGTCCTTCGAGTACGGATTTGATGTGCGGCTGGCCGTTCGCGTACGCTTTACTGTCAATGACATCTTTGACTTTACGGCCAATGACTTCATCTCGATCTCGTTTTAGCCAATCGAAATAAGCTTGATTGGCGTACTGGTAAACTTCATCACTGCTGACATACGAGACCAAAATCGGTACCGCATCGATCGCACGCTGCAACCGGCGTTGATATTTCTCTGCAAGACGACGTGATTCGACCAACCGAGTGATATCGGTCAGTGTAAGGATCACACCGGCGATCTGTTCTTCGATCTGGTAGGGATGAAGTCGCAGCACGTAGTGATTGTCATAACGATCTTCGACCTCTTGCTCGAACTTTTCACCGTCATGAAGAACCTTCGAAGTTAGCTCCGTTAGATCATCGATATTCAGCGTGTGCGAGAACGAGGAAAGCGAACGCCCGAGGTCTTGTGGGCGGAGATCAAACACCGTCGCGACACGGGGTGTGAAACGTCGAATCGCCAGTGAACCGTCTAGAAAGATGGTCCCGATATCGGTGCTGCCGAAGAGGTGATTGATATCGTCGTTCAGTTCACGAAGTTCCGCATTCTTGCTTTGGTATTCAACGTTAACGGTATGCAGCTCTTCGTTAACGCTGTTCAGTTCCTCGTTTGTGCTCTGCAATTCCTCGTTGGATGAAATCAATTCTTCGTTGGTCGATTGCAATTCTTCATTGCTTGATTCCAGTTCTTCAATCGTGGCCTGCAGGTTTTCACGGGAGTGACGCAGTTCGTCCTCAAGTGTCAGAATTCGTTCAGACAATTCGCGATCATCTTTTTCGATCTGAACCGTCGCAGCATCGGCATCACGATCAAGTACTTCAAGGCGTACCGTTTCTTTGACAGTGAAACGAATAAGGTAAAGTGGAACTTCCTCTGACGCCCCCGGGACCGGGTCCATCACAATATCCAGATCACCCAAATCTCCATTGGGAAGTTCTACTCCGGTGACAGGCAGCCGGACCTTCGTGCGATCCCTCTGCACACGGCGAAACAACGCTGAAAGCGGTGCCTGCAGGTCCGCTGGCGCGACGTCCAGCAAGTCGTTACTGAACAATCGTCGTGGGACGCGTAGATACCGTTCGATTCCTCCAAAGCTTTCCAAAACCTGTCGATTCGAATTAACAAGCACCGTCGCCGGCATTACGTGATCAAGGATGCGATCGTAATTCCGCATTCGCTCGCGCTGCGGAGATCGATCGGACTGGAATGCGTAGGGATCGACATTCAGCTTTGGTTGTATCTGCAACGGAAGATCAATGCCTTGCGGCAGTCTGGCGTTTCGGCGTTTGGCAAACACCTTGCACTTTTCATCGATCGTCGAAAATTCATTGCTTAGCCTTCCAGTCGTTTCGCTCGGACCGAGGAACAATACACCTCCTTGCCGAAGACCGAAGTGAAACATCGAAAGTGCTTTTCGTTGTCCATGCGAATCGAAGTAGATCAAAAGGTTCCGACAAGAAACCAAATCGATGTCGGTAAACGGAGGATCCTGCAGGATGTTGTGGATCGCGAAAACGACCGAGGAGCGGATGTCTTTTGAAATCAGGTAGCCGTCGCCACTACGGACAAAGTATTTCTCAAGTCGATCCAGCGATACGTTTGTCAGCGTTTCAGAACGATAGTAACCTTGAGCCGCGATTTTGATTGATCCCGGATGCACATCACTGGCAAACACTTTGAATGAGACAGGTGACTGCAGACGCTCGCGCGCTTCGTGCAGCATCATCGCCATCGAATAAGCTTCTTCGCCGGTCGCACACCCGGAGACCCAAACACGCAAACCTTTTTTCGGGTCGGCATCTTTAAACAGCTTGTCGACAATCTTCTCTTGCAAAAGATCCCAACAAGACGGGTCTCGGAAGAACTTTGTCACACCGATCAACATGTCGCGGTAAAGTTCATCAACCTCGTCCGGTTCCGCTTGCAGGACAGCAACGTATTCCTTCAGCGATTGCACACCACGCATGGCCAGGCGACGATCCAATCGTCGGGTCACCGTTGACGATTTATAGTTCGCAAAGTTGATGTGACAATGATCGCGCAGCAACCGAAAAATCTGTTGCTGCTCATCGTCTCGGTTGTCCCAGGTTCCCAGATCGTCATGCTCAGCGAACCAACAGGCCAACTGATTAGCCATCGATTGCGGTGGAAGTGTGTAATCAACGATACCAGTCGCGGCAGCCGCATTCGGCATGCCGGAGAACTTCGCCGTTGCTTCGGACTCCACAGCGACAACGCCACCAGCTCGATTGATCGCCACGACACCGCGCGAACCGTCGCTTCCGGTTCCTGACAAAACCACGCCGGCCTTGGCAACGCCTGGGACTCGTGCCAGAGAACTGAAAAATCGATCGATCGGCAGATGGGGCAGTTCACTGCGGTTCTGATCGTGCAGTCGGATCGTCAACCCGTCAAGCGTTACTTCCTTTTTCGGAGGCATCACATAGACGTGATTCGTGTGCAACTGCTGCCCTTCCTGGGCAATCATTACTGGCATATCCGTGTGCCGCTTCAACAACGAATCCATCATCGTTTCGTGGTTGGGCGACAGGTGTTGGACGACGACAAAGGTCGCCTTCAATGAGTCATCGACACCATCGAAAAAACGCTCCAGCGATTCCAGTCCGCCCGCGGATGCTCCAATCCCAATGACAAAACTGGGGCTGGTGACTTGTTCTGGCGTATCGGTTGTATCGTGAGGCATGTGCTGAATGATCTTCTTTCAGAGCGGGTGCAGAATCTTATCTGCGGCAGTCACCGAGAATTGTATCGGCATGAATACGGATTGAACCCCCACTACCTCTTTCATCTCGATCGCGATTGGTCATGTTCGGCAGGCGGTCTTTGACGTGCATGCGCAAAGCTTTGCCTAACTGCGAATTCGGAAATAGAGGCACTTTCAAGTCGTCTCGCTTCCTTTTGCGTGACCACGGATTGTCAGGTCGGTTGGTCCATTTGCGTCCAAGCTCCTCCGTATCGTTTTCAATTGGTCGATAATCGATCTGTTTGGACGTGATATCTGTCAGCACACCGCGATAGCAACTTCGTTGCCAGAAACCCTTGATCCGAGGGAACAAGGCAATGAATTTGCAAAAAACACACTCGTTGCTTGTCATTCTGATTCGCACCGGACTTCGGCTAATGTTTCCTGATAGAAATCGGAGTTCAATGCAGGGCGATTCAATGCTGGGCGATTCGAGGAACGGTAAACTAGAAATCACTCCCACCTCGGGGCTCGCCCTAAAAATTTCTGGCTCGCCCCCACAAATCCCCCCACCTGCCAAAACGAGCATCCCATGTCCTCTCGTTGGATGGCCGTTGCTGTGTTCGTTTGTGTCGGATTTGGCACCACAACGAATTCCGATTCAGTTACTGCGGCGGAGAAATTCTCGCGTGCTGAGATCGAGTTTTTCGAACGCGAAGTTCGGCCCCTACTGATCGAACGATGTTTCGAGTGTCATTCGGCCGAAGAACACGATGGAGGGCTTTCGCTGGACTCAAGAGCTGCGATTCTGTCGGGAGGTGATTCGGGTCCAGCGGCTGTTGCGAAGGCTCCCGATCAAAGTCTGCTGCTTCATGCAGTCCGTTACCAGGACCAAGCTTTGCAGATGCCTCCCCAGAACCGCCTGGATCGCTCCGAGATCCAAGTCTTCGAAAAATGGATTCAGCTTGGATTGCCAGACCCGCGTTCTGATTCACTAGTCGATGTCCATGTGACGACCACCGATGAACAACTGATCGATCCGCAAGCCGATAGATTCTGGGCTTTTCAAGCACCGCACGCACAGTCGCCTCCTGTCATGCATGACGCCCAGTGGCTTCAATCCCCCATCGATCGCTTCATCCTTGCGAAGCTTGAAGCGAATGGAATCAAGCCGTCGCTGAAGGCTGACAAGCGAGTCTTGATCAGAAGAATCTACTTTGACTTGATCGGACTTCCGCCGACGGAGCAACAGGTTCAGGCATTTGTCGAAGATCCCGATGACAACGCCATTGAAAAGCTTATCGATCGTTTGCTGGCGTCCCCAAGCTATGGCGTTCGCTGGGGAAGGCACTGGCTGGACGTTGCTCGCTACGCCGATTCAAACGGCTTGGATGAAAACCTGGCTTTAGGAAACGCTTGGCGGTATCGAGACTATGTAATCGAATCCTTCAACGCCGATAAACCATACGATCAATTTGTCATCGAACAAATCGCCGGAGACTTGGTTCGCGGCGCTGACCAGGACACGATCGCCGGGACTGGCTTTCTGGCACTCGGCGCAAAAGTGCTGGCCGAGCCTGATCGTGAAAAACTGGTGATGGACACCATTGACGAACAGATCGACACGCTTGGCAAAGCTTTCTTAGGAATGACGCTCGGATGTGCCCGTTGTCACGATCATAAATTCGATCCGCTAACACAAAAGGACTATTACGCGCTCGCGGCAATCTTCAAAAGCACGAAAACATTCGGCAACACAAACACCGGTGCGATTAAGCATTGGTACGAACACTCGATCGCTAGCCCGGCGGAACTACAGAAACTCGTGACCATCGACGCCGATATCGCAAAAGCCAAACAAGCCGCAACGAGTTTCAAAAACAAGCATATCGCTGCACTTCGCGACAAGGCTCGTGAAAACGTTGCCGATTACTTAGTCGCCGCGTTACAAATCCAACCATCAGACTCGTTGACGAAAATTCAATCGATTACATCGACGTTGGGACTGCACCCTCACATTCTTCACCACTGTCGACGCCATTTGCAGTTTCACCGCGCGGATCCGTTGTTCGAACGCTGGCATCAATTCAATCAGCGATCAGATCAAAGCAGCACAGACCTCGAACAACTTCGTGAGTATTACCGAGCAGCTTTCGCATCAAAATCCAAATCGGAAAACAGAGGTGGTTCAGACACCATTCCCGAAAGCCTCTTCAAGGCTGCTCAAGAAGCACTTGCCGATACAACAGGCCTAATCGCTGTTCCGGCCCAACCTCAATTTGCATTCGATAGCGAAACGCTTGCCGAATACAACCGCTTGATGGAAATCGCAAGAGTCCTCGAAAGTAAAGCTCCTGACGAACCGGCGTTGATGGGTGTCAGCGAACAGGCAACCATGGAATCTGTTCCGATTCACATTCGCGGCAGCCATTTGAACCTTGGCGACGAAGTCAAACGTGAACTGCCCGATGGGCTGCGAGTCAGCCGAACGCGTCCAATTTTTCCAACAACCCAAAGCGGTCGATTGCAGTTGGCACAATGGCTGGCCGACACTCGAAACCCTTTGACCGCACGCGTCTTCGTCAACCGCGTTTGGGGCTGGCACTTCGGACAACCCTTGGTCATGACCACCGAAAACTTTGGCTTGCTTGGTGATCGCCCCAGCCATCCGGAACTACTGGACTGGCTGGCGATCGAATTCATGCGTTCGGGATGGTCCGTCAAAAAGTTGCATCGGCTGATCATGCTTTCGAGCACTTATCAGATGCGATCGGAGCCAGCCGCAGAAGCGGACATTTCGACTGACCCAGAAAACCGTTTGCATTCTCACGCCAACGTCCAACGACTGTCCGCGGAATCGATTCACGATTCAATTTACTTTGTCACCGGCGGACTCGATCGGCAGCTTGACGGAAAGACGGTACCGCTTCGAAATCGTCAGTTCGTCTTTGATCACACCTCGATCGACCACACAAAATACGACAGTCACCGACGTGCCCTGTACCTACCGGTCATCCGCAACAATGTCTACAGCTTCTTTACGCAGTTTGACTATCCGGATCCCACGACACCGACAGGACATCGCCAACAATCGATCGTTGCACCTCAAGCTCTGTTGATGATGAATAGCCCTTTGGTCGTTCAAGCTAGCGAAGATTGGGCTGAGCAACTACTGGCGAGCGAACTTTCGAATCAGCAACGTATCGCTTCGGCGTATCAAGTTGCCTTCGGTCGTCCTCCCTCGGAAACTGAGTCTGCCCGCGCCATGCGGTTTATCAAAGAAGCGAGTGACTCTGAAAGGCAAGCCTGGGCAATGTTCTGCCAAAGCATGCTTGCGGCAAACGAGTTTATGTACATTCGATGAGGCACGTTATGCAGAGACCTTCACAGCCCAACGCTTCATTCGATCGTCGCTTATTGCTTCAACGATGTGCGGTCGGTTTTGGGCATCTGGCGTTTTCGTCCATGCTGGCGACTTCAGGACCCGCTAACGCCGATGATGTGAATGCGGGTCGAGCGTCTTCCTCACTCGACCGGCCACACCATTTGCCACGTGCGAAACGAGTCATCTTTCTTTTTATGAAAGGCGGGCCATCGCATGTCGATACGTTTGACCCAAAGCCCTTGCTAGATCGTGACCACGGCAAACCGCTGCCTTTCGACTTGCCTCGCGTCACGTTTGCCAAACAAGGCAACCTTCTAAGAAGCCCTTGGAAATTTCATCGCCATGGCGAAAGCGGACTGCCTGTTAGCGAGCTTTTTCCAAACGTCGCCAAGCATGCGGACCAGCTTTGCGTGCTGCGATCGGTCCACGGAACCAACCCGGCACATGGTGGTGCTTCGTTAAAGCTGCACACTGGGACGGATCAATTCGTAAGACCGAGTATGGGCAGCTGGCTGGTCTACGGACTAGGAAGCGAAAATTCAAACCTTCCGGCGTTTATCACCATCTGCCCCACCCTTGCACATGGCGGTGTAAATAACTGGGGCGCGGCGTTCCTTCCGGCGCACTGCCAGGGGACTCCCATCGGGAACGCGAGCCAACTTGCGTCACGATCGCGAATTGAACACATGCGACATCCGGAGTTGTCGATCGAGCAGCAGCGTCGACAGCTGGACTTCATCTCGGCAATGAATCAGGAACACATCGCGATCACCGGATCGAACAAAGAACTGTCAGGCAGATTGAAGTCATTCGAGTTGGCCTTTCGGATGCAAACGGAGATGCCTTCGATCCAAGATTTATCTAGCGAAACAGCAGCAACTCAAGCTCTTTATGGGCTGGATGACCCCGTGACCGCCGACTTTGGTCATCAATGCGTGCTGGCGCGACGCTTTGCGGAACAGGGCGTTCGCTTTATTCAGGTCACGCACAGTGATAGCGAAGTTCAATGGGACCAACACGGTAACCTTTATCAGGGCCATGCCAAGAACGCTGCCGAAGTCGATAAGCCGATCGCTGGCTTGTTGACCGATTTAAAACAACGAGGGTTGTTGGAGGATACGCTGGTGCTATGGGGAGGCGAATTCGGTCGAACGCCCACGGCACAAGGCAACAACGGACGTGACCATAATCCTCACGGCTTTACGATGTGGATGGCGGGCGGTGGTGTCAAAGGTGGCTTCGCGTATGGCGCGACCGACGACTATGGATACTACGCCCAGCAAGACAAGATGCACATTCACGACTTGCATGCCACGCTACTGCATCTGATGGGCATCGATCACGAACGTCTTACCTACCGGCACGCCGGTCGCGACTTTCGACTCACCGACGTCGCCGGCAAAGTCGCGAAAGCCATCTTTGCGTGAGCGATAGCGCGATCAAGTAAAAACGGCTCGGTGTTTACCAACCAAGCCACTTCTAAATCGAAGGCGTCGAATACATCTTTTCTGCGCATTTTCGCCAAGAATGCACACCTGTTCGGCTAGCTGTGGCGGAATCGGCAAGTGCCTTCGTTTGATTAGCCGGCGATCTTGGCAATGGCTGCAGAAACCACCGTATCCGGCGAATGCGAAACTTGCAGAACCGTTCGCACAGGGCTACCATTCAACCCCTCTGTAAAATTCCGCGTGAATTATCTAACTGTTAAATCTTCGACTTCGCGAGGTTTCTGCATGAAACGCCTCTTCAGCACTTGTCTATTATTCGCCTTATCTCTGGGGCTTTCGGTTCCAGCAACAGCTGCAATTGTTCAAATCCAAGGTGGGCAATCAACAGCTCCAGCAAATTGGAACGTGATGGGCGCTCCTGATGCTGACATCATCGGAATGATCGATTCGGAAGGTAACGCGACAGGCATCGATCTGATCACCGATGACACCGATCGGTTTAACGGTATCAACAGCAACGGCTCGACCGCCGCTGGTATCCCTCCGGAATTTCCAGCACAGGTGACAGGGAATAGCTGGTACGGGAATACTTCGACGTTTGGGGGAGGCATCTTTCCAGAAGTTCTCTGGACCTTCCAAAACCTCGATCAAAACTCCACTTACGATTTTACCTTTTACGCATCGCGTACTGGTGTCTCTGACAATCGCGAAACCACCTACTCATTGACGGGTGGCAACACCGGATCAGCCTCGTTGGCAGTTTCTAACAACATTTCCGAGACAGCCTTCGTCGGTGGAATCACTCCAGATGCACTGGGTCAGATTCAATTGGTAATTGGTCCAGGTGCCAACAACGACAATGGCAATGGATTCTTCTATCTGGGCGGGATGACGATCACGTCAGTCACAGCCATTCCTGAACCATCTTCATTGTTTGCTTTGGGAACGATCGCCATTGGTGGTCTTGTGCGTCGACGCTCTCGTCAACGCTAAGCCTCTTCAAGTACCAACGATATCCCAACGCGGTTGAAAACACACAGCCGCGTTGGGCGTCTTTTGGCCGTAAGTTGTCTCCCCACCTTCCGCTAGCTCGCCTCTGCCGATGCCTCCCTTTACTCAACTCGTTCGTCTGAACGTCTGCGTTTTCTCGCTTTTGTTCACATTCGCTGCGGCGACGAACCAAAGTTTTGCGGAAGACCCGTTGAACTTGCTGTTTTTCGGAAACAGCTTCACCATCGGCGACAACGTGCCAAATGCGGTGGGTCGAATTGCGGAGGCAGATGGTAAGGCTCGTCCAACGATCGTCGCCGATTTGGCTGGCGGGCAAGATCTCGATTACCACATCGGCCAAGTCAATTCGGCACCACAAAACAATGTGTTGTCGTCAGCGATCGGTGCGGGTCAGTTCGACTTTGCGATTCTGCAGGGATACAGCACCGAGGCGACTCATTTGCAGTCACCCGCAACGGATTTCATTCCTGACGCGGTTGCGATGAGCAATCTGCTCCGTAGTTTTCCAACAGCATCCGATGCGGGAATCATTTTGTTCGAAACATGGGCACGTGAGGCACCCCACAGCTTTTACTCTGGCACCAACCCATCGTTCGCCAACCCTGCAGCAATGCAAGCTGAGATTCGTGACAACTATGCCTTAGCGAGCGAGGCAATCAACCAAGCCATCGGTCAGTCGGTGGCAGAAGTTGCCCCTGTCGGCGACGCCTTTGAACAAGGTGGCTTTGATGGATTTCTTTACGCCTCGGATAATTATCACGCTTCCAGACAAGGATCTCGCCTAGCTAGTCTTGTGATCTATCGATCGATCTACAACGAAAATGTGGGAGACATTTCCTACGACAGCGTCAGCAGTTGGGCAAACGTCTCGAGTTCGGAATGGTCAACGCTCACTTCCTTGGCTGATTCCGTGCAGATCACCGCGATTCCGGAACCGTCAATTGTGGCTCCGTTGATGTTGCTCTCATCTTGCTGCCTGTTGAAACGAAAGCGAAAAACGACTGCGGTCTGAGTACCAGTGCCGTGGACTGAAGGCGAGCACCGCTTGGCTGCCCAAAATCGTACTCTTACTCAGGCCTCAGCCGGTACTCGTTTCCTCGTACTCGAAGTCCCAGGGTCGCGTTGGTTTTTCGTCGGCGTGATTTTTGGCCGTTGTCGAAGTACGAGTACCGCTTCGCTGAGCACGAGCGGTGTGGGGGCAGCTTGACACGCTCGGATGAGGGGAGTTTTGCAATTGTAGCCTGGGGCTGGCAAAGGTCGACAGAGTTTCCACATGTCAAACTTTGCCCAGTTGGTGTCTGCGACTTGGAAATCGCGGTGTCGCAGCGGAACAAAGCCAACAGCGTTTCCTGTTTCACGTTGGATCGGATAGCGTACGTGACCTATATCGAAGTTCATCGTTTCTTCTTTTTTTCTCCAAGGAACTCGCCGCCACGATGGATCAGGAAGAATTCAACGGAAACGCCATCCCGGTTGATCAAGACTCAGTTTCACCAGTGACCGATGAGGTTGCACAAGCAACCGAACCGCTGCCGGAAGCAGCCGATGGCTCGCTGGAAACCAATACAGAACAATCCGAATCGTCCATGTCAGAGACTCCCGAACAGCCCGTCGCCGAAGCGATCCAAGACGAGGATTTGGATGCGGCCAGAGCCGCTTGGGAAGACGCTGACCAATCCCCCGAAGCAATCAGCCAAGAAGACCTTGAACGCGCCAGCGAGCTGGCTGAACCCTATGTCGGTCTGTGGAACAAACTGATCAGCACGACCAACTGGGAAAAAGGCCGCATCATCAGCGAGTGGAGAGCAAAACTGATAGCCTCCGGCGTTGACGCGACCCAATACAGCGATGAAGCGTGGTCACGAAGGGTCGGTGGAGTCACGTCCCCACACGTCGGACGCCTTCGACGTGTCTACGAACGTTTCAATGACACCTACGATAGCTATGAAGGACTTTACTGGAGTCACTTCTTAGCCGCGCTCGACTGGGAAGACGCTCCAATGTGGCTCGAAGGAGCCTCCAAGGAAAAATGGAGCATCTCCGCGATGCGAGAAAGCCGCTGGAAAGCGGAAGGGGCCGTCGAAAGCAACCGCCCAACGGCAAGCCAAATCGTTGAAGTCGACACGGACGAAGATGTGACGTTCAACGAGCCAGCCCAAGGTGATCGTAACTCCCGAGAGTACGACAACGATGGGTCTCCCGTCGCCACGGGACCAGTTCCCGAAGGACCTGACTTTGGCGAAGAGGAAGAGCTGCAAACCATGGCGGGTCAGGCAACCGCTACTGCAGGTGGCGAAACCGCCGAATCAGCCGACGCAGATTCGGACGAACGCCCGACCGACCCCGTCCAGCCTTTCATGGGGCTACCGGAGCTACCTGGCGACCTTTCCGATGCCGTCGAATCGATGAAACTTTCCATCTTGCGACATAAGTCATCTGGATGGCGCGACGTCGATCCGGATACGGTCCAACGTTACCTCGAAGCGATCGGAATTATGCTTCGCGTCTAATAAAATCGCTTTAGAACGCGGTTTTTGAAGGATTTGAGTCTCATTTTGTCCCATCGCCGGCAAGCGAAGCGTTTGCTGGCACGGGAAGTGCAACTTATCGAGAGCGTCAACAGCGATGCGGAGTCGCATCGCTTCAAAAACCTGACTAAATCCCAGATTCCGACAAGAAAGGCTCAAGTCGCACTTTCCGTGTTATGCGGTCTCCTGGGATGCTTTGGAAAAGGATGTCTCTTCTCTCTTCGGATGATGGATCGTCGATATGAGCCCAATTGAAATCACAAACGTGTTTATCGCACTGACCCTGCCAGTGGTTGGGCTGTGGGCGCTCCTATCAACGAAGCTGTCTGTTGGCGAAGAACTCGTGCGTGCAGAACGCCGCTTCATCACAACGCTGATCGTGACAAGCTTGATTACCCTTCGAACGGTAGCCGGTTTGCACGACGCGTGGTTGATCCACACGGTGACGCTGGCTGCAATGATCTTGGGAGTCTTTATCATCCCAGGACGTGGCGACATCACCGTGCGAACTGAGCATGAAGAGTTCGCTGCCTACTGAAACACCGCGGACGATCATTCATCCGCCAAGGCGTCATGATTCACTCGGAACCGTCGGACGACCAGTGAATAGCACGTGAATGTCTTCGAGAATCAGGTATAGGCAAGGCACCAACACAAGAATGATGGCTGTCGAAAACAGGATGCCGAATCCTAGCGAGATCGCCATCGGGATGATGTACTGTGCCTGCAACGAATCTTCGAAGATCAGCGGGACCAATCCGCCAAATGTGGTCAGCGTTGTCAACAGAATCGGTCTGAAGCGACGAACGCCCGCTTGCGAGATCGCTTCATAAGCCGAGCAAGTTTTCCTACGACGATTTGCATAGTCGATCATGATCAGTGAATCATTGATCACGACCCCCGAAAGCGCGATCACACCCATCAGGCTGACAAGCGAAATATCGTAGCCCAGCACAATGTGTCCTAAGACTGCACCAACGACGCCAAAGGGAATCGCCACCAAAACAACCAGTGGTTGAATGTAGCCACGGAAGGCGATCGCCAGCAGTGAATAAATCACCGCTAGGGCCAATCCGAACGATCCCCAAAGTGATGAAGTGGCCTGCCGCATTTCGGCATCGCTACCTTCGAAGCTCCACGTGATCCCGGGGTAGCTTTCACGAAGTTCGGGCAGCACATCGTTGCGAAGCGCTTGGATAACCTGAGTGACCGCACGTTTTGGCTCGACATCCATCGAAACGTTGATCACTCGCCTGCCGTCGCGTCTTTCGATCGAGCGGAAAGCGAGTGTCTGCTCAACATCAGCGACATCCAGCAACGGAACCTCGACTCCGGAAGGTGTCCGGATAATCAGATCCTCCAGGCTGTAGATGTCCTCCCGTTCGTCTTCGGGCAGTTTCACCCGCACTTCGTTTTCGTTTGTCCCACGCAGCAAACGCAGCGCGAGTGAACCAAAGAAAGCCCCGCGAAGCTGATCGCCCAGTTCTTCATCGGTCAAACCGAGCGCGCGACCTTCGGGACGCAATCGAAAGTCGTACTGGACTTTGCCTTTGTTGTAACTGTCACTGACATCACGCACATTCGCAAAGCTTTCGCACCGCTCGACCAGCGTCTGCGAAGCTTTTTCAAGAACGCTGATATCGCTGTGGCTCAGATCAATACTGATCGCGCGTCGATAGCCGCCCGGGCCGCTTTCGGCCTCGAACGTCACCTGATTCACCCCCGGCAAATCTCCGATCGAATCACGCCAGAGATCAATGACTTCTTTCGCGGTCATGTCACGCTGATCCGGCGGCTTCATCACGATCTCGACATCGATAAAGCTCTGGCCACGGACGTTCGTTTTGATGCCCTCGGCGACCTTGTAAAGGTCGTGCTCTTCGAACATTTTCAAACTGGCTTTGGTGACCGCATCGGCGATCTCGGCAGCTTGAGCTTGCGTGGTTCCGACAGGCATCCGCACCCCTGCTTCGATCTCATCGGCGGAGACTTCCGGCATCAGAATCATCCCCATGTGCGCGCTCGTGGCGTACCCGGTGACAATCAAGAAAAGCCCAAGGGCGATACTGGCGGTGACGTATCGGTATCGCAAACACAACAGTAGCACCGGCTGAAACGCGACTTCGATCAGCCTGTTGAATCCACGACTGAACGCTTGCTGGCCACCATGCAAGAAGCCGCCGAGTCCTCCTTTGCGACCTGCCTTGCGAGCGTGCGCCAAGTGTGCCGGCAGAATAAAGAGTGACTCGATCAGCGAAAGCGAAAGGACCAAGATCACCACGACGGGAAGAGGCCCCCAGAACTTTCCGGTTTCACCCGGGATGAACATCAACGGCACGAAGGCCACGATGTTCGTCAGGATACTGAAGACAACCGGACCGGCGACTTCACGCGTACCCTCAATCGCAGCACGCTCGTCATCCCCAGTCTCCAACCGCTTCTCATAAACGTTCTCACCGACGACAACCGCGTCATCGACGACGATTCCCAGCACGACAAGAAAGCCGAATAGCGAAATCATATTGACGCTGACATCAGCGACCGGCAGCAACAGCAAGCCGCCGATGAACGAAACCGCCATTCCCATCATCACCCAAAAGGCCAAGCGAAATTCCAAGAACAGCGCCAGAATCAAAAGAACGATCACGACAGCCATGATCGCGTTTTCGATCACCAAGTTAAGCCGCCTGCGAAACTCCTCTGCGTTGTTCCGATCCACCCGCCACTTGACGCCCGGGGGCAGCACCGATTCGAAACCTTCCATGGTCTCGGCAACCGCATTGGCCACATCACTCGGTGATTGCGAACCGGTGCGGAAGATATCCAGCTCAACGGATGGTGTTTGGCTGAACTGCGAGTGGAAACCGACCTCTTCAAATCCGTCGCGTATGCTGGCGATTTCACCGAGTGTCACGGCTGGTCCGTCGCGGCCGCTGACGACTTCCATCGCAGCGAATTCTTCGGCCCATTGTTTACGAGCCTTCACACGCAACAAGATCTCTCCCGCGTTGGTTTGCACCGATCCGGCGGGTACATCCTGACTGCTGCTGCGGATCACATTCGCGACATCGGAAAGCGTCAAACCGTATTCACGCAAACGCTGGCGTGGAATTTCGATGTGTGTCACATAGGCCGGTACGCGGCGCAGTTCGACCTGCGTGATTTGCTCGTGAGCCTGCAGTTGATCGCGAAGCTGTTCCGCCAGCTTGCGCAGTGCCCAAACATCGATCGGACCATACAAGGCAATTTGCATCGCTTCGCGCTGCTCCGACTGCAACCTGACCTCGGGCTGTTCGATTTGATCAGGGAACGTGCGGATCCGATTGACAGCTTGGTCGATGTCTTGGAACACTTTCATGCGTTCTTGACCGGCAACCAATTCGATCATCACACGCGCGCGACCTTCGCGGGCCTCGCTGGTGATCTCACGAATGCCTTCCACGCCGCGGATGGCGCCCTCGATGGGGCGCAAAATGCCCTGTTCGACTTCTTCAGGAGAAGCCCCCGGATATCCGACACTGACTTCGACAACGTCGAGCTGAAACTGCGGAAAGACTTCTTTCTGAATCGCAAATGCCGACCAGATTCCGCCACCCAGCAAAATAAACATCAACAGGTTTGCGGCGATCGAATTATGAGCCATCCAGGCGATCGGCCCGCGGAACCGGGGCGTCGTTTGATCGGCTGCCGGTTCGTTCTGAAGCGAAGTGTCTTCGCTGGTTTCGGTGTGAGAAGTCACCATGATCAAGACCCTACCTCGACATCAGAATCGTTGTCAGATTGCTGATCCGAGTCATCGCCGTTAATCTTCTTTAGACCGACACCTTCGGCGACAGTCGCCAGCGTCGTTTTGACAACTTCATCGCCTTCGTCTAGCCCAGCTGAAACGTAGGCATACTCTGCATCGCGAAAGACGACTTCGGCCTGACGGATCTCAAGCTTCTCATCCTTCATCACCCAAATCTTGTCGGATTCACGAACCAGCTTTCGTTCCAATCGAAACACATCTGGGATCGGTTTGCCTTCGATTTCAGTTTCGATCAAGGTCTCCAAAATCAGCGGCGGTGCATCAGCTTGTTGGCCCAACGGGTCAGCGATCGTTACTAAGACTCGTGCTAATCGAGTTTGCTGGTCCAGTGATCCGATCATCCGAGAAACCACCCCCATTCGCTCGGCACCTTCCGGCCAAGAATCTGGGTTCCGCAGACGAACCAACGAGCCCTCTGTTTTGGATCCGTCCGTGCCTTCTTTTGGGAACTGGATCCATTGCAAGCTGCGGACAGGCACCGCAGCGATGATCCAATATTCGTCGACACCGACCAGCTGAGCAAGCTCATCACCGGTCGCCACCTGGGAGCCCACATTAACCGAACGGGTTAGGATCTGCGCGTCGAAAGGCGCGAGGATCTTTGTTCGATCGAGATCCAATTTCGCTCGTTCGATCGCCGCTTCGGCCGCACTGACTTCGGCACGGATCGAAGCAATTTGTGGTTCACGAAGCACCAACGATCGGTTCGTTTCCTTGATCGTATTTTCTAGCAGAGCCAGTTCTTTCTTGGCTAAGCTCTGCCGCCCTTCTTCGATCTCAAGCGATGCCTGCGCCTGATCAAGTTCACTTTGGCTGATTGAAAGTGCATTTTCAAAGTCGGCAGGATCGATCTGCAACAGCAAGTCGCCTTTGCTAACCATTCCACCGGGAACGAAATTCGCAGACAGCTCGATCACTTGGCCACGAATCCGAGGACTTAGCGTGATATCCTGCGCCGGCTGAACTTTCCCAAGGACCACTAGCTTCGGCGAGTACGTTCCCCGAGTTACCGTGACGGTCTCGACCAAAGCGGACGACTTTCGAGTCGCGGTGATTTTTTCCGCCGTGGGCTCGGTACGATTGATCACGATGATCGCGGCAATCGAAGCACCAAGAATTGCGGCACAGGCAAGAACATTGCCTAAGAAACGTAACAATCGCCAGACGATACGTGGATTCGATTCATCAGTCATCTAAATCGGTCTCGGGAAGACGGTTCACCGATTTAAGTAACTCTTCGAAATCGTTGGCATTTCCAGGTGCGGAAATCTCCAACATCGGCTGGCCATTCATCCCATCCTGCAAACCGTTGATCTGCGAGATTTCCTGAGGTCCGATTTGCGATTCGCTTGAGTCGGTGACGTCTTCTATTTCAATAATGATTTGAGGTCGGGGTTCAAAGCCACCCGCAAGTGCAAGGTACAGCGACACGCGGATCAGCAGTAATTCTAATTGAGCTGTCAAAGTTTCGCGCTGCAACCTTTGTTCGGCGGTAATCGCACTGAGCACGTCAAGGTAGTCGGCGTCGCTAATGTAGTACTGCTCGCGAAGCTGCTCGGCGGCCTGTCCAGCCAATTCGGTTTGGGCACGGAGGTGTGTAAGCCGCTCAAGCTGGTATTTTTCTCGTGCGAGGCTGTCCTCGACTTCACGAAACGCGTTCAGCATGGTGTCGCCGTATTCGTTGAATCGCTGGCGCACCAGGGCGTTCGTTCGGTCAATCTCGGCGCGCCGCTGACCGCCGTCCAAAAGTGGTGCGACCAACTGGCCGCCGATCGACAGGAACCAGTCTCTGAACAGCGTTTCGGGCTTCTCCGCCGAATTCAGCAGCGAACCTGTCAGGTTCAAGCGGGGATACAGGTCCGTGATCGCCGAAGCGAGATCTTTGTTCGCCGCCATAAACGCCAAATAGTCTCGGCGGACGTCGGGACGCCGGCAAAGCAGCTCCGACGGCAAGCCAGTATCGGGCATGGGAGGCAAACCGGGCAGCTGGCGGCCTGTTCGATAGGCTGCGGTCTGCGGCATCTCGCCCAGCAAAACGGCCAATTGATGTTCCAGAACCTCGATCCGGGCTTTGACAACGACGGACTGTTCCAGGGTTGATTCGACCAGCTGTCGTTGCCGCAAAACGTCTGGACTGCGGATCAACCCCTGTCCGAAGCTGGCCTCTTGCAACAGCAAGCCCATCTGATTTGTTTCGATTTGGTCGTCGAGCAACGCCAATTGTGCGTTGGCCTCGATCAGCGAAAACCACGTCGTGGCGACTTCTGCCGTCAACGCTAACGCAACCGCGTGGTAATCCGCATGCGTTGCTGCGGCACGGAACTGCTCCGCTTGGACCCGCGATTCGATTCGCCCCCACAAGTCAACTTGATAGGACGCGTCCAATCCCCAGGTGTAGCTGGTGCTGTCGCTTCCAGGGCCAAAGGTGCTGCCGATCGAACCGACGCCGTTGAGGTCCGGGAACAGATCCGAAGCTTCACGCCGGGCAACCGCTCGCGCCGCGTTGAGACGCTGAATCGCTGTAGCCAGGGTGAAACTGCCATCGAACAACTGGTCAATTTGACGGTTCAAGCCTTCATCTTCAAACGTCACCCACCACTGATCCGGCGGTACGACTTGGCCACCGCCGGTGAACGCGGGTGGGGCCTCGGGGGTGAATTTGACTGGCGCGGTTTGTTTCTTCACAGCGCAGCCGCCACCGATAAGCAGACCAATAACTGGTACCAGGACTAGCCAGGGGACCAAGATCCCCTCGCGAAGCGATGCGAGGCTTTTCATAGCAGTGGTCTAAAATCTACGTCTTTGCTGCATCAAGCCCAATCGTCGTCGAACGCTGACACAATGACGATGCCTGCCCAGAAAGCCTTCAAAACAGCGGAATGAGTAAAACTGCGTTGCTTTCAGTTCCCAATCTTTCCATCGCAAGCACAATGGCAGACGGTTTCAAGCGGGATTGATCCAACCCGTAGCTGCCGGTGATACTGGCACATTGAAAGCTTCAGCCGCTGGAAACACACCAACCGTTTCCTCCCAGTCCCCCTAATTCGCCAGTCTCCCATGTCTTCTTCTGCCTCCGTCGATCCTCCAGCAAGCGTCGTCGTCACTCCTGGCGGCCCTGTTCGCGGAAGTGTTCGGCCACCGGGAAGCAAGAGCTTGACGAACCGAGCACTGATCTGTGCGGCAATGGCTGACGGTCAGTCGACGCTGTCGGGATGCCTTCGCAGCGAAGACACCGCAGTGATGATCGACAGTTTGCAAAAATGCAACGTGCACGTCGAAGTCGCTGGCGACACAATCCGCGTCGATGGCCGTTCGCGATCCAAACCCAGCGAGCTGGTGGAACTGTTTATCGCTAACAGCGGAACTAGCGTCCGTTTCTTGACAGCGGCGCTATCTGCAGCGGGTGGACACTATCGATTGTCTGGCGTGCCTCGCATGCATGAGCGACCGATCGCAGACCTTGTCGATGCCCTACGCGATGTTCAACAAGGTGAGATTCAATGTGAATCGGCGGGCGGCTGCCCACCAGTGCGAATTAACTCCGACGGCTGGGCGGGGCCAACCATCAAGGTCGCCGGGAACGTGAGCAGCCAATACCTCAGTGGCTTGATGATGGCGGCTCCGATCGCGATTGGAGACCGGCTACCCAAAATTACCATCGACGTAACGGGTGAACTGGTATCGCGCCCCTATGTCGACATGACTGCCGAAGTCATGCGATCGTTCGGAGCGAACGTAGCAATTCACGATGATGAAGAAACGTCCTGCGTTAATGTCGTCGTCTCTGAGAATGGCTATCGTGGTGTCGACTATGCGATCGAGCCGGACGCATCGGCGGCAAGTTACTTTTGGGCCGCCGCCGCCATTACCGGAGGAGAAGTCACGGTTGAAGGGCTAACGCCCGACGCCATGCAAGGTGATGTTGGTTTCTGCAAAGTCCTGGAGCAGATGGGTTGCACGTTTACATTCGATAATCATTCAATGACGATCAGCGGCAGGGCCCACCGTGGAATCGATGTCGACATGAACGCAATCAGCGATACCGTTCAAACACTGTCCGTGGTCGCATTGTTCGCTGACGGTCCGACGCGCGTTCGTGGTGTGGCACACAACCGCTTCAAAGAGACCGATCGCATCGGTGACTTGGCTTGCGAGCTTCGAAAGCTCGGTGCAACGGTCGATGAACATGAAGACGGCTTGACCGTGACACCACCAGCGGGAGGTATTCGACCGGCGACTTTGGAAACCTACCATGACCACCGCATGGCAATGAGCCTTTCGTTGGCAGGCCTAGCTGCTGAAGGCGTCCAAATCCTGGATCCATCCTGCACCGTTAAAACCTACCCCGAGTTTTTCAAGGATTTGGAAGACTTGATCGGCCGGCCACATCGCTGGGCTAACTGAAAGCTGGGCTAACTGAAAGCTGGGGCAGCTAAAAGCCGAGACGAGAATACGCGTTGGCATCTCTGGATTGTGAGCGCAGCACCGCAAGACGTTGCCGTGACTCGAACATGGCGTGACTTCGCTACGGTCTTGCTCTGTCAGCCACTGCAAAGTCGTCACCACGATGAACATGTGGGTGTTAGGCGAGCTAAAATGAGTACACCGGGCATCACCGCCTCGTTTACCTTTAGCGGCTGCTAATCCTCCCTCCTCATCATCGAAAGTCACCATGGGTCACGGAATTCGCCCCTGGAGCGATTGCCTGAATGCGTTGTTTGCGTTGGCGATCTGCCTGACCATCATCCCAACGTCTGCTCAGGCTCAAAAGAAAAAGCCCAAGAAACCAGCACCGCCAAAGATTCGTTTGCCGGAAAGCGTCCGTAAGACACCATCACACCTGATGGATGTTCATTCTGTTGATCCCCAGCGGAGAACGGAACTCGAATACGCCGCTTCAGAACTGGACCATCTAATCGAGAAAGATCTTGCCGAGCATGATCAAGTTCCCAATCAGGTCGCCAGCGACGAAGTCTTTCTGAGGCGGGTTTATTTGGACGTTGCCGGCCGAATCCCAACGCTCGACGAAACGACACGTTTTTTGGATTCCACCGATCCCGACAAACGTGTCGAACTGATCGATGAACTTCTTAGTAGCCCTGACTGGGTCAGTCATTCATATAACTTCTGGGCCGATACATTGCGGCTGGTCGAGCGTCCGCAACCGAATATCGTTGCCGAACCCTACTTGGCTTACATCAAGGATGTGATCCGCAACAACAAACCCTACGACAAATGGGTTTATGAAATGCTGACCGCGGAAGGCAAGGTCTGGGACAATCCCGCAGTCGGATATCAACTTCGCGATGACGGGATGCCGCTACCGTACATCGACAACACGGTGCGAGTCTTCCTGGGCACTCAGATCGGATGTGCTCAGTGCCATGATCATCCCTTCGATAACTGGACCCAGCATCAGTTTTACGAACTTGCGGCCTTCACCGCCGGGACGCGGACCCGAATCAAAAAGGGCGACCCGGGGTTTGAAAAAACGAATCCTGCAAACGCGTTGATTAACCAAGGACGCAAACACTTTGACAAAGGCCGCGTCCCAGGGTCGTTTCAGAGGATGTTGCGTGCGAACACCTACAGTGTCTCCGAAGTTAAATCGGAACTGCGTCTTCCACACGACTATGCATACAGCGACGCAAAGCCAAAGTCAGTCGTCAAGCCAGCGGTCCTATGGGGCGAAGTGCCATCGAAGGCGAAACAAGCATCACGGCGACATCAGTTTGCCGCGTGGTTAACGAGCCCTGATAACGAGCAATTCCGCCACACGATCGTCAACCGGTTCTGGAAGCGGTTCATGGGGATTGGATTCGTTGAACCCGTCGACGACTTTATCGAAGACACACCGCGTTCGAATCAAGCCGCGATGGATTTTCTGGGCAAGCAACTGGTGCGTTCTGGGTTTGACCTGAAAGACCTCACCAGAATTATTCTCTACTCGCGAACCTACCAGCGCACCGCGACCGATTACAGCTTGACCAGTGGCGAGCTATACCACTTTCCCGGTCCTGCGATTCGCCGGATGAGCGCCGAACAGGTCTGGGACTCGATGCTGACACTGGCAGTCCGCAACCCGATGCCGTTTCAACGGCCTACCGTCGACGAAATAAAAGATGCGGTCGATGTTGACTTTGCTTCACTAACCTTTGATGAAGCAAAAACGAAAGCCGACGCGTTTCAAAAGTCGTACTTCTTGCCGACTTACAAACGGGGGCTCAATGCGCATTCGTACAAAGGGAACATCCTTTGTCGCGCCAGCGAATTACCCTCGCCGCAAAGCGCCGAACACTTCCTGCGACAATTCGGTCAAGGCGATCGCGAAACCATCGACGGCTCGGATACCGAAGCCACTGTGCCGCAGATCCTGGCGATGTTCAATGGTCCAATCACCCACGTGATGCTCGAACCAGGCTCCGCAATCGTTGATGATGTCTTCGCGATTGAGCAAGCTCGCGATCGGGTAGACGCTATTTTTATGAGTGTCCTGTCACGCCGACCAACATCTCGTGATCGCATCACTGCGGCACGCGAGCTTTCCAAAACGGCCAATGATGCTGTCGGCTACGGCAACATCGTTTGGGCCTTGCTCAACACTCGCGAATTTTTGTTCATCCGGTAACACAACCGGATCGATGGCTTGCCTGTTGGTCGTGTCCCAACAGCCGAGCCGAAACACCCAAGTTAACAAAATTTGTCAACGCTCAATTCACCCGATCAACCAATCTTGGCCATGGCAAGCGACATCAAGAACGAAAACCGAAGAGACTTCATGCGTTCGGTCGCATCACAGTGTCTGGGCGTCAGCTTTGCCGGTGCCGTCGGTTCCGGATCAATACTATCGCTCGGCGAAGTACAGGCGGCAACGACACCGGCGGGTAAAGCCAAACACATCATCTATCTGTTTATGGAAGGTGCGATGACGCACCTCGACACCTTTGATCCGAAAACGGATGTCCCAGAGGCTGGTGAAACCAAACCGATCCAAACTCGAGTGCCTGGCATCGTGTTCGGCGACCGATTCCCAAAGCTGGCTTACCTCGCCGGTGCGCTTGCAGTCGTGCGATCACTATCCACCGAAACGGGGGCTCATGACAAAGCACAGTACTTGATGCGGACCTCGTACAAAAAGCTAAACAGCATCCAGCATCCCGGGATGGGCGCGTGGATGTTGTCACAACAGGGTCGGCTTAATCGTGAATTGCCGGGCAATTTCCTTGTCGGTGGCGGCAATCGCCATCCCGGATCTGGATTTCTTGAACCCGCTTTGTCACCGGTCCCGATTGCCAATCCGTCATCGGGCATCAAGAACATCAAGTTGCCAGACTATCTTCCCGAGTCGTTGTTTCAGCGGCGTCTACTGCTGGCGGAAAAGTTCGACACAAACTTCCAAACGTCACACCGCAGCAACCAAAAGATCGAAGCCTACAACCAACTCTACACCGAAGCTCGCAACCTGATGGGAAGCGACCACTTGAAGGTGTTTGACTTGAAAGACGAACCTGAAAATGTTCGTGAAGCCTATGGTGATAATACGTTGGGGCAGGGCTGTCTGTTGGCCAGACGACTGGTGCAATCGGGTGCCCGTTTCGTCGAAGTCACTTATGGCGGTTGGGATATGCATCAAGACCTCTACAACCGACTTGATGAACGCGCCAGCCAACTGGATAACGCCTTGGGGATCCTTTTAAAGGACCTTCATCGCACCGGCTTACTTGACGAAACGTTGGTGGTCCTGACGACCGAATTCGGTCGGAAGCCTTCGATCAACGCCAACGCCGGACGCGACCATCACCCCGGTGCTTTCTGTTCGCTGCTGGCCGGTGCGGGCATCAAAGGCGGGCAGGTCTATGGTGCCAGTGATAAACGCGGCTTCTCGGTTGATGACAGCCAGATGTCGGTTGCAGATTTCAACAAGACGATCGCAGCAGCGGCGGGCTTGCCCCTGGACAAAGAACTGTTTTCGCCAAACGGTCGCCCATTTAAGATCGGTGGCGATGGCGAAGCGATCGAAGACTTGCTGAGCTAACGTTGCGGCACAAATCGGTGCTCGACTGTTTCAATACAGACGCCAAAACTGACTGCCTGAAATCAAAAAAAGCCGCGAAGAACATTGGCTCTTCGCGGCTTCGTAATTCAGAACTGTGGCCGGCTGGGTCCGGTCCACCGAACGTTGATCAACGATCGGTGAAGTCTAGGAACCACCATCCGTCATCCCATTCCAGGGATACCTTACGCCATCCCAGAGGGACTTGTGGGTAAGGGTAGAATGGGCCGATGTAAGGCCATGCGGTTGGGCTGTACTGCTGAGGATAAGTCAGTGCAGCGTAGTTCGGGTACGATGCGTATCCTGGCCATGCGTAGTTAGGCAGGTTTGGTGCGTCGTAGCGTGGTGCACCTGCAGCGTAGTTCATAGGAACTGGCTGGCCGCTCACGGGAGTTCCCATGATTGGTGCCGAAGCTGGCATGACTTGAGCTCCCATGTGCTGTGGTGCAGCCATGGTTGGAACTTGGTCAACGCTCGCAGGAGCCATACGGTTGCTTGCCAACTGAGCTGGAACACCGGTCGCACGCACAGGTGCGATCGCTGGGCTTGGCTGGCTGTTGATCACGGTGATCTGTTGATCGATGCCTTGAACTCCGGGAGCCGATTGAGCGATCTGTACGATCTGATCAAGGGCAGCCTTCGTCGAAGCACGACCGTTCAAGCTGACGATGCCGTTGTTGCACTGAACGTCAACGCCGAAGCCGCGAAGGCTGCCGGTTTGCTGTGCGTTACTAAGTGCTTGAACGACGCTGTCAACAACTTGTTGATCGCTTACCGCTGGAGTCGCGTATTCAACCGCTGCGGTGGTGCGAACTTCGCCGGGTGCGATTTCAAGAGCTGGCTTGATCGCGGCAGGTTGCTCAACCACTGGTGCGGAATCGATTCCGGCGGTCAACATCTTGCGAAGAGATTCGCGAGACTTGGCCAGGGTTGCTGCGGCAGCCTTCTCAGGTGCTGCTTCAACCGCTGGGGTTGCCACGGCGTCTTTGACACTGACTTCATCAACAACTTTGGTGATGCCTTCGATGCCTTTTGCAGCAGCGAGAACCAAATCCTTTTGGCTCGTTTCGCTGACACTGCCGCGGAACAAGACAACGCCTTGATCGACTTTCATGTCGAGGGTGAAGTCTTTCAGAGCGCCCGCATCACGGGTGCTCTTCAATCGGGTCATAATTTCTTGGGCAATCTCGCGGTCTCCACCAAAAGCCGACGCCGGCCCAAAAGCGGTGATCGCAGCGATCGCCAATCCGAGATACTTTCGTCGCATGGGAAATGCCTCCTACAGTTCCAAATCGCTCCGGCCGGCGACGTTTTCCGAGCAGCCCCACGACAATGCGGGACTTCTCAATCGCGGGTGGTGCTCCGTCTACCGGAAAATCCGTTTCGGACCGGTGTTGCTGTAGATTTCGGCGATCGGCGCTTCGGCATGGTACGTTTTTTCGGATTTTGCCGTCGAATCAACCGGGCGACGCCGCAAAGATTACCCAGTTAACCACGCTTCTTCTTTTTAAGCTGATAGCTCGCTAATTTAAAACGAGCGAAGCATGACTCGGCCAGCAGACAGTGATGTGGACGAAACTTTGAACGTCGCTCAAACGGAGGCTTGATCGATTGACGTACGAAGCTGTTTCACAAATTCAGCCACAGAATCCGAAGCCGAACCGGGATCTGAGCTTTCTGAAATTCGGCGCACCACCGCCGATCCGACAATCAGACCGTCCGCAACCGGAGCGAGCTTTGCAGCTGTCTCGGGACCACTAATCCCAAATCCGATGCAAATTGGCAAGTCCGTTTGCTCACGCAACCAGCCAACGTTTTCCGTCAGATCTTCTGGCAGTGCGTTACGCTCGCCTGTGATGCCGGTCACACTGACGTAATACAGAAAACCGGTCGATGAGTTGGCGATCTGAATTTGGCGTTCGCGTGGCGTGGTCGGTGTGACCAACTGAATCAAGCTAAAATCCTTCTCACGACAAACAGCGGCCAGATCGGCAGCTTCTTCGACCAGCAAGTCTGGGACGATCGCTCCAGCGTATCCGGCTTTCATCGCTTGATCGACGTACTTCGCCAAACCAACGCGATAGATGATCGAATAGCTGACCATCGTGACCATCGGTAGGCCCACGGCGGCTGCGTTATCCGCGCCAAGTTTCATCGCATGCTCGAGGCGAAAACCGCTCTCCAAGGCTCGTTGATAAGAAGCCTGGATCACAGGCCCATCGGCGATCGGATCACTGTAGGGAATTCCAACCTCGCAAAGATCCGCACCGGCCGCATGAAGCTTTCGCAAAACAGCTGCAGAGGTTTCCAAATCTGGGTCGCCAGCGGTCAAAAACGGCATCAACGCCTTGCGATTTTCGGACTTCAGGCGTTTGAACAGGTCATCGATCGAAGACATGGATTATCCGGCTAATTCAATTGGTTAGGCACAGCTTCGTGCGCCGTGGCTGGTGGTGCGAAGTTGATTGGTCAGAGCGTAGTCGAATCGGAAGCTCGCGTTTAGCCCACATCCTGAGGAAACTGTTCACAGCGAAACCGACCGGAGAACATTCGCTGCACGGCGACCTTCCAAACCAAGTGGATTCGAGTTGCCGTCTGACCGAAACAAAACGACCAAGGATTCCGAAGGCCAAGGCTGCGACGTACATCGAGACAGACATCGCAGTGCCCCCTCTCGCAGGGCCCCTACATCACAGAAGTGCTTGCTCAATGCCTATGTAGATTTAACCGATGCGCTCCGCTTGAATCAGAGCCGCTGTGGTCATCGCCAATTGCAACAGTTGCCCAAGCGGGTTGGTTTCGATGCACGGTAGGATCAAATTCAGTCGCTCCACCACTGCGTTAGACGCGGTCATCGTTGGCGCTGTGAATGAACTGTCCCAACGGTGTTGCCGCAACCCTTCCATTGTTGTGGAAACGTCATCTCGGCACAAAACCGCGATAGGATCGGTACGTGGTGACGCGATCGCGAGATGAAGCTCTGGCAAACTCAAGCTCGCACGTCGATTTAACTCCTCAGATTCGACAGAGCGATTCCACGAAACATCGATCCCAGACGCAGTTCTAAGCAGCTGATTCCACCACCGCATCATGGGATCAAAACTGGAAGACCAACCAACCAATTGGTGTCGTGGTCGATCCAGATATGTGCTCAGCCTTAGTACCAGATTTTCGTGCCATTCTTTATCAACAAAGTTGTCGTTGATTGCGGCCGCACCGACCAGCAGCTGTATGACGTCCAAACCCAAGAACGCCGCTGGCAATAGCGTTGCTGGTGACAAGGTGCCAAAATAACCTTCCAAGACGTCGTTGGACTGCAGCGTCTGCCGACGGGACAGGAATGGAAATTGACCTTCGCCCCAGTCGTCTGGACGGGGAGAAACAACAGTCATCGGTGCCGGCAAATCAGCGCATTGATCGTTCCAGTGCGACAGGCGGTTGGAGAACAAGCGAAGTAGCGGCAATAGACGATCGCGGCTATGTACATCGTCGATTGCGATGATTCCGTATCGACGCTCAGCGAGGACGTCGCCGTAGCCCTGTCGCTCAAGTCGCCAGACCAACGATTGCGCGTAGTCGTTGTCCGATTCTAAATCGGCGAAATAGAGACGTGGTTTACTGCCTCGATCGGCACGAGACATTTCGTTGTGAAACGGATCACAACATGCTTGCGTCACTGCCGTCACCGACTGAACCGCTGAGGCTGGCCCCAAAACAACGATCGCATCAAGCTGATCGTGCAGCGAATTGGCAATTCGAAACACATGCCCCAATTCGCTTTCCTCGCGGTGCTGTTCATAGGACAGCAGCAACTGTTCGGGCAACCGAAAGAAGCCTTGATCGCAAGGCAATCGAGGTGCCAAGCGGTCTGGATGCCGATAGGCGACATCGTTGGCTTGAATCCACCGATCACGGCGCTGCTTCCAAACGGCCCGGGCCTCACGATCAGGCGCCTGGTACTTCGAAGATACCCGGTGCGTTAATGAGGATGGTGATAGATCGGACTCAGAACCTGCGGCTTCGTTGCCGCAGCTCAATTTAATCGTCGGACGATTCAATAGAAGGCACTACACAAAGGGAATCAGTTGTCCGATGACGAAGACCGATATTTATCGGCGATCCAGTTGCGAACGACCGTCAGTTTTTCGTCCTCGGTTCCAAACAGGATTTGCATCCCTTCTTCGCCGCCCACGATATCGAAAACTTGCAGGACTTGATCTTCGTTTAGCAGCCCTTGTTGCTGAAACAGACGGACTTCGGCCAGCGTGTGCAGGTTGCGTCCGCCGCCGCTCGCCAACAGAGCACCAATTCGCTTTTCCGCAACCGCAGGTGTCAAACGCGGCAGATCGATCGTCTTGGTCTGCCGATCAATAATCCCCATGAAGGCAGACAACTGTTCTTCGATGTATTCGCGTGAACCCAAGCCTTTGGTGCGTGACTTTTGGTTGAATTCCAACGTATCGATCGCCGGCGACGAACCGAAAGACTTTCCGCTGGCGACATGATAAAGCCTTAGCCGCGATATGTTCTGTGTAAATTCACCACGCAGTGGCTTCAGTAACACGTCGACATGGATCAACAAATCCAGCCCTGCGTCTTTGGCCGAAGCGATGCTTTGTGCTGAGTTCCCTTTGCCGACGTAAACGATCCCGGGTCGCCACAAAGGCAAATCAGACTCGGCCGATTCCAGTAGATCGACGAAGGAATTTGAAACCGCTTCGGCTTGACCTGCCCCGTCACTAACGTCGGTAAACGCGCGACCGAAAGCACCTTCGGCATACCGCTGATCGAATTGCTCACCGATGTAATCGACAACGGCACCTAAGTTGTCTTCCAGCTCACTTGCCGCTTGCTCGTCGAGCATCTGCCGTTCCATCGATGCGAGACGCTCGCCAGCCGATTGTGCTTTTGGTGCGATGTCCAAAGCATTTTGGCCACCAGGTCCGCCGGGAGCACCAGGTCCGCCGGGGCCTCCTGAGCCACTGGAGTAGCCGCTGTTATACATATTCGCCATGTCTTGCTGCGCGGCGTTTTGGGCCTCCATTTGCTCCCGCATGTCATCTTGGCTGTAGCCCCCAGATTGATCGCCCGTTCCTCCGGGTGCTCCGTAGCCCGCCGCCATCATGGATGGGTCTTGTGATCCCGGGCCTCCAGGAGCACCGTTTGCACGACTTGGAGTGTCCGACAAAGGCTGTGGGTCGGTGGCGTCGCCGCGAACGGACATCGAAATGCCCCAGCGGATTTGCCAGACGGGTCGTTTGAGTACGGCACTGTATTTGACAGCCGACATTTGCGGCTGAGCGTTTTCGAACTCGGCAACGATGTGTCCGAAATACAAGTCGCGGGCCAGCGCCGATGCGCCTTTGGTGTACGCGACCGTGGACTCATTCATCAAAACCGGACCGGAAGGGATTGGCGGTGCGGCATCGGGAGACGTCAAAGAGGCAACATCGGTACTTGCGACCGTTTTTGAAATCAGCTGCTGCATCAACGCCTGCGCGAAGCCTTGATTACCGCGTCCACCGGAACGCCCGCCGCCTCCGGGATAGCCGCTGCCTGGATACCCGCTACCACTGCTACCTGGATACCCACTGCTGCTCCCGCCCGGATACCCGCTGCCACTGCTTCCTGGGTACCCGCTACTGCTGCCACCCGGATAGCCACTGCCGCTACTGCTGCCGCCAGGGTAACCACTGCTGCTACTGCTTCCTGGGTAACCACTGCTGCTACTGCCGCCGGGATAGCCACTGCCGCTGGAGGGACCGCCAGAGGGGCTCACTGCTGGTGAGGATGAACCGCTGCTACTGTCGCTGCCACTACCGTAACCAGGAGGCGGACCGGCGGTGCCACCTTGATAGGCCTGACGCATCGTTTCGCTGACACCTGCACCCGCACCTTGGGCAGAAACGTCATTTGGCGTCGCTGCGAAAATCAGCGCCAAGCCTGCTGCCCCGATGGAGCCATACAAACGGGCTCGCAGCCAATCCCGGCGTCTCGGCTGGCGTGATACGATCGGATGAGCGGTAGTCTGGTTTGCAAACATTTGGCAGAACTCGTTTGGCGAGAGTCGATCACAAATCGGTTGCGATGGCTGATTCGGCCCGGTGTTGGTCAGATCAATTTTAACGTTTCAATCAAACTGACGATGCCATCGATTCAGCACGACCGTGCTTGCACCGGCGAAACTTGGCATGCGGCATCGCACCCTTCTTTGACGCGTTTAATTCTGGTAAAGAATCGTGTCATTCGTTTGAATTCTTGGGTCCGAATTCGTTCGCTACAGCGTATCATAGACGTCGTATCTAGCGAACGAAGAAAGGACAATCCGATCGGAATCCAGTAAAAGTTTCAAAAACTAGTCTACAGCCCTCCCCCGAGGGGAACTTTTCTCCGTATCTGCAGTCCAACAAACGTGTTGAGGTCCAAGGCCTCGGGCGAACGACGGGTGGGCGGCCTGACATCTTGGAAGCAACTTCAAAAGGAATACCGCATCATCATGGGAAGTAGGCGGCGATCGATTCGACGTGACAGCGAGACCGCTCGCCGCACGTTGTCGCTGCGCGGTACGATCAAGTCCGCCCTTAGCGGGAAACGGTCCGAAAACCGGCGTCGGCTTGTATTCGAGACGCTCGGCCAGCGACGTGTCTTGGCGGTCATCACCGGCTCGGTCTTTCATGACACCGATGGCTCAATGCGAGCCGAACAGGGCGAGCAGCGTCTGGAGTCTCGATTGGCGTACATCGACGCCAACGATAATGCTCAGTTGGATTCTGGCGAACGCTACGAGTTGGCAGACCAAGACGGCGTTTACCGTTTCGATGACGTCGAAACGGGAATCCACCCGGTACGACTTTTTGATGGCTCCAAGTCACAAAGGCAAACGTTCCCCGTCGAAGCGACCAGCCGACAACTGGCCCCGCAACTGGATCTTTCCGAAGCTGTCGACGCCGCTCGTGCTGACGATACCCTGCACATCGCGACCTCGACATCGCTAGTCCTGTTAAGCACATCCGGGACATCCGCACAAATACAGTCGCTTCCGTTTTCCGCTTCCGCCATTGTCGCCCCGCTCGTCGCGGACTCAGGCCAGAAAGCAACTTTGGTTCTCGGGGATGCTGGCAGTGGATCGGTTGACCAGAGCGGACTGTGGCTCGTTCGGCCACTAGGCAATGAACCCGAACTGCTGTTCTCCGGCACCAGTGTCGACGCGACCGTTGGCAACGATGGCTACGGACTGGTCGTCGAATACCAGGACGATCAAACACTGCTTCACTCGCTGCACGCGCCCTCCATTCGCCTTGATGATCAATCGGGCAATTTGATCTCGGTCGCGATCGATCAAACTCCACAGATCATCCCCGCGCAAGCACAAGTGCTCGCGTCCGGGTCCGCAATTAACGTCTCTGCCAATGCACCCGAATTGCCCAGCAGTCGAAGTGTGGTCGCTTGGCCGGTCGCAACTAGCGGCAATGACGGACAATCACTTCCAGCGCTGCAAACTTCGCTTTGGGACAACCGTTCGGCCGATTGGGTCGAAGGTTCTCAAACAGTCATCGTCGGCGCAACCGAACTGCTAAGCTTTGACGATGAAGCTGGCCTCTTAGCAATCCGAAACGCCGGTGGTCACGTCAGTGTTGTTGATGTCGATGCGAACTTTGCCGAACTGCAACGCTTCGACGATATTCATGGTCGCGCCCAATTCGTTGCCGACTTCGACGCGTTGGCGACGATCAACCAAAGCGATAGCGGCAACACGCTGACGCTACGCGGAATCCAGAACGCGCAAGAGCTAGGCTCAGTTGATCTCGGTGCAACGCCGCCACAAGCGGTCATTGCAGGCTCTGATTTTGCGTCCTACTTCGCATTATCCTCGACAGGTGTTTCCAAGATCTCGTTCCGACAATCGGAAGCCCACCGGGTTGAGGTCACACAGGCGAACGAAGTTTATCAAGCAGACTTCGGCGTCCATCTTGATCAACCCAATACGCCACCGGTAACGGAACCGACCTATTCAGCCAATGCCCTCGAAGACACGGCATTGACCATCAACCCGTCTCAGATTGCTCAGGTTGTCAACGACGATGATGGTGATCGTCTCATCCCGTTGATCGTCCAAGCCCCGACTCATGGCTCGGTCGACCTGTCCGAAGAAGGCGTTCTTACCTATCAACCGAACGCTGACTATTTCGGCGCCGATTCGTTCTCGTTGCGATTTCATGACGGCCAATCCGTCTCTTCGCCAATCGCTTTTTCGCTAAATGTCGCCGGTCAGCCGGACCCACCCTCGGGGATCATCTTTTCCGGCGGTGAAATCCCCGAGCATACCGAAGGCCCATACGTCGTTGGCAGCCTTCGGGTTGCCGATGTCGATTACGCTGATGGATACGGCGACGATTACCAACTTGCCGTCTTTGATCCCCGTTTCGATATCCGAAATGGCAATCTGGTCTTGGTCGATGGGCCCCTGAACTATGAATTCGAACCGGTCATCTATATGGCAGTTGCCGGTGTCGATCGTCAAACCGGGATCTACTTCAGCCAAGACATTGTCGTGCGAGTCGGGGATGAAAATGACCCGGTCACACAGTTAGTGATTGGTGGCAGCGAAGTCGATGAAAATGTGGCTGGAGCCTACATCGCCCGATTGAGCTCCTACGACGAAGACCGCAACCAGCCGACCATTTACTCAGTCGACGATGATCGCTTCGAAATCCGTAACGACAACGAGCTTTGGCTTAAGCACGACGAATCGCTCGACCATGAAACCGAACCCGTCCTCGTCATGACCGTCTCGGCAAGAGACGACGCCGGTAGTTCGATTTCGAAAGAATTCGAGTTGCAGGTGAAGGACCAACCCGAATACGGTGGTTCAATCTCGCTTAGCAACGAAACCGTGATGGAGCTGCATTCGGGCGCCACCGTCGGAAACGTTACGCTCGATTCGGTTAGCCAACCGGAAGGCTATACGTTGGCCGTGAACGATTCACGTTTCGAGATTGACGGGGCGACACTAAAACTGATCGACGATGTTTACGTTCGCTATTCTGCGGCCCAACAAATCGAACTAACGATCACAGCCTACGTTCCCGAAGGCGAGTCCAGCTCAATCGATAAAACGTTCTTAATCGAAGTCCTCGAAGATAGCTCTCCGTTTCATAACGACGAGAATCCCTACGACGTCGATGGGAATGGCACGATTAGCCCCAGCGATGCGCTGCGCATCATCAATTATCTGAATATCTACGGCCCCGGACCTGTCGGACCTGGTGACCCAGGCTTTGGATACGATGTCAATGGCGACGGCCAAGTTACCGCACTAGACGCATTGCTAATCATCAACATCTTGAACACCCTCGAAAACGGAGGAACTGTTGGTGGCGAGGCGACTAGAAATCCGACCGCTGGCAACGATCAAACGCCAAAGCCCCTGCCTTCCAGCCAAGACGACGAAACAACCGGCACCGGACCAGCCAATCATCTAGGTGGGGCGAAAGACCTAAGTCTATCTGGCACTGACGAGGCAGGCATCTCCGGCCCCCGCAAAACGGGCCCTAAAGCATTCTGGACCTCCGATTCGACCATCGATCCTTTTCTTTCCAGTGACGAAGCCCGCGAGGCAACTGACTGGCTGCGTGCAATCCGCGACGAAGAAGACGCCGAGCTAGCGATCGCAATCGATGAATTAATCCTGCTGCTGGAACGCTCTCTTCGGTAACGCATCCGAAGTCGCCATCCGCCCCATACGGGTTTGCTCCGAATAACCTCGTGTTCGGATACCGCAAGCCGGAATCAGCCGCTTGGCGCCAGCCTGCGGTTTCCGGTGTTGATTTCAACCGCGGCTAGCGTCTTTGCGGATCAGGTTAGAGACGTCCACTGAGCCGAATCGCACTAGCGACGGTTGATTTTAGGTGTGATGCGTTTGGGTTCATGCAACCGCGGCTAGCGCCTTTGCGGCTCAGATTGGAGAAGTGAACTGAGCCGAATCGCGCTAGCGACGGTTAAATAATTTCCAATCTCAACCGCACGCGATCGTAGCAGCGTTGAATTAGTACCATCGAAAAAAACTAACATCAGCCGCTTGGCGCCGGCCTGCGGTTCCCGGCATTAATTTCAACCGCAGCTAGCGTCTTTGCGGATCAGATTGGAGATGTGCACTGAGCCGTATTCGCGCTAGCGACGGTTGGCTGATTTCCAATCCCTACCGCACGCGATCGTAGCAGCGTTGAATTAGTACCATCGAAAAATACTAATATCAGCCGCTTGGCGCCAGCCTGCGGTTCCCGGCGTTAATTTCAACCGCGGCTATCGCCTTTGCGGCTCAGGTTGGAGATGTGCACTGAGCCGAATCGCGTTAGCGACGGTTGAATAATTTCCAATCTCAACCGCACGCGATCGTAGCAGCGTTGAATTAGTACCATCGAAAAAAACTAACATCAGCCGCTTGGCGCCAGCCTGCGGTTCCCGGCGTTGATTTCAACCGCGGCTAGCATCTTTCCGGCTCAGGGTGGAGACGTGCACTGAGCCGAATCGCACTAGCGACGGTTGGATGATTTCCGATCCCAGCCGCACGCGATCGTGGCAGCGTTGAATTAGTACCATCGAAAAAAACTAACATCAGCCGCTTGGCGCCAGCCTGCGGTTCCCGGCGTTGATTTCAACCGCGGCTAGCATCTTTCCGGCTCAGATTGGAGATGTCCACTGAGCCGAATCGCGCTAGCGACGGTTGATTTCGGGTGTGATGTGTTTGGGTTCACGTAACCGCGGCTAGCGCCTTTGCGGCTCAGGGTGGAGAAGTGAACTGAGCCGAATCGCGCTAGCGACGGTTGATTTCGGCGGTGATGCGTTTGGGTTCACGCAACTGCGGCTATGACATCGACACAGACGCCCATGCGATGCCAAACGTTTCCGGAAACCGCCACGGAAACTGGCACCGTGTTTGCAGAGTCTTCTGCCGCCAAACGGCTCGCGATACAGCAAAGTTGATGAAATGGGCCATCGAAGCAGCAAATCTGCCAATCCAGTCAGAACCATTAACTTGACACCTCGCGACCTGGCGATATATTGACCTATAGAAAGCGAGCCACTGGATATGCTCGCCAACACAACACCTCGTCGCATCTCGACCTCTCAACCCGAGCGGTTTTAGGTCTGCGGATGCGTGACACTTTTCAGCCACTGGATGAATCCAATGATCGGAATCGCGATCATCTTCGGAAGCATTGTTGGTTTCGCGCTGGGACTTACCGGCGGGGGCGGGGGTGTTTTTGCAGTTCCGCTTTTGGTCTACGGCTTGGCAGTTGCACCTCGAGAGGCGGTCGGAATCTCGCTCGCCTCGGTCGGAGGCACCGCGTTGTTTGGAGTGACGCCGAAATTGATACGCGGCGAAGTTGAATTGCGAACAGGTGTGCTGTTTGCGGTATCCGGCATGTTTGGCGCGCCAATTGGAAACTACCTGTCGTCCTTGATTGCCGATCAATTGCTTTTGTTTCTTTTTGGCGTGCTGATGTTTGTCGTCGCCTACCGCATGTGGCAGAAGAGTCGACAAAACGCTGTCGGTGCGGATTCCGCACAGCAAACCGAAATTGAAGACTGCGAAAAGGCCACTTGCCAACGGGATAGTGACGGAAAGCTGCGGCTGACATCTCGATGCGCGATGCTGCTCGCCCTACTCGGGCTTATCACCGGAATCCTATCAGGCATGTTCGGAGTTGGAGGCGGCTTCATCATCGTTCCGGCACTGGTGCTGTTCAGCGGAATGAAAATTCACCAAGCCGTTGCCACATCCCTGTTGGTAATCGTTTTGGTCAGTATCAGCGGTGTATCGACTTATGTGGCATCTGGTGGCGGATTGCAACTAGCCATCGTCGTTCAGTTTTTGGTCGGCGGGTTCGCAGGGATGTGGCTAGGTGGAATCGTCTCGAAGCGACTGCAGGGTCCGGCACTGCAAAAGGTATTTGCGATCGGCGTCGTACTCGTCGCGATCTTTGTGATCTCCAAATCAGTTTTATTGAACGCTTAAACTTCCAAATAAAAGAAGGAGCAGAAACATGTTGTTGAAATACTTCTATGACAAAAAGCTTGCACACGCGTCTTACATGGTGGGCTGCCAGCGTTCCAAAGAAGCGGTGATCGTCGATCCAGGACGTGATGTCGAGCAGTACGTTTCGGCTGCGAAGTCAGAAGGTGTAGAGATTGTTGCTGTTGCCGAAACGCATATCCACGCCGACTACGTTTCTGGGGCACGTGAATTGGCAGATCGGCTCGGCGCGAAACTGTACATGTCAGACGAAGGACCTGACGAATGGAAGTACCAGTTTCTCGATGAGTACCCTCATGAAGCACTACATGATGGTGACTCATTTAAAATCGGGCTGGTTAAATTTGAAGTCATGCACACGCCAGGGCATACACCCGAAAGCATCTCCTTCGTCTTGACCGATGAAGGCGGTGGTGCCGATTCGCCGATGGGAATTTTTACCGGCGACTTTGTGTTTGTCGGATCGATCGGTAGACCAGACCTTCTTGAGGAAGCCGCTGGATTGGCCGACACCGCCGAGCCTGGCGCTCGGGACCTATTTAAATCGGCAGAGCGATTCAAGGAACTGCCGGACCACTTGCAAGTCTGGCCTGCCCACGGTGCCGGCAGCGCGTGCGGAAAAGGCTTAGGTGCGATCCCGTCATCTACAGTCGGATACGAAAAGCTTTTCAATCCAGCGTTGCAGTTCACCGATGAAAACGAGTTCGTCGAATACATCTTGGATGATCAACCGGAGGCCCCGAAATACTTCGCGGTGATGAAGCGAGTCAACAAAGAAGGCCCCGCCATCATCGGGCAATCGTACACAACCTGCGATTGCGATATCGATCAGCTCGAAAAGGCAATTGAAACTGGGACCGTGATTGACTTGATCGCCCAATCCGAATTTGGCAAACACCATGTGCCCGGAACGATAAACCTTCCAAACAACATGCTGGCCACTTGGGCCGGCTGGATTTTGGACTATGACAAGCCGGTCTACCTGATCGGCGAAGACAACGAATCATCGCCCGCCGATATGCAGGAGGCGATTCGTGTGCTGCAGAAAATTGGAATCGACGAAATCGCGGGTGTGTTCAAGCGAAACGAATTGGTTCAGGAGAACAAGACGACTGAGTCATACGCTAGCGAGACACCTGAAGAGCTTTCTGAAAGCATCCAATCTGGACAGGTGCAACTAATCGATGTCCGCAGCAAAGCCGAATGGCGAGACGGGCATATTCCAGAAGCACAACATCGGTTCCTGGGTAAAATCCCTGGCAACTTTGACGGCTTGGACAAAGACAAACGAGTGGCAACCCAGTGCCGAAGCGGCGCCAGATCAGCCATCGCGGCGAGTCTATTGCAAGCCGAAGGTTACGAGGTTGTGAACCTAACCGGTGGATTCACAGCATGGCAGAAAGCAGGACTGCCTGTCAGTGAGGCAGACGAAGCGGCATGCGGTCAAAGTTGTAGTGTCTAACGTTGCACTGTTTAAACTTTAAACCGGACGAGATGAATTTATGCCGCATTAGTTCAATGCGGCTTCGAACTCGGCCAACTGTCGTATCATCGGAAGCGAATTGCGATCGTATTGCAAAGCTTCCTTTTGGGTCACGATAGCGTTTTCGATATCTCCGATGGCAAAGTAGCAACGAGCGCAGGTATCTAAACGAGCAGCCCGCTGGGTAGGGTTATCGTCCGAAGATAGCTTTAGCGACTGTTGACTGTATCGAAGCGCCTGTTGGTAGTCACCCTTCGTATTGGCAACCAACCACGCATACTCGTTGTATTTTTCGCCGAGCAGCATCCGGTAACGATCGTCTGACATCGCACGTTTTGAAGCCTCATAGCGCCGAATCGCTTCACTCGACGCTTGAATGTGTTGCTTCAATTGACGTGCAACCTGTGTCTGCCAATCTTGATCATTGGGATCGTCGATACGAAACATCTGAATGAGAATATCGATGTTGCCACTGTCTTGATTGTATGCCGTCTGGAGCTTTACTTTTGCCTGTTCCAGATCCTCTTGAGAAACCGGTTCCTTCGCCAAAAGTGCCATCGCAGTACGAAAGTGGTACTCGCTTTGGATGAATTGGCTTAGCATGTCATAGGCCAATAGCTTTTTGACAAATTCTTGGTCTCGCTCGATTCGGTCAACCAATGGAGCCAGTGTTTTCACTGCGTCCGCATGATTTAGCTGCTCGGCAAAGAGTGAGCTGAGGTTGATACGCGATCGAATACCGACATAAGTTTCGATTCCGCAATTCCCCACGATGGCTCGGTATTCACGTTCGGCCCAATCGAATTGACCTCGCATCTTTAATTGCAACGCAACGGCAAGGTGACTGGATGCGACATCTTCGAGCTGATGATCGGTCAGACCGAGCTTGGCTTTTTCTTCCTCGCTGGGCGCTACGTCCGCATCGTCCAGTTCTTCAACCGTGACGTCGGGAAGCGGTGAAACCTTAAATGCATCCATGGCCAACTGATTACCTTCTTCGACTTGGCCGTTGTCACGGAAGGCTTGCGCGGCGGAGTACAACAACTCGGCATTCATCGCAAAGGCATGGCGATGTCGTTGGTACAACTCCGTGACAAATGGATATAGCTCATGAGTGATCGCCCAATCGGATTGATCGGCGAGATCCTTTGTAGCTGGAGAAATCAAATCCAAATTGGCGAGAACAAGATCGAGTGCCGATTGACGTTCGTCTTCTTCGATTGCTCGCGTCGCAATGACTTTGATGAGCTTCAAAACGGATTCGGCAGTGATGTCAGGGTCGACGCCGATATCAACTTTCTGCCGCTGAGTGATCACAACGTCCTGCCAACGAGTCGGTTCATACCTACCATCAACAAGATCAGCCGCGTAGGTACGCAACCAATTGACGGAGTCTCGCGAGTTGTCGTCAATCACCGACTGAATCTTTTCGGCAAGCATCAATCGCTTATTGCGTTCGTCGGGAATCGGTTGCTTCAACACCAACATCGCTGCGCGGCGGGACAATTCAACTTCACGATCAAATCGCGACAGCCTGGCCAGAGCTTCGACGCCCATGAAATCAGGCAACCGCCCCAACAGTTCGATTCGGGCGAGACGATCGGTCGCATTTTGCGCACCGTATTCGTAAAGGATTTCGCGAACCTGCTTCGGGTCCGTTTCGTTGGACCAGTTGACTTGCAAACTTGTCTGCAAGTACCGAGCGGCAGATTGGATTTCGCTATCGTCGTGTTTTTGAGCCTCGTACAACGCGTCGAAAGCCTCCAAACCGAAAGCCTTCAGCTGGTCTCTTGCACGAATTCTGGTCGCGTAACTGTCGCTACCAAGCTTGTTGATCAATTCCGCGATCAGCTGTGTGTTCGCCGAACCTTTGGATGCTTTACTGACCTGAGCGGAATGGTCCGTGCTCGATTGGTTCGACTGTTCTGAATCGGATTGCTGAACGGCGACCACTGATGCGGATTGACAGGACAAAATTACTGCCAGAGCGATTGCAACGGCCTTAAAAGCATCTGCCTTGATTGCTGGCTGCGTTCGCAAATTGAGAAGTCGCATGGTAGGGCTTCAATCCTAAGCGGTATCGTCGGTGAATCTCCGTGTCATTCTATAGGTTCTGACGATCGATGTGCAGGTTTCTTACACCTGTGTTGTCTTCCAGGTTGCCGAGAAATCTGCCACCGGCGGCATTCCCTGTTTCCGAACCACGCTCGCAAAAACGTCCCTGTTTCTGGGGCCTCCGTCCCCCATTTAAAGTCGCATTGAAGGCCAAAAACAAATTCGCGACCAAGAATTTGGCGTTTGAATCGAAGTTCCCTTCGAACAGCGAAACCGCTAGGATGGCACGCAAAATGCGTCGCCGACACAATTTCCTCCCAGATTGCCAGCGCCGCCCAAACCTCTTTCCGATCGCCGACGATTGAATGCCTCGAAAATCGAATAAATCCCCGGACCAAACGACATCCGATTCGGGTCCAGAATCGACCGTGGACAACGACGGCTCGCCAAAGGACTCCGATCAGGGAAAAGGTGCTCGCACCACTCGTCAAACTCGCGAAGAGAAACGTGCCGAGGCGATTCGCACCGAAGGCGGCCGAGAGACGGTCGAAGCATTCGTTGTCGCATTTATCCTGGCTTTGCTGTTTCGAGCGTTCATCGCCGAAGCATTTGTGATTCCGACCGGTTCGATGGCCCCCGCGTTGATGGGAGCCCATAAGGACATTTGGTGTTCCGAATGCGAGCACCGCTTTCAGGTCGGTGCGAGCAAAGAACGTCGCGGTTTGATTCAAAACGAAACGGTCGTCGCGGGAATTTGCCCGAATTGCCGAGCGGTCAACAATCTTGACCTTATCAACGAATCGAACGACAAGACATTCAACGGCGATCGAATTCTTGTCAGTAAATACGCATACGCCGTTAGCGATCCGAAACGTTGGGATGTGATTGTTTTCAAGTTCCCGGGCAACCCGAAGCAAAACTACATCAAGCGGCTCGTCGGCCTACCGGGCGAGACCCTTTCGATCCGCCATGGCGATGTTTATGTCACCGACCGATCAGGCAAAAAAGAGATCCTGCGTAAGCCGGATCAAAAATTGATGGCGATGCGGCATCACGTCTACGACTCCAGCCAACAATCGCAGCTACTGATCAAAGCGGACTACCCCAGTCGATTCCAAGCTTGGGACGAAGGCTCGCAGGCACCACCGGAGGATTCCTGGAAGGTTTCTCGCAGCGAAGCCGGACTCGTTGCGAAAATTGACAACGCATCTGAGACCGAAGACCGCTGGCTGCGATATTTCCATCACTACCCCAGCGGCGTGCAATGGAACCAAGCCCGTGATGGCGAATCACTCGCAGACGTCGATCCATACCAAAGTCGACTGATTTCGGACTACTATGCCTACGATTGCTACATCAGCGTTCCGACCAGCAAGGTTTACAACGAACGCATCTCCAGTGGCAAAGTGATTCCGGAACGTCCCGCACGCCCGTCGCTGTTTTCAAACTTGGGCTCGCTGGCAAAAAACGTTACCGGGATCTTTGTCGGTTCGATCAATTCGCCGACTCCCAAAGAAGGCTACGAACCGGGAGGTCCGCTGTCTCAATTTGACTATGTCGACTTCGGTGAAAATGGAATCGCGAACGAAGGTCTTCATTGGGTCGGCGACCTGATCGTTGAAACTCAGTTGGAGACCTCGCCTGAATCAAAGACCGCTGTTTTTGAAATCACCGAAGCAGGTGTCCAATACCGGTGTTCGATCGACCTCTCGACAGGTAAAGCAACCGTTTCCGCATTGTTTGGCGGAGCTGCCCAGGCGGTTTTCGGTGACTTAAACGACGACAGCCCAGCTGAGACCGTTGTCGCGAACACATCGCTACGAGCCGGCCAAAATGTCGCGATTCGCTTTTCAAATTGCGACGACGAATTGCGATTGTGGATAGACGGTGAACGCGTCAGCTTCGAGGGCCCAACGACCTACGATGTTTCCCTGATTCACGAAGACATCGCCAACAACCGTCCGTACTATGAAGGTCCAGGGCGTCCGCTTGACGCATCGCCGTTTGCCGTCGCTGTCCGTGGTGGGCAGGCAACCGTCAACCGAGTTCAAATCAGTCGCGACAAGTATTACATCGCGACGAACACCAGCAATTACCAATTGATGGACTACTCTCCCAGCGAACTTTACGGGCTGGCGAACAACAGCATTTCGGATGTCGAGATCCAGAAGATTCTTGAAAATCCGGACCTGTGGACAGAGTATCCGATTTGGAAAACGCGTCGCGAAGTCTCATTCGAACTCGGCGAAGACCAGTTCTTTCCGATGGGAGACAACAGCCCTGAAAGTCTTGACGCTCGCTGTTGGGCGGGAACCAAACGGGCATCGACAGACCTGCCGTCTCATGTACGCGAAAGCGCCGAAGTCTACGCGGACGCTTCGTACGTCCCACGTGACTTGTTGGTTGGTAAAGCCGTTCTGGTATTCTGGCCACACCCCTGGCGATCGCCGCTGCCGTTTACGCCGAACTTCGACCGATTTCGCTTGATTCGATAGCCCACCCCCAGCTATCACAAAGCCATCTCGGCAAACATCCTTTGCAAATGGAATTCGCAAATCATGAAACCGTCTGACCAGGAAGTGACTCCGGTTCTGGAAGCGATCGACCTGCAAAAAACGTATGGTCGTCGCCGCGTTGTCGACGGCGTGAATTTGCGAGTCGGCCGAGCCGAGATTGTTGGGCTGCTCGGTCCGAACGGTGCTGGAAAATCGACAAGTTTCCGCATGATCTGCGGGATGGTGCAACCCGATCGTGGACGCGTCTACCTAGAAGGTCGCGACGTCACCGACTGGCCAATGTTTCGCCGCGCACGCGACGGGCATATGGGCTATCTGCCTCAAGATCCAAGCGTCTTCAAAAAACTGACCGTCGAGCAAAACATCTCGGCGCTGTTGGAATTACTGGGGATGGATCGCAAACAGCGGCGAATCCGCACCGACGAATTGCTGGAAGAATTTAACATCACCCACATTCGTAAAAGTCGTGCCGCGGGTCTAAGCGGCGGCGAACGCCGACGCTTGGAAATCGCCCGGTGCCTCGTTTCCGAACCGAACATTGTCATGCTGGACGAACCGTTCGCCGGAATTGACCCGGTCACCGTCCAGTCGGTCCAGGGTGTCATCATGCAACTCCGTGAATCAGGAATCAGCGTCCTGATCACCGACCATGCGGCCCGAGAAATCCTGGGAACGGTCGATCGTTGCTATGTGATCTCCGCCGGTCGAGTGTTGATTGACGGAACACCTGAAGAAGTTAAACAGCATCCGCAAGTCCGCGAAGAATACTTGGGCGATCTTGATGGGGCAACCAAGTTTTCCGATCGCAAAAACGAACAACGAATGGCAGCGTTGGCGGTCCACAGTGACGAAGGGCAAGGCACCGGCGTGGTTCCAAGGCCACACTTCGATCGCAACAGCCAGACAAGAGTCAGACCACAAGGCCCCGTCTCTGACGTATAGCCATTCGCGCCTTCTGCCTTCTAAAACTCGGACTCGATTGCTTCGGCTTTCACTTTGACTTGCTGCAACAGGTGCTCGAACTCATCAGACGCGTCCACTTTCGCCTCGATCGTCAACGCCATGAGCGGTAATCCCGCCAGTCGGTCAGCTTGAATTTTGACTAAGTCTTTATGGGTGCAGACCAGCATGTCAGCTCCCTGAAAACTGCGAACCCATGTCTCGAGTTCCCTGATCACTTCCCGATCGAATTCAACATGATCGGCCAAGTCACGGCGACCGACGACCGTTGCTCCTTGATCGGTAAGGCTTCGCTGAAAAGCGTCGGGATTGCCAATTCCGGAAACCATTAGGATTCGTTTACCGCTTAACTGATCGAGCGGGCATGTGGTATTTGGGTACGTCAGTAATCCACTTGCCTGATGTGAACAACGAACGACAGGCAAGGTTTGCTTGACCTTTCTGATCGTCTGTAGGACGTCATCAATTTCCTTTTCACTGACTTGATCACAACGCGTGAGGATCACCAAGTCGGCTCGCGACAGCGACGCTATGGGCTCTCGCAGCAATCCGCGTGGTAAGACATACCCATAGCCAAACGGACAGGTCATATCGATCAAAACGATATCCAGATCTCGACCAAGCCGCCGGTGCTGAAACCCATCATCCATCAGGATCAGCTGTGTTTCTAGTTCATCGATCGTGATCTGCGCGGCTGCCACGCGGTCAGGGTCTTGAATATGGGGAACGTCAGGAAGACGCTGATGCAGTTCCTTGGCCTCATCGTTTTCCGATGCGTCGCCGCGTCCATACCCGCGGCTGACAATCGCAACACGAATTCCGTGTGCCCGAAACCACTTTGCCAAGTACGCCACGATGGGCGTCTTTCCTGTACCGCCGGTGGTCAAATTACCAACACTGATGACAGGCACCGAAACCGACTGAGTGTGACTGGGCTGATTGTCGAACTTTCGATTGCGGATTCGAACCGCCCACGAATACGGCAGCGCGGCAACGCGAAGACCACAACGCAAAAGCATCGCGACCAGCCCTCGTCGCTGGCCACTCATCAGGGCTCGATAATCCAATCTTCGGTCCGGTGAGCGAACGGGCAAAACGCGCCGGCTTCAAGGGCAACGATTCGCCTCAAGTGATAGTCGATCGGACAGTCCGTCCGACGCCTCAATCTTATCAATCCGGCTGTCGAATCCAATGCCGCTGACGAGCCGCATCGGGCTCGACAGACAAATCGCCTGCAGGCAATGTCTGTAAAATAGACTGGTCTGCAGGCCTTCCGCCGCGATCAGGGGTGACGTTGTCGGTAAGACGAGCCGCAGACGCCGGCAGAGTCGAATAGTTTTGCGGGTGTGGCACCGCAAACGGAGTTGTCTGTGAGCGGAAACCTTGTTCATCAGCAACCAGTGGCGCGCTATCGGAACGAACCGGAGCAGTCGGCACCAAAGCTCGCGCGGGATGGGGGTTCATCAGCAGCTCTGAAACGGTTTCGTCAACAAACTCAGTTCCTGCGAATCGCCGTTCGAACTCTGCGATCCGTCCCGCATCCTCGCTAGAAATTGTGGGATTGCTTGCCATCGTCGTTTGGGGCTGGGTCGTGATCCCTGATGGCGGCTGTGGGAGTGAGTTTCGCGGCAAGGGCGAACGCGCAGCAACCGGCTGTTGTGCATTCTGACTGACAGCGGCGTTGAAACGCTCGGCGTACAGCGGATCCGGCTGCAAGGGAATCGCCGTGTCTTCATACCGTAAAGGCATCGAATTCACGGTTGTGACAGGATCTGGCTTCATCATCTCCCGCTGAGGCTCATAGAGAGTCGGAACGTCGACCTCCGCAGTGACTTCCTGAACCAACATCTCGATGGTGCGGTCGTCAAAGTTTTCGGGGGCGCCATAGCGATTCGCCGGGTTCGGGCCAGGATCTGGCACACTTGGTCGACGAAATGGCAGGGACATCAAGCCGCCTGCAAGAAGAATAATGGCTCCGAGGGTGAAGCGTCGCACTGGAAAGACCTTTTCAGATTGCGAGTTTCGATGGTCCTCCGTGACTGCGAATTCCGCCTCGTGCGATTGCACTTCCTCGTCAAGAAATCTGGCGATTCTTCATGATTTATCCCGTCTCGGCTGTGCAACACCGCTATCTCAGTCGTCTTGTAACGACCAGTGAAACTTCTCCGGCGGCGTGGCACTTTATCGACCGGTTTCGGGGGAACCGTATTCCGTCCCAACCCCGGCCCCAACCTGCGCAATGTGCCCTTCGAAAACTGGTCGGACGATGATACGCTTTGCCTTTTATTCCAGTCACTGCAACTGCCAAAGACAATATCGATGGAAGCCGGGATCGTCGGTCTGCCAAACGTTGGAAAAAGCACGCTTTTCAACGCTTTAACGAGCTCACAAGCCGCCCAAAGTGAAAACTATCCGTTCTGCACGATTGAGCCGAACGAGGGGATCGTCAACGTCCCGGACGAACGCTTGGAGCGAATCACAAAGTACATCACACCGCAGAAAACCATTCCGGCTGCTCTGAAGCTGGTCGACATCGCGGGGATTGTCAAAGGTGCAAGTGAAGGCGAAGGCTTGGGCAACAAATTCCTAAGCCACATCCGCCAAGTCGACGCGATTGTGCAAGTCGTTCGCTGCTTTGAAGACCCTGACGTGGTTCACGTTGCTGGCAATGTCGATCCGGTAGCCGACATCGACACGATCGAAACCGAATTGGTTTTGGCCGATTTGCAAACGCTTGAAAACGCGATGGCGAAAGCCCAGCGAACCGCGCGAAGCGGCGATAAAGAAGCCAAACTGCGTGTCGCGGCAATCGAAAAGTGCAATGCCCATCTGGAATCAGAACAACCACTGCGAACTCTGAAACTGACCGAAGCGGAAGCGAAGTCGATTCACAGCTTCGGGTTGATGACCGCAAAGCCAATTCTGTATGTCGCCAACGTCGACGAAAATGACTTGGAAGGCAAAGATCCGCTCGTCGATAAAGTTCGTGAACACGCGCAAAAGACCGGCGCAGATGTCGTTTGTGTCAGCGCCAAGTTAGAAGCCGAATTGGCGGAACTGGACGACGAAGACCGCGCGGAAATGCTCGAAGACGTCGGACTGGAAGCCCCCGCGTTAAGCACGATCGCCCAAGCGGCTTACAAAACGCTCGGTTTGCAGAGCTACTTTACCGCGGGCGAAAAAGAAGTTCGTGCGTGGACCATTCCCGCTGGCGCCACCGCACCCCAAGCCGCAGGTGTGATCCACAGCGACTTCGAAAAAGGCTTCATTCGATGCGAGGTTTACACCTTGGAAGACCTCGAAACGTTTGGCACCGAAAAAGAAATTCGCCAAGCCGGTAAACTACGTGTGGAAGGAAAAGAATACGTCATGCAAGACGGCGATATCTGCCACTTCCTTCACAAGATCTAAAACTCCCTCCGGTTCGCCCCTCCACCACAAGACTACAGTTCACAACTATGAAACTATTCGCAGTACTGTGCGCCCTTGGCGTCGCCCTTTGCTGGGGACTTTACGGCCCGACGCTTACCAACGCACGTGCGACACCTGATTCGGCTGTCAAATGGGGTCCTTTTAAACCCTACGTTTTCATCGGCGTGGCTTACTTGGTCATCGCCATCGGTGGCGGTTCTTTGATGATGAAGACGGTCTCGGGCGACAACTTTAATTATGGCGGCGCTTACAATCCCGCGATGAAGTGGGGATTTCTGGCGGGCAGCCTGGGTGCACTCGGCGCACTGGCGTTGACGTTCGCCCTAACAAAAGCGGGCGGTAAGCCCAGCTATGTGATGCCAATCGTTTTCGGTGGTGCTGTCACCGTCAACGCGATCGCATCGTACCTCAAGTTCCACGAAGGCAACCCGTTGATGTTTGTCGGAATGGGTTTGGTCGCTATCGGCATCTGCCTGACCGCGTACTACACCCCGCACGGTCACGCCCCCGCGAAACCGGCGGCGACGACCTCCGTTGACAATTCCCCTGCAGCAGGCTCCGCGGCAGACTCGCCGACCGAAACCTGATTCTTTTTGTCGACACCAACGCCGGTTTAATATTCGATGACCTCATCAAGCGACTCGCATGATCGCGTCATCCAGATTGATCAACAAGTTGCGCACCTATGGATGGTGCGCACGTTTCTAAAGCACGCTGATGAATCCGAAGACGATGAAGACTTAAGAGACATCGTCCGTGACATCTATGATTTCATTTTGGCCGTTGGCCCGATCGATGAAGTCGACGATGACGCCAAGTACATGAAGATGGCTCGCAAAAAGCTTTCGAAGCTTCGCAAAGCCACAGAACTCTACGAAGAGATTCAACCCGAAGTCAGCGGACATACCAATTTTGTCATGGCCGCAAAGTCACTACGGCTCGCTCTCGACGCGATCACTATCTTGGCCCAAAAAGAGGCTTCGAGCTGACGGTCGATGACATCGAACAACGGTGTGGTGCACACTACGCCTGTTCGATTCTTGCCAGACTTGTTTCCTGTCCAAAACTGCTGAACATGCAACCGCCTAAAACGAAGCCGAACCAATTCATCGATCCGACGATGCTATTTCGCTTCGAATTGACAATTCGGCGGGATGAACTGGAGTGGACCGACAAGGGGCTTCAACTGCCCGAGCGTTGCCGCGTCCCATCGTTTGGTGCATTGGCAGACCGCCGCAACTATGCGGACGTTCGGATCGCATGGTCCGATTCTGGGCTGGGGTTTCAAATCCGAGTTTTCGGAAAAAAGCAATTGCCTTGGTGCCGCGAAACGAGACTCGATGAGTCCGACGGTTTTCACCTATGGGTCGATACGCGCTGCAGTCCCAATATTCACCGAGCGACCGGTTTCTGTCACCGATTCTTATTCATGCCAGCCGGTGGCGGCCCACGACGCGAACGAGCGCTCGCATCGCTGATCGAAATCAATCGGGCCAGGGCGAATCCCAAACAGGTTCCTCCGGACACACTGCGAATCAAGACACTCGCTCGTCATGACGGGTACGAGCTTAGCGGTTTGATCCCATCGCCAGCAATGACGGGGTACGATCCGAAAGATCAGTCAAGACTGGGTTTCTATTTCGCGGTTCTCGACCGCGAACTTGGCTGGCAAACATTAAGCCTGGGACCTGAGTATCCGGTCATGGAAGATCCCAGCCTTTGGGCCGAAGCACAGTTAGCTGACTAGCCCCAAAGTCCACTGCACACTCCGGCGTGCCGTCAGTAACCCAACGCATCACACGGACTGTGATGGGTACTATCAACAAAGTACCCGGCACGCTCCGCCGTGCCGAATCGAGGTTCAACCGCTGCGCGACAAACCGTGCCTGACATCACAGGGACTGTGATGGGTACTATCACAAAGTACCTTGCACGCTCCGCCTTGCCGAATCGAGGTTCAACCGCCGCGCGACTACCCCTGCCTAACATCACAGGGACTGTGATGGGTACCATCAACAAAGTACCCGGCACGCTCCGCCGTGCCGAATCGGTGTTTAACCGCTGCGCGACCGACCATGCCTGACATCACAGGGACTGTGATGGGTACTATCACAAAGTACCTAGCACGCTCCGCCGTGCCGAATCGGTACTCAACCGCCGCGCAACAAACCCTGCCTCCCATCACAGGGACTGTGATGGGGACTATCAACAAAGTACCCGGCACGCTCCGCCGTGCCAAATCGCGGTTCAACCACTGGTCGACAAACCCTGCCTCACACCACAGGGACTGTGATGGGTACTATCAACAAAGTACCCGGCACGCTCCGCCGTGCCGACAGTAACTCAATGCGTCACAGCAACTGTGACGAGTGGATTGCGCAGTCCGCTCCTCCGTGCTGTAACCAGTTATATTATTGGCCGGTACATACTAGGACTCCTTCAGTTCTCCCCGCCTCAACCCCCTTCCTCCTCAAGGTGCCATCCATGCTGCGCCGGTCTCTCCTCTTCGGATCACTTCTATTCGCTTCGTGTGGCTTGGCCGATGGGCCCGCCGATAACATCGCCACATCCGTTCGCCCGATACCTCCGGTCGGAATCCAAGCGGACGGGGCGAAAATCGAATTGCTTCGCCAACGATGTGAGTCGATTCGCAAATCGATGTCGGCCGTTCTGGTTGAGGCGGCGCAAGCGACGAAGACAAGCAAGTCTTGGCAAAAGTCCGCAGCCATAGCTCATGAAAAAAACTTGGCCAGTCTTCAGTCGGAAATCCTTGTTTTCCCACGTGCTGTAGAACTGGCCATTGTGCTCAATCAGTTCTACAAGGAAAGTGAACTCGACAACGCCGATAAGTTACTTGACGAAGCCGCGGCGAGGATCGAACGTGCCAAGTCCAAAGCCGATTGGTCGCATGTTGTCGGATTCGGATCTGGTGAAAACCAACAATTGATCATTGGCGGCTATACATCAAAGATAGATGATTCTTATCAACCCTATGCGTTGGTCGTCCCCTCTGGTTTCACCGCAAACGATCGTCGCCCACGGCGGTTGGACCTGTGGTTTCACGGTCGCGGCGAAAAGCTAAGCGAAGTCAACTTTCTGTGGACCGGACAAAACAATGCGGGGCAATACACGCCCGATGACACGTTTGTGCTTCATCCTTTTGGCCGATACAGCAACGCGTTCAAATTCGCTGGCGAAGTCGACGTTTTCGAATCGTTGGAGTATTTGAAAACACGACTTCCCGTTGATAGCCAGCGAATTGCGGCACGTGGATTTTCGATGGGCGGCGCCGCATGTTGGCAATTCGCGACGCATTACCCCGATCAATTCTTCGCAGCAAACCCGGGTGCTGGTTTTAGTGAAACGCCGGAATTTTTGAAGTCATTCCAGCAAGAAGATCTCGCCGGTACTCCTGAATTCCAACGCACCCTTTGGCAACTTTACGATTGTCCGCCTTGGGCCCGAAATCTGATTCATTGTCCGACCGTCGCCTACAGCGGTGAAATCGACAAACAAAAGCAAGCGGCTGATGTGATGCAATCAGCACTGCGTGAACATCACATCGACTTGGTCCACATCATCGGTCCCGACACCGCGCACAAGATCCATGAAGATTCGAAAGTGGAAATTGAAAAGCGAATGGATCAACTTGCCAACTTGGTTTCTCGCGAGACTCCCGATGAAATTGACTTCACCACGTACACGCTGCGTTACAACCGGATGCACTGGCTGAAGCTAACCGGTCTTGTTCAGCACTGGGCGAAGGCTCACGTGGAAGCAAAATTGGTTAACGAAGCTCAAGTCGAGATTCAATCCGAGAACGTCACGGCATTGACACTGGACTTTGGCCCCGCGCAGTGGCAAGGCGATTATCCATGTCGACCTGCCATCGCGATTGACGGGCAAACGATTGAAGGCCCCGCAATCAAATCGGATCGATCTTGGAACGTCAAATTGGTCAACCAAAATGGCAAATGGTCAATCGGTCAACCCGATCGGGCAATTCGAAAGAAACCGGGGATCCAGGGCCCGATCGACGATGCGTTCATGGATGCATTTATCTTTGTATTGCCGACGCGGACCTCGTCTGACAAGGCTTTCCATCAATGGGCGGAACAGGAAGCGAAACACGCAATGAATCACTGGCGAAAACACTTTCGCGGTGACATCCGTGTGGTGAAAGACATCGACGTGACCAAAGAGATGATCGCGTCGAAGAACTTGATCGCATTTGGCGATTCGGAATCCAACACTCTATTGGCTCGACTGGCCGATGCACTTCCGGTTCGTTGGACTGCCGACCAGATTCAACTCGGCAGCCAGTCGTTCCCACGAACCAACCACGCCGGAATCTTTGTGTCACCGAACCCGCTTAATCCAGATCGCTACATCGTGGCAAACAGCGGATTTACTTTCCGAGAATACGACTATCTGAATAACGCTCGTCAGACGCCGAAGCTGCCCGATTGGGCGATCGTTGATATCACAGATGGTGCCACGACGAGAGCCCCTGGACGGTTTGTCGACGCGGGATTTTTCAACGAGCATTGGGAAGCCGAATAGTGGCAATCCCCGTTCACTGATTGTGGATCAGCCGAAGTCGAAACCAATGACACGGCGATGACTATTCGTCGCCGTCGACTTCAAGCTCGTCGGGATCGCCTTCCTTCTTGTACTGATCCAGTCGGCGGTAAAGCGTGCGTGCTCCGATCCCTAGGATCTTTGCCGCCTCTTCGCGATTGTCATTGGTCAACTGCAACGTTTTTTCGATCGCCCACTTCTCGATCACGCTCAGTGGCTGGCCGATCAATCCGGAATCGGCAGCATCAGGGATCCCGGGGACCTCGATTACCTCTTCGGGCATCGACAATTCGGATTCATCCATCAATTCCGGTGGAAGGTCATCCAGATCGAGCTTCTCGTCGGTATCGAGCACCACCATCGTTTCGACGAAGTTTCTTAATTGCCGCACGTTACCGGGCCAGTCATACGCAAAGAAGCGTTTGGTGACCGCAGGCGTGAAATGGGCGGCCTGCTTGCTGTGGCGGCGAAGAAACATTTTGCGAAAGTGATCCATCAACGGGATCACGTCTTCCCGCCGTTCTCGAAGCGGTGGCAATGTGACGGTGATCACTTTCAAGCGGAAATACAAATCGCTACGAAAGGTTCCCGCGTCGATCATGTCTTCCAGCGGACGGTTGGTAGCCGAGACCAATCGAACGTTGACTTTGATCGCCTTGTTGTCGCCCACTCGGGTGATTTTGCTTTCTTCCAAAACACGCAGCAGTTTGATCTGCGTGCCCATTGGCATGTCGCCAACTTCGTCCAAAAACAAAGTTCCGCCGTTGGCATATTCAAATGCGCCGACGCGGTCTGCATCGGCACCGGTGAATGATCCCTTAACGTGACCAAACAACTCGCTTTCAACAAGGTTTTCGGCGATCGCGCCAGTGTTGATGGCGACAATGGATTTGTTTCGGCGCGAACTGTTCTGGTGGATCGCTTGGGCGACGACTTCTTTTCCAGTACCGTTTTCACCGGTGATCAAGACGGTCGCATCGGTCGCCGCGATACGGCGCAAACGATCGATGACCTCTTGCATCTTCTTGCTGACGTAGATGATGCCTTCGAAGCCGAATCGTTCATCCAAGCGCGACATCAACTCATTGTTGTGACGTCGCAGTGCAACGGCTCCGACCGCCTTTTCGACAATCGCACGAAGTCGATTAGGCGTGATCGGCTTCTCGAGGAAGTTAAACGCGCCTTGCTGCATCGCTTCGACGGCAATCGGCACGGTCGCATGACCGGTCACCATGACGACTTCTGCGTCTGGCAATCGCTCACCGGCCAACTTTAGAAGCTTCATTCCGTCGACGTCATTCATCACCATGTCGGTAATGATGACGTCGAAGGTATCTCGCTCGACCAGCTTCGCCGCTTCGGGGCCGCTGGTGGCGACGGTGCATTTATAGCCGACCTTTTCCAGGCTTTCCGTCATCGCGTGCGCATGTGCCGCCTCGTTATCAACGACCAGCAAGCGAAATGTCGACGGGTCATATTCCTGACCCGATGCGGTACGTGGCTTGGATTGGGTATCGGACATGCCCGAGGATTACTCCTGATAGCGATGTTGCAGCGATTGCACGCTCAGCGCGTCTTCGCGCAGTGCTTGCATCGCACGCACCGCGGCATCGGCGGCGGCAATCGTGGTGATACATGGAACGCCATGCTGGACGGCTGCGGCACGGATTTTTCCTTCGTCCGTACGAGCCCCTTTCCCGCTTGGTGTGTTCATGATCAACGCGACATCTTCATTCTTCAGATAGTCGATCAGGTTCGGATGTCCTTCGGCAAGCTTTTTGACACGGGTTACCGGAACGCCTTCCTCTTCAAGCTTCGATGCGGTGCCACTGGTGGCGAGTACTTCGAAACCGAGTCCGATCAAATCTCGTCCAAGCTTTCCGGCGTTGTCTTTATGACGTCCGCTCAAACTGACAAAGATTTTGCCTTCGGTCGGAAGGGTGACTCCGGCAGCGATTTGACTCTTGGCAAACGCCAACGAGAACTTATCGCTGATGCCCATGACTTCGCCGGTACTTTTCATTTCCGGTCCGAGAACGATGTCGACGCCGGCAAACTTGCGGAACGGGAAGACACTTTCTTTGATCGAAACGTGCTTTGGAATCGGTTCGCTGGTGACGCCGATTTCCTTAAGCGACATTCCTGTCATTACCTTTGTCGCAACACTGGCAACGGGGCAGCCGGTCGCTTTGGCAACGAATGGCACGGTTCGGCTGGCACGAGGGTTGACTTCCAGAACGTAGACGACAGGCTTGCCGTCTTCGGTTTTAATCGCGAATTGGATGTTCATCAAACCGACCACGTTCAATGCGCGAGCAAGCTTGTCGGCCGCTTGACGCAGTTCATTGATAACCGGCTCGGGGATCGAGAACGGCGGGATCGCACAGGCGGAGTCACCGCTGTGGACACCAGCCTCTTCGATGTGTTCCATGATTCCCATCACGACCACGTCTTTACCGTCGCTGACGGCATCGACGTCAACTTCGGTCGCGTCTTCAAGGAAGTGGTCGATCAAGACCGGCTGGCCATCAGCAACGATGAACGCCTCGGCAACGTAACGTTCAAACTGTGACTTGTCGTAGCAGATTTCCATCGCACGACCGCCAAGAACGAAACTTGGTCGGACCAACGCCGGGTATCCGATCCGTTCGACTTCGCGGCGGGCTTCGTCCATGTTTCGGGCGATGCCACTTGGTGGCTGACGCAAACCGAGTTGATCGATCAGGGCTAAGAAACGCTCACGGTCTTCGGCCGCTTCGATCGTATCAACGCTGGTACCGATGATCGGGACACCGGCTTCTTGCAGACCGCGAGCCAGGTTCAACGGTGTTTGACCGCCGAATTGCACGATGACGCCGTCTGGCTTGGTCGCGTCACAGATGTTGAGCACATCTTCGATCGTCAACGGCTCGAAGAACAGGATGTCGGACGTATCGTAATCAGTACTGACCGTTTCTGGGTTGCTGTTGACCATGATCGATTCGTAGCCGATCTCACGCAAAGCAAAACTTGCGTGACAGCAACAGTAATCGAACTCGATCCCTTGACCGATTCGGTTCGGACCACCGCCCAGGATGACAACACGTTTTTGGTCGCCCTTGCTCGGCAGCTCGTCTTCTTGTTCGTAGGTACTGTAGTAATACGGCGTGTACGCTTCGAATTCGGCCGCACAGGTATCCACACTTTTGAAGACCGGACGAATTCCGAGCTCCAATCGCTTTTCACGGACTTTCAGTTCGGTGGCTCCGACCATCATGCCCAGCTGGCGATCGGAAAATCCGTCGCGTTTGGCTCGCCACATGATGTCGTAGTCAAGACCATCAAGCGAACCGACTTCACGGACTTTGTTTTCCAGTTCAATGATCTGTGCCAAGTGATCCAAGAACCAAGGATCCATATGCGTGATGCCATGGATCTCTTCGATCGTCATGCCGCTTTTGAGCGCGTACCGCAAGTAGAAAATACGTTCGGCGTTTGGGGTTCCAAGCTTGGCAACAATCGCATCACGATCGGGTTGCTCTTCGGTGCCCCAAAGGTCTTTGCCGTCGCTACCCAGGCCAAACGCACCGACTTCCAAACCGCGAAGCGCTTTTTGCAACGATTCGCGGAAGGTTCGTCCGATCGCCATCGTTTCGCCGACGCTTTTCATTTGCGTCATCAGCGTCGCGTCGGCTTCTGGGAATTTCTCAAAAGCAAACCGAGGAACCTTGGTAACGACGTAGTCGATCGTCGGTTCGAAGCATGCCTTGGTCTTTTGTGTGATATCGTTGGGGAGTTCCCACAGTCGGTAACCGACAGCCAGCTTCGCGGCGATCTTTGCGATCGGGAACCCGGTCGCTTTACTAGCGAGCGCACTGGAGCGACTGACGCGTGGATTCATCTCGATCACGATCATACGTCCGGTGTCCGGATTGACCGCGAACTGAATATTGCTACCGCCGGTCTCAACACCGATCTCACGAATGACAGCCAACGAAGCGTCACGCATCCGCTGGTATTCCTTGTCCGTCAGCGTTTGCGCCGGTGCGACCGTGATCGAGTCGCCGGTGTGGACGCCCATCGGATCGAAGTTTTCGATCGCGCAAATGATGACGACGTTGTCGTCCGCATCACGCATCACTTCCATCTCGTATTCTTTCCAGCCGATGATCGACTCTTCGATCAAAACTTCGGTGACCGGCGATTGATCGAGACCGTTTTTGACCAGTGAGTCAAATTCGTCTTTGTTGTACGCGATCGCGCTGCCGCTGCCGCCCATCGTAAAACTGGGGCGAACGATGGCAGGAAGGCCGACTTCTTCGAGTGCGGCGCGTGCTTCTTCGATCGTGTGGACGGTGAAGCCTTTGCAGACGTCCAGGCCGATCTTTTCCATCGCAACCTTAAACTGGTCGCGTTCCTCGGCCTTGGCGATCACCTTCGCGTTGGCGGCGATCATTTCGACGCCGTGCTTTTCGAGAACGCCGTTGGCGTCCAAGTCCATCGCGACGTTTAGCCCTGTCTGCCCACCAAGTGTTGGAAGCAGGGCATCAGGTTTTTCCTTCTCGATCACCTTTTCGACCATTTGCCACGTCAGCGGCTCCACATAGGTCGAGTCTGCGGTCGCAGGGTCGGTCATGATGGTTGCGGGGTTACTGTTGACCAGTACCACCTCGTAACCTTCTTCACGCAGCGCCTTGCAAGCCTGGGTTCCCGAGTAGTCGAATTCACAAGCCTGCCCAATAACGATGGGGCCGCTTCCAATTAACAGAATTTTTTTAATGTCGTCGCGTCGTGGCACGTCGATTTTCCGGTGTTCAGTACGATCGAATCCAAATTTCGGGAAGGATATCAGATCAACCACTAACTTGCGTAGGACACACGCGCCCATATTTTTGGGTTCGTGTCGCAGAATCCCCTCATCGTGCCACAACGGAGCCAGCCGGTGTGTGGAATCGACAGTCGATTGCGAGCGTCAGATGAGCAAGACTTGCGTCCTGCGGCGGCATCGTGGACGGTAGCGTAAAAACGCAAATACGTTGTGTAATTTACGCAGGGTTCAGATTGCCGAACGCAAGTTGCCGAACACAAGTGACGCCGCTTGCACCCAACCCAGCGTTGGTTGCCCGCATCGCCTATCTAGCAATGCGATTTACACGCTGTTCAACTCGCACAACGAAATTCCGCCAATGCCCGCATCAGACGAATCGGGGATGTGGTTGACTGGTCAATCACAGCCGCCGCTCGGATTCACCGCGGCAGCCGGATCACATCAGATAAATCACTAGGCGGGATCTGGAGCCGCATTGACGTCGTCTTCGGGAATTTCATCGCCAGCGACGCTCGCCTTGGCTGCTTGGGACCGATCCCAAAACGTCAAGAAGAAAAGAACCGCAATGACGGCGGCAAAACCTGCCGGCAAAAGCCAGAACTCTTTCGCGCCGGCTTCCCAGCCTTCTTTTGAGGTCGGGTCGAGCGCGATGTGGTCACCCCATTTGCCGAGAACCAAGTTACCGACCAACATTCCGGCACCATAGGTCAGAAGCCCAATCAACGCCTGAGCGCTGGTTCGCATGTTCTTCGGTGCGAGACGGTCAGTGTAAAGCTGCCCAGTCACGAAGAAGAAGTCATAGCAGATCCCGTGCAGCGCAATCCCCAGAATCAACATCGCTCCGCTCGATGGCATCAACCCGAACAACGAATATCGCAGTGCCCAAGCCAACATACCGACCAGCAGCATCAATTTGACGCCAAGCCGTTGCAAGAAGAACGGTACCAACGCCATGAAAAAGATTTCGCTCAACTGGCCGAGTGCCATGATCGCGGTCGTGCGGTCACCAAACGCCATGTAGGTGACAAACTCATTCGTCCGTGCGTAGTAGAACGCCAGCGGGATGCAAATCAGGAAGGAGCAGACCGCGAAAACCAAGTAGCTCGGGTTCGCAAACAACTGAACCGCGTCAAGCCCCATGATCTTGGTAATGCTGACAGCTTGCTCGCGACCCTGGGGTGGCGAACTTGGCAGGCTGAAACTGTAGACGCCATAAATCAAGCTAACGACAGCACCGATTTGAAGCGGTACTGAAGTCTTCGCAGCGTCGACGACTCCTGGAAGAACCGGAACCGGAAACAGGCCGAAGAACGATTCCGAAACAACCAATCCGGCGACGATCCAGCCGATCGTGCCCCAAAGACGAATCTTTGGAAAGTCGCTTTCGACTGAGTTGACGTTCTGGAAAGTGATCGCGTTGACCAGTGCCAGTGTTGGCATGTAGCAGATAAAGAACGCTAACATCACCCAGTAAAAGCGATCCGGATCAGATTCGATCGTGCTGCAGTACCATAACAATGCTCCGCCGACGAGATGCAAGACTGCATTGACGTGCTCTTTGTTAAACAATCGGTCAGCGACGAATCCGACAATCAAAGGTGCCGCGAGCGCAGCCCATGTCTGAGTCGAGTAAATGCCGCCGACGATGGAATTGAGATTCTCCTCGCCCTCGAAAATCACACCCAGATAGGTGCCCAACGAAACAAAAAAGACCCCCCAGACAAAAAACTGGAGGAACATCATCACTTTTAAGCGAACAGTGGTAGGCATCTTGAACGTCTAGATCTGGTGTGACTAACAAGGCATTGAATGAACGAACCGGACACACGGTAGATGGACTAGCCAAAGACTGTGCAAACAGACGGTCGTTCACTTCATTGGATCAATCAGAACCGATGCTCGGGCAGACGTTCATCCATGTTTCTGCGGCGAGCAACGTCACACCAACGCAAGTCCAAAGCAACGGTTTCAGCAATCCGTTCAAGACACGGGCATGACGTGGAATCTGGGCGGGCCTCTATAATAACGCGGTGCGCTCAAAGAGGTGTACCACCTGACGCCACTTGTGTTCACAACGGCGAAATCATCTTCCTTGTAGCGGAAAAGCTTCGGCAGGGTCTTCGCAATCCGCAACCTCGCCTTTTTAAGTAGGCTCGCAGAGTCGCTTCCGTTCAGCTTGCCAATTCAGCATTCGATTCGCCAACAGTACTGCTCGTGACCGCCGGACCGCCGCTACCGAAATCCTGCGAACTGTGTGGGCGACAGACCAAGCGGGGGACGACAGAACACCATCTGATCCCGCGCAAATGCCACCGCAACAAATGGTTCAAAAAACGCTACACTCGCGAACAGATGCAGCAAACCGTTTCGCTTTGCCATGATTGTCATCGCTGCATCCACCGCTTTGTTCCGAAAGAGAAAGAACTGGGACGTGATTACAACACCCTCGAGGAGTTGCTGGCTCATGAGCAAATCGGTCGGTTCGTGGAATGGGTCAAGCACCAAAAGTAAACGGTAAGACTTGCGCATGGATGATTCCGATTGGGACGAAGACGATCACGATTTTGATGCCTCTGTCGATGGCTTTTCGCTAGACGATTTGGGCGCCGCATACGCTCGCGCGGCCGCCAAACATGACCCGGAAACCTTCGCGGCTCCACCAGACCCCACCCCGGACGAAAACGACCAGGAAGACGACGACTCCGGCAACACCGATCTGCCCGACGATGACGATGCTGTCCACCCCGAAGGAATCATTGAAGCCGCTTTGTTTGTCGGGCACCCTGACAATGACGCGTTCACCGCCAAACGTCTGGCCTCTCTGATGCGTGATGTCACCGAAGACGAAGTGATCGAAATGATCGATTCGTTAAACGCGTCCTACAAAGAGCACGGTCAGGCTCTGCGCATCGTCGAGTCCGAAGGTGCGTACCGACTGGGAATCGCCCCTGCGGTCGAATCGGTCCGGCAGTCGTTCTTGGGAAAGGTCCGCGAAACTCGGCTCAGCCAAGCGGCAATCGAAGTCCTCGCGCTCGTCGCTTACCAACCGGGCGTGACCGGACAGACCGTTCAAGACCAGCGGGGGAAAGACTGCGGTGCATTGTTGAATCAACTGGTGCGACGTCGTTTGCTGGAAATGAAACGACTGGTCCCCGAAGAGGGCGGGAAGAAGATTCCGCACTACTACCCGACCGAACGATTCCTAACGCTGTTTGGGCTAGAAACCTTGGAAGATCTTCCAATGGTCGATGAAGGCACGACAGGTTTGTAGTTCGGGATTTGCCACGGGCGAGCGATATCAGCGCGGCATCCAATCCGCATCGCATTTCATCTCGGTCGGCACGGCGGAGCGTGCCGGGTACTTTGGCGATAGTACCCATCACAGTCCCTGTGATGCCAGGCATGGTTTGTCCAACAGCGGTTAAGACCCGAATTGCCACGATCGAAAAGCCGCATTGCACAGCGAACCGAAACGCGTGAACTAAGATGTATCTGCCCGCCTTGTCGTGAACGTAACCTACCGATTTCACATCCAAATAATGAACCGCTACATCCGATCCACTGATACCCGGCGTTTTAGCCAGGTCGCGATTGCAATCGCCGCAATCACGCTGACGTTTCTTTTCGCAACCCCGTCGTTTGCCGGTGGTCCCTCAGGTCGCTGGACCGGAAGCTGGACAAGCCAATCGTCGGGACATCACGGTGCCCTGCGAGCACGCATTCGCCAAGTTGACTCGGATACCTATCGGGCGATTTTCGCGGGACGCTTTGCCGTTGTCGTTCCCTTCGTTTACCCCGCCAAACTTGAACGTGTCCCGGGCACTTGTAACTGCTACCGATCGAACACGCGGTTGCCACTGATGGGTGATTATCGAATGACCGCACATATCTCCTCGGGTCAATTCAGTGCGGTCTACAACAGCAAGAATGATCGCGGCATCTTTCGCATGACGCAGCGATAGAGCAATCGGGCCAGGATAGAGCAATCAAGGCAGAACGCTGGCGAGACAGCACCAAACAAACTCGTCTTCTTTGCATCAACCCAAAAAAAATCGCGTGAGAGCGATCCTTGTGGGCATGCTCTCACGCGATCAAAAGGTATATCACGAGTCCGTCTTGGCTTTCGTACTCGCCAGTGATTCATCCGTTCGCTGGATTTATCCGGCAGCTTGGAAACGTTTGGGCAGCGTGAACGAGTAAATCACGATCAAGGATCCGACACTCAATACCAACCATGGAAACCACTCTTTTGGCTTCCATGTGGTCGTCGATTGACCGGGAATCGAAGAAGGATCCAACAGTTCCTTTGGGCTCGACCCGCGATTGGAATAGAAGTCGGCACTTTCAATAACGAGCGACTCTAGCCCAACGATGATGGCCATGATGCCCAAGGCAATGAAGAACGAACGCCACATAGCACAGGGCTCCAGACAAAGGGGGAGGAATGGATTCATCCGGAACTCCGTCCCGGAATTGGTTAGCCAGAAACTGGCATTGGATTAGGTATCGACCAAGCGACATCGACAGATTGAACGTCTGTTGTTGTCGCCGTGTAGGCCTCACGGCCCCTTCAATCGTCAAGGGGCGCCGCTGCAAGGGGCGGACGATCTTGACCTGAGATTGCCGCCAGCCACGGCGGAATGATGCCCCGAATGCAACTCCTTAGAGCGTCTGATCAGACGTTTAGCACGACTCAGGGCAGCCCATTCGCACCGAGCTAGCGAAACGGAGTCCTCCTCAGAGCCTGATGCAGCTCATTATCCCCGCGATTGCGTGCATTTACTCGCCTTTATTGCCGGTGCACCCCCGCCAGAAGCCTGGTGGCTTGACGAAAAGTCCAGACCTACTACATTCCGCATTCGCCGGTGCTTAATATCCGGCTTTTGCAGTATTAGCTTTACTAATGGTGAATCGCTTTGCAGCTTCGCACGCTCGAAATCTTCTGCGAGATCGCACGCCGACGTAGCTTTTCGAAAGCTGCGGAGACCTATGGTGTCAGCCAAAGCGCTGTCAGCCAGGCGGTGCATCATTTGGAGCAGCAGATGGGTGTGCAATTGATTGACCGCTCGACGCGTCCGTTGTCCCTGACCAATGCTGGTGATGTTTTTCACACCGGATTGGTCGATATTTTAGGACGCTACCATCGCTTGGCCGAAGAGGTTTCATCGGCGGGCCGTGGTTTGACAGGTCAGTTACCCATTGCCGCGATTTACTCGATTGGCCTCAGTTACATGCCTGATGCGAAAGAAGAATTCGCGCGGCTGTATCCGGACATCGAAGTTCGAACCCATTACGGCAGCAACGAAGGCGTCATCAAAGAGGTCATCGCCGGGCATGCCGAATTGGGCTTGGTCAGCTTTCCGCGATCGAGCAAAGAAATCGTCTCGGTGGCATGGCAGAAGGAGCCCATTCGATTGGTTTGTGCTCCCGGTCACCCACTAGCCAAATGCACGGAAGTAAAACCGAAGGATCTCGATGGTGTCGAGATGGTCGGATTCGAATCATCTCTGGAACTTCGCCAAATGATCGATTCGGTTTTGCGAAGGGCAGGCGTCCGCGTTGATTTTCAAAACGAATTCGACAACGCCGACTCGATCGTCCGTGCAATCCAAGTCAACGAAAGTGCAGGCTTCCTACCCGAAGCGGTCATTCGTCGCGAAGCGGCAAATGGCGCGCTACGTGTTGTAGCCTGCCGCGCGTTAAGCATGACTCGTCCGCTGGGAATTATCTTTCGGAGATCCGATCGCCCCAGTCGAGCCGGTTATGAATTTGGTTCGATGTTGCTAGGACGTCCTCTTGAGCCGGATCGAGAGAAACGCAGCAGCGGCAGTCATCGAAAGACAACCTCCGACTCGTCGATCGACAATCAAACGTCGATCGTCGCCTAACCATATAAAGCTTCTCATCATTCCTCCGTTCCCCAAAGTTCTCTTTCATGTCCTCCACAGAAGCTGAACAAACACAACTGCGACGATTCCATCTTCCAGAAGCTCAAGGGTTGTATAACCCCGAGCATGAAAAGGATGCATGTGGCGTCGGGTTTATTGCGCACATTAAGGGCGAGCCCAGCCATCAGAACGTTCTTGACGCTGACGAGATTCTCCGTGCGATGAATCACCGTGGCGCTTGTGGCTGTGAACCAAACACCGGTGACGGTTGCGGAATGATGTGTGGCTTGCCGCACAAGTTTCTTAAGCGTGTTGCCAAAGACGACTTGGGCGTCGATCTTCCCGAAGAAGGTCAATTCGCTGCCGGCTTGGTCTTCTTGCCACAAGACGAAAAGGAACGCGAATTTTGCAAAGCGACGATCGAAAAACTGATCGAAGATCGTGGACAAGTTCTCTTTGGCTGGCGTAAGGTTCCCCAAGCGACGGACTTCGCCGATGTCGGCCCGACCGCACGTGCCGCCGAGCCGGTTATCGAGCAACTGTTTGTCGGTGCTTCCGAAGGACTCGAAGGCGACGCGTTCGAACGCGAGCTTTACGTCATTCGCAAAAAGGCTAGTCACCGCCTTCGTGGCAGCGACGACCTCAAGCAAGCGTTGATGTTCTACATCTGTTCGCTGAGCACGAAGGTCATCATCTACAAGGGGATGCTTACCCCGGCACAGTTGCTGCCGTACTACCCCGACCTTCGCGACGAGGATTTCCAAACTCACTTGGCGATGGTCCACAGCCGGTTCTCGACCAACACGTTCCCCAGCTGGGACCGTGCACAGCCGCTGCGATTCATGAGCCACAACGGCGAAATCAATACGCTACGCGGAAACAGCAACTGGATGCGTGCCCGCGAAGGCAATGCCGAAAGCGAGCTGTTCGGCGACGATCTAAAGAAGCTATTCCCTGTTGTCGAACCACACTGCAGTGACTCCGGTACGTTCGATAACGTCCTGGAATTCATGTTGATGACCGGTCGAACCCTTCAGGAAGCCATCATGATGATGGTGCCCGAAGCTTGGCAAAAACACGACACGATGGATGAAGAGAAACGTGCTTTCTATGAGTACTTCTCTTGCATGATGGAACCGTGGGATGGCCCTGCGTCGATCGTGTTCACCGACGGAAAGTACATCGGTGCGACATTGGACCGAAACGGTCTTCGCCCCAGCCGTTACTATGTCACACACGATGACCGCGTCATCATGGGTAGCGAAGTCGGCGTGCTGAAGGTCGATCCGGCAAACGTCAAATTGAAAGGACGGTTGCAGCCCGGAAAGATGTTCCTGATCGACTTCAAAGAAGGTCGTCTGATTCCCGATGAGGAACTGAAGTCTTCGTTCGCACATGCAATGCCTTACGGCGATTGGCTGCGTAAAGAACGTATTCGTCTGGCTGACCTGCACCCCGAAGGTGAAGCGCACGGCTTCGATAGCGATACCTTGCTGCAACGAATGCAAGCGTTCGGTTACACCACCGAAACGATGAACTTTATGCTTCGTCCGTTGGTTCGCGACTTGCGTGACCCCGTCGGTTCGATGGGTAACGACAGCGCGCTCGCTTGTCTAAGTGACAAGCCGCGGATGATTTACGATTACTTCAAGCAACTGTTTGCTCAGGTGACCAACCCCGCGATCGATTCGATCCGCGAAGAAGTCATCATGTCGCTGGAATGCTACATCGGCCCCGAGCAAAACTTGCTGACCGCGACGCCGGAACACTGCCACCGATTGTTGGTCGAACACCCAATTCTGACCAACGAAGAATTGGCCGCGTTGTCGCACATCAACTATGAAGGCTGGAACAGCCGCGTGATCGATATCACTTTCGATCGCAAAGAAGGCAAAGCCGGTCTGGTCGCAACACTCGACCGCATCTGTGAAGAAGCCGAAAAGGCCGCAGACGACGGAATTCAGTTGGTGATTCTTTCGGACCGCAAGATTTCTGAAGATCGAGTCCCCGTCAGTGCGTTGCTCGCTTCCGGTTCTGTTCACCACCACCTGGTTCGTGCCGCGAAGCGAACTCGAATCGGACTTGTCATCGAGACCGGCGAAGCCCGTGAAGTTCACCACCACTGCTTGCTGATCGGCTACGGTGCTGACGCGATCAACCCTTACCTTGCCTTCGAATCACTTTGGCAAGCACGCCGTGATGGTCTGATGGATTCCACTTTGGATGACGAAAAGATCGTTGCTGGCTATCGCAAAGGTGTTGCCAAGGGCATGCTGAAAGTGATGGCCAAGATGGGCATCAGCACCCTGCAAAGTTACAAAGGCGCACAGATCTTCGAAGCGTTGGGCTTGCGTGATGAAGTCATCGCGAAGTGCTTCGCCGGAACGGCAAGCCGAATCCAAGGCGTCTCTTTTGACGTGCTCGCCGAAGAAACCTTGCGTCGTCACGAACTCGGTTATCCCAAACGTTCGACCGACGCATCAAAAGCATTGCCAAACTTGGGTGAATACCACTGGCGTGCCGAAGGCGAAAAGCACGCCTGGACTCCCGAGTCGATTTCCAACCTGCAAATGGCGGCAAGGAATAACAACGAAGACGCTTACTGGCGATTCGCGGATAAGGTTAACGCGGACAACCGTTTGCGTTGTACCTTGCGTGGTCTGCTGGGATTCAAGAAGAGCGACAAATCGATTCCGATCGAAGAGGTGCAATCGGCATCAGAAATCGTCAAGCGTTTCTGCACCGGAGCAATGAGCTTTGGCAGCATCAGTGCCGAATCGCACGAGACGCTTGCGATCGCAATGAACCGTCTGGGCGGAAAGAGTAACACCGGTGAAGGCGGTGAAGACCCTGTCCGTTTCAAACCTCTTGATAACGGCGACAGCAAACGATCGGCGATCAAGCAAGTCGCATCCGGTCGCTTCGGTGTCACGATCGAATACTTGACCAATGCGGACGAGATTCAGATCAAGGTTTCGCAAGGTGCAAAGCCGGGCGAAGGCGGCGAATTGCCGGGTAAAAAAGTTGACAACAACATTGCCCGCATCCGCTACAGCACGCCGGGCGTCGGCTTGATCAGCCCACCGCCACACCACGACATCTATTCGATCGAGGACTTGGCGCAGCTAATTCACGATTTGAAAAACGCCAACCGTAGTGCTCGGATCAGCGTCAAGTTGGTCTCCGAAGTCGGCGTCGGTGTGATCGCTAGCGGCGTGGCCAAAGCGTTCTCGGATCACATTTTGATCTCCGGTGACACCGGCGGAACGGGAGCTTCTCCGTTGACCAGTATCAAACACGCTGGTCTGCCTTGGGAACTCGGTATCGCGGAAACCCACCAGGTATTGGTGCTCAATGACCTTCGCAGCCGAGTCGTATTGCAAACCGACGGCGGATTGAAAACCGGACGTGATGTTGTGATCGCGGCATTGCTAGGTGCGGAAGAATTTGGCTTCTCGACCGCTCCGTTGATCACGCTGGGATGCATCATGATGCGGAAGTGTCACTTGAACACTTGCCCGGTCGGCATCGCGACTCAAGACCCTGAATTGCGTGCGAAGTTCAACGGCAAGCCCGAGTATGTGGTCAACTACTTGTTCATGGTTGCCGAGGAAGCTCGTCGCATCATGGCCGAACTTGGCTTCCGCACGATCGACGAAATGGTCGGACGCAGTGACATGCTGCACACCGACGATGCGATTCGCCACTGGAAATCAGATGGGTTGGATTTGACAGCGATCCTTCGTGTCGCCACCAAGCCACACCCCGAAGTCGGCGTGATCTGCACGATGGCTCAGGACCATGGGTTGGACAAGTCACTTGACCTGTCAGTGATCCTTGACAAGGCACAACCAGCGATCATGGACCAGAAGCCTGTTGTGATCGAATCGCCGATCGTCAACATCAACCGTACTGTCGGAACGATCCTCAGCAACGAAGTCGCCAAGGTTTATGGCCAAGGTGGACTTCCCGACGACACGATCCGTTTGAAATTGCACGGATCGGCGGGACAAAGTCTCGGTGCCTTCCTGGCACACGGGATCACGATCGAACTCGAAGGCGACGCGAACGACTATGTCGGCAAAGGCCTAAGCGGTGGACGCATCGTTGTCTATCCGCCAAAGGAAAGCACATTCGAGTCGCAGGACAACATCCTGATTGGCAACGTCTGTTTGTACGGTGCCACCGGCGGTGAAGCCTACTTCCGTGGTGTTGCTGCAGAACGTTTCTGCGTTCGAAACAGTGGTGCCAAAACTGTGGTCGAAGGTGTCGGCGACCACGGTTGTGAATACATGACCGGAGGTCGTGTGGTTATCCTGGGTGAAACCGGTCGTAACTTTGCCGCCGGTATGTCCGGGGGTATCGCTTACATCTGGGATCGCAAGGGAGATTTCAACCTCAACTGCAACTTGGCATTGGTTGAATTGGAAAAGATTGAAGAGGCCGAGGAAGAAGCAGAGGTCAAAGAAATGATCACTCGATTCCGCGACTTCACCGGCAGCGAAGTGGCGAAGAAAGCTCTTGATGATTGGGACACATTCCTGTCTCAGTGCGTGAAGGTCATGCCGATCGATTACAAACGCGTGCTCGAAGAGCAAAAGAAAAGCGCAGCCGTAACGAGCTAACCATCGCTCGTTCGATCAATGACTTCACAATACAACGACCACCGAAATAGAAGAGACTGAAATGGGTAAGCCAACTGGATTCAAAGAGTTCGATCGTAAAAAAGTACCTTGGCGTCTTCCAGTTGTTCGTTTGAACGACTACGACGAAATCTACACCGAGCACAAAGTTGATCACCTGCGTGAACAGGGTGCTCGCTGCATGGACTGTGGCGTTCCGTTTTGCCAATCGGCAACCGGATGTCCGATCGACAACTTGATTCCCGAGTGGAATGACTTGGTTTACAACAATCGCTGGAAAGAGGCGATCGAACGTCTACACAAGACCAACAACTTCCCTGAGTTCACTGGCCGGACATGCCCAGCGCCTTGCGAGGGCTCATGTGTTCTTGGAATCACCAACCCGCCGGTGACGATCAAGAATATCGAGAACGCGATCGTTGACCGGGCATGGGAAGAGGGTTGGATTGTTCCCGAACCGCCAAAGTCAAGAACCGATAAGAGCGTCGTCATTGTCGGCAGCGGTCCTTCGGGACTGGCTGCTGCGGATCAGCTGAACAAGGCCGGACACACGGTCACCGTATTGGAACGTGCCGATCGTCCTGGTGGACTGCTGCAATACGGCATCCCGAACATGAAGTTGTCCAAAGAAGCGGTTCAGCGTCGTATCGACAAAATGACCCAAGAGGGCGTGACTTTCAAAACCGGCGTCAACGTTGGAAAGGATGTCGACCCGAAGGAATTGGTCAACGAATACGATGCGGTACTGTTGGCTTGCGGCGCGACCAAAGCGCGCGACTTGCCCATCGGTAATCGCGACGCGAAAGGGATCCATCTGGCAATGGAATTCCTGACCGCCAATACCAAGCAATCGGTTCATGGCGACAAGATCGGTGATACCTTCATCAGCGCCGAGGGCAAAGACGTCATCGTCATCGGTGGTGGTGACACCGGCACCGACTGTATCGCGACAAGCTTGCGACACGGTTGCCGCAGTGTTGTGAACTTCGAATTGCTTCCCAAACCACCGGCAGACCGGGCTCCCGAAAACCCATGGCCCGAATGGCCTCGCATCTTCCGAGTTGACTACGGTCACGAAGAGGCAGAAGCAAAGTTCGGCCGTGATCCACGCGAATACCAAATCCTCAGCAAGGAATTCGTGAAAGACGCTGACGGAAATCTTTCCGGGATCAAGACTGTCGAAGTCGAATGGACCAAAGATGAAGCAGGCAAATGGCAAATGTCAGAAGTTGCCGGCTCTGAAAAAGAATGGCCCGCTCAATTGATCCTATTGTCGATGGGCTTTCTAGGTCCGGAACAGTACGTCGCCGAGTCGCTGGGATTGGAAACCGATCCACGAAGCAACTTTAAAGCCGAACATGGCAAGTTTGCGACGAACATCGACAAGGTCTTCGCCGCAGGTGACTGCCGTCGCGGACAAAGTCTGGTCGTTTGGGCGATTAACGAAGGTCGCGGAGCGGCCCGTGCAATTGATCAATATTTGCAAGGTGAAAGCCAATTGCCCGCCCCGGGGATTACCATGGGCACCACCATGCAAGTCTAAGTCGATCGAAACGATATAGCGTGCACAACAACGCAGAGCCGACGGAGAGAGCCATCCATCTCCTGAGGCTCTGCGTTTTGTTTTTTATGTCGCACGCTTCATTTGAAACACAACCGAAGTGGTTCGGGAAGGCAAGATCTTGCCCTAAAGCGATCGACCCCGCAGCGCAATCTGAGCATCCGATGCACCTAGTTTCATTGAAGATCGCGGCGCTGGCGATTGCTTTGCCATTGATGTGTTCATGGACAGACACGGCGCAATCAGAAACTCCCTTTGACTCGATCGATCGCTTCACACAAAAGGCCGTCGACGATGGCAAAGTCGCAGGCGGGTGTTTGCTGGTCTATCACGGCGGGAAGGTGGTGCATCAGGTTGCATTTGGATATGCAGACCGAGAAAGCCATCGTCCTTTTGAAATCGACACCCCGGTCGTCATCGCTTCGATCAGTAAGCCAATCCTTTCGACACTCCTTCACCATCTTGTTGATCAAGATAAGCTAGATCTCGATGCGCCGATCGCGGAATATCTTCCAGAGTTCTCATCATGTCGGCTGGAATCGGGTGCACTCCTTGATCGCTCGCCGACGACGACGGAGTTGATCACACACACCTCAGGAATTCGTCCGGATGAAGCGGCTGATGGACGTGTCTGGTACCAATCTTGGACAGCCGATCAGAGCTTGGAATACGTTGTCAAGCGAATCGCAGATGACTTTCCGTTTAAACATCAGCCCGGCGAAAAGTTCGCTTACAGTGGCATCGGCACCGAGGTCGCAGCTCGCGTTGGCGAAGTCGTCACAGAACGCACTCGCAACGAAATGCTTCAGGAGTATTTCTGTGCCCCGTTAGGCCTAACAGCAACGTACTATCGCGACCGGTCAGCACTTGAAAGCCTGGACGTCCAACCAGCTACCAGATACTACCGAGGGGCAAAGAGTGGAAAACTGTTCCGGTCCAACGAGCGTCCCGTTCCGGAAGCGAACCGTTACAGTTCCTCCGGTGGATCGATCATCTCGAGTGCACCAGATCTGCTGACATGGTTGCTGATGATTCGCAACGGGGGACGACATGATGGGGGGACGTATCTGTCCAAAGAAAGTCACACGCACTTCGTGACCGAACATGAAATCGGCTATGCAGCCAAAGGCGGCATGTTTATTCGTCGGCGTGATGACTTTGGAAACCCAGCTCGCTACAGCCATACCGGATCAAGCGGTACGAACGTCTGGATCGATTTCGAACAAGATACGATTGGGATTATGTTGACGCAGACCCGAGGCTCCGACATTCGCGAATTTCGAAAAGAGCTTGAACGCCGAGTGACCGAGTCGGTGGCGATGCTTGATGCCGTGCCAATCGACTGAAAACGCAAGAACGATTTTCTATTGCGAAACTGACAAATCGCCAATCGACTACAATTATTCCTTCACTAATCCATTCCCTCCAATTGGCTTCTCCAAATGAAACGTCGTCAATTTATTGCCGCGGGCGCCGCAATCTCCACATTGATCGCCAAACCAAACTGGCTGCTCGCGCTTGATGCCGACAATCAATACCGCAAGAACATCGGCATCCAGCTTTACACGCTAAGAAACGAGATTGGCAAAGACGTTGCAGGAACGCTGAAAGCCGTCGCCGAAGCTGGATACCAACAGGTGGAACCCTACGGCTTCCCTGGTGCCGATGACATGATTCGCGAAGCCAAAGCCAATGGCATGAAAGTCAACTCGTCGCACTGCAATACCGACGGCATCTTCCATCCAGATCGGAAAGGTGTTCAACCATTTGATGCGTTGCTCGAAAAAGCTCACGAGCATGGCCTAAGCCATCTTGTCGTTCCATACCTTTCGGGTGACATGCGAGACTCGCTCGACAAATACAAGATGGTCGCCGATCGCTGTAACGCCGCTGCCGAGAAGGCTTCAAAAGCTGGAATCCAACTGTCGTATCACAATCACGCCTTCGAGTTTGAACCTCATGATGGTGGGACCACTGGCTACGACATCTTCAAAGATCGATTCTCAGAACACATGAAATTCGAAGTGGACGTGTTCTGGGTCGCCGTTGCCGGAGTTGATCCGTCGAAGTTAATCGGAGATCTAGGCGGACGTGTATCTCAATTGCACCTAAAAGATCTCGACGCAACGGTCAAAACACCGAAGTTCGATGGGATCCCTAAAGAAGCCTTCAAAGAATTGGGCAACGGGGTCATCAAAATGGAACCCATCTTGGCCGCAGCCGAAAAAGCCGGTGTCGCACATTGCCACGTCGAACAAGATCACTCACCGCACCCGCTCGAAAGTGTACGCGAAAGCATCGGATACCTAGGAAAGCTTTAGCCTACCGCTCAGCAAACGAAGTGTTCCGTGGCCCAGTTCCGAGGATATCGAACTGGGCCATTTTTTATATTTGCCAAAACGACAGTCGATAGACATCGATGCGGTTCCAAAGTCTAGTTTGGTTCGGACTCATGTCGATCTTCATGACTGTTTCCCAAGTCGTACAAAAGTCGATGAATAACTTCCGGTTCGATCGGCTTTACTAGATGCTGATCGAACCCTGCTTCCTTCGTTTTTCGGAAGTCTTCGTCCTGTCCCCATCCGGTTAACGCGACGAGAAGCATTTTCTTCCCCCAAGATTCAGCTCGCATCGCCCTGGCTGCCGCATATCCATCCATGACAGGCATTCCGATATCCATGATGACAAGGTCCGGCTTAAATTCCTCGGCTGCTTGAACGCCTTCCACACCATCGGATGCGATGCGAACGTCATTGCCCAGCTTTTTGATCACTATGCTCAGTGTTTTTGCCGCAGCATAGTTGTCATCAACGACAAGCACCTTCGATACACGCCGCAGGGTCGAGAGCATCTGTTCCTGATTGTCGCCACGTTCAACAACTGGTTCCTCCAGCACTCTTTCGATTGGCAATCGAACCGTGAACGTCGCTCCCTTGCCAGCTCCGGGACTAAGAACACTGATCTTTCCCCCATGCATTTCCACCAATGACTCCACCAGCGAGAGCCCAATCCCCAACCCCGCATACCCCAGCGACTCCTCACGTTCGATTTGGGCGAACATCGTGAAGACCTTTACCAATTGATCTGACTCGATCCCAATCCCATCATCCGTCACGCTGATGACCGCTTCACGATCCTCGATCCGTGCTGTCACCGTCACATTGCCTCCAGATGGAGTGTACTTCGCTGCGTTGTTGATCAGATTGGAAAGGATTTGTGAAAGGCGGTGGGGATCACCATTAAGCATCGCATCCCTGTCTGGCAAATCGACGTGGAAACGATGCCCAGCAATCTCGACCATTGGTCGCGAAATCTCGATCGCGTCTTTCACAACAGAAAAGAACCGCAAATTCTCTCGGCGCAAACGAAGCTTGCCTTTGGAAATCCGAGAGACATCCAAAAGGTCGTCCACCAGTGCGACCAGATGCGAAAGCTGACGATGCATCGTTTGCAAAGTTTCGGCAATCATCTCGGGATCGTTCGCTGATGTGCGAATGATCTCAAGGCCAGACCGCAAGGGAGCCAGAGGATTACGAAGCTCGTGCGCCAGTGTTGCCAAGAACTCGTCTTTTCGACGATCCGATTCGCGTAGAGCTTCTGATGCGATCTTCGGTTCAGTGATGTCGTAGTTCACACCAACCAATCGCAGTGGAATTCCCTGCTCGTTGCGTTCGACTTGACCCGCAAAGGCGATCCATCGAATTTGCCCATCGATCTTTCGAATCCTCGCCTCGTGATAAAACTCGTGGGCGTCTTCGGTTACTTGACGTAGCACACGACGAAGTTCACCTGAATCTTCTTCATGGACATGTTCAAAGAATATTGAAACCGCGACTTCACCATCGCCAGGCTCTAATCCAAAGATCTCATACTCACGATCATTCCAGACACAACTTCCACGCTGCAGATCCCATTCCCACAGCCCCATCTTTCCGCCTTCAAGTGCAGCGGCAAGTCGACGTTCGCTTGCCAGCAACTCCAGCTGAGTCTGCTTGCGTGACGTGATGTCTTGAACGAAACCCATCAGGTGTGGTGGCTCGCTTCCTCGGTCAACCTCGGCATGAGAAGCAACCCAGCGAACTGTTCCGTCAGGCTGCACGATTCGCATTTCGACGTTGAAAGAAACACCTGTGTCGGCAGACTCTTTCAAAGCCAAGCGAACGGTTGCTTGATCATTTGGATGAACGACCGCCAGAATATCTTCCAATGTCGTTTCAGTTTCGGGGGCAAAACCATACAGACGCATTGCCAGTTCCGACCCTCGAAATTCGTTCGCCCCGGGAGTTGCTTCCCAGCTACCTGCCTTCGCAATTTCCATGGCTTTCGAAAGTCGGCCTTCACTCTTGCGGATCAGTCCCTCGGCATTTTTCTGTGGCTGAATGTCGACGTTTAGACCGACCCATTCGCGAACTGATCCGTCGTCTAGCAACACCGGAACGGCGCGCACTGCAGTCCACCGGTATTCGCCCGAACAATGCCGAACGCGGTATTCCATCCGGCAATCAGATTTGGTGATCACCGCTCGACGCCATTTTTCGGCTGTCACTTCACGGTCCTCTGGATGAATCGCATCCAGCCATCCCCACCCTTTCCATTGTTCAAAGGTTTGGCCGGTGTATTCTCTCCAAGACGGTGAATCCAGTTCGACTTCACCACTTGCCGTCGTCGTCCAGACGATTTCCGCAGTCGCATCGATAAGTGCCCGATAACGCTCTTCGCTGTGCCGCATTCGATATTCGGCTTGTTTTCGATCACTGATGTCAACGGCAGATGCGATCACGTGACGAAGTGTTCCGTCGTCGTCATACGTCGGCGACAACATGTACTCCACTTCAAGCGATTCGTTGTCGTTGGTCCACCAAATTGCGTCTCGGCGAATGATCGCTCCCCGTCGTACATTGTCGTAATCTTGTAGGATCTGTTGCCGTGATGCCTCATCAAAATTCCACCAAGGTTGATCCCACTCCTTTCGCCCGATCGCGTCCTCACGAGCGATCCCAACTGTATCGAGCGCCGATTGACTGACTTCAAGCGTCGTCCCCTCTGGATCCATCAACGCCACAAATGCGAGCTGGTTATCCAGCACGCGTCGCAAGTAAGCCTCACGATCGCGAAGATGTGTTTCCCATAGCTTTTGTTCGGTGATATTGATCGCCGCACCACAAATACTGACCACGCGGCCCGAAGTGTCCTTCGTAGGAATCCCACTCGCACTTAGCCAAACGAAGTGACCGTCATGGTGCAGAATACGGTGCTCGATTTGATAACGCGACTTATGACCAGCTACAACTTGGTTTAAATGTCCGATGACTCGCGACCGATCTTCATGGTGAATTAACGCGATGATCTGTTCATATCGATTGTCGAACGAATCCTTGTCGTAGCCGAGTGCATCGAAAAGCGAGTTTGACCACTGAACCGTGCCCGCGTCGATATCCCACTCCCATGCACCGACACCGCCTGCGAGCTGCGCGACCTCCAAACGACGATTTAGATCAATCAATGACTGCTCAGACTTTTTCCGATCGGTCACATCGAATGACATTCCGAACCATTCTTTAACTTCGCCTTTATCGGTTGGAATCGGTGCGATCGAAGTGCTCATCCAACGGTACTGGCCATCACGCCGACGAATTCGATGTTCACTTCGAAACGGACGAAACGTTTTAATTGATTCATTCCACTCTCGAATGACTTCTTCGACGTCCTCAGGATGCACGGCATTCTGCCAACCGCTGCCCAGCGACTCTTCGACCGTTTGACCAGTAAATCGCATCCAAGAAAGCTGCGGCTCGATGTACAACCCCGACGCCGGACAGGCCCATGTGATCGCACTAGTTGCATCAATCACCGTCCGATATCGATGCTCACTTCGCCGCAAATTTTGTTCGGCTAATTTCCTTTCCGTGATTTCTTGCGCAACAATATTCACACCTGCGATTTCCCCGTTCGGGCGATTCACCGGGACGCAGCTGGTTAAGAAGATTCGACCATCGTTTGACGCATTGCTTGGGCCGGTGACTTCGCTATCGATGACCGGCTTTCCACTGGCGAGAACCCTTTTACAAAGCTCCGAAATAGCCTCGGCAAAGGTAGTTGGCATCACCGACACAATCTTTTGCGCTAAGTGTGCTTCGGCGGGAAGGCCACTTAGCGATGCTAAACGTTCATTGATGCTAATGAATCGCTGGTCGCAGTCGACAAATGCCAACCCGATCGGTGCCGTTGAATAGATGTTTTTGTTTTGAGCCAGCTGCTGTTCCGCTTTTTGCTGGGCCTCAAGTAAGTCGGTGATTTCCGTGAAAGTCATCACCACACCTTGAATACGCCCGTCTTCCGTCCGATAAGGAAGCATTCGCCGATGGTACCATCGGTTCCCGTCATGACTTTTTATCTGTCGATCTCGCGGTCGTAGATCTCGCAGTACTTTTTCGGCATCATCAACTAGGTTTGGATCCTCGAAACGCGTTGAGATGTCCGCCAGAGGTCGCCCCAGGTCTCCTGCGATAAACCGAAACAAGTCAACGCACGAAGGTGTGTGCCTTCGGATTCGAAATTGAGAGTCCAAAAAGATCGTTGGGACATCCGTACTGGCAATGATGTTCTCTAGATCGTTGGTTGACTCTTCCAGCTCACCAACTTTTATTTCTAATTGGTTGTTTAACGTCGTCAGTTCTTCGTTCAAGGACTGAAGTTCTTCTTTGGACGTCTCCAATTCCTCATTGCTGGACTGCAGCTCCTCGTTCATCGTCATTGCTTCTTCATTGGAAGCCTTCAGCGCTTCATTGGCTGATTCCAATTCCGCAATGGAACTGTTTAATTGCTCGCGAGTCGTCGCCAACTCGTGTTCGAGCTCCATCATGGTGTGTTCCGACACAACTGTTTCATCAATCAGCGAATCATGTGATTCATGAAAGACGAGAGCTTCTTTGCTGACGACATTTTCCAGTGGCGTAAAGACGATCAAAACAGCAGGATCTTCCGGGCGTCCGAGCAAACGGCTAATACGCATATGGCAACGTTTGAATCCGCCATCACGCTGAACTCTTCCTTCGATATCGATCAGATGTTTCGAATCCCATGCCTTTCGAACCCCGTCACGAAGCTTGGCTTTGATCCCACGACGTGAGACTTCAATCAGATCCGGAAGCTCCGTGGATAGCTCCCCGGTATTGAGCTTCAAATACAGGTCGGCGCAACCTTCGACAAACAAAAGCTTTCCCTTTTCGTTGACCACGGCAACGGCTCGATCAAGCTGTTGCAGTACCTGTCGTTGCACACAAGCGCCAAGCCCTGATTCACGCCGTCCCTGTCGCTGTGTCACCTGACCGATGTCAGAATTTGGCAACAGCGGCTGCTGGTTGGACTCATATCCCGTTTCGACTGGTGGCCAGCTCTTAACAGAAGTGCGACGAAACAACCGCAGCTTCTTTGAAATGGGGGAGAACAAATCGGCGGCCCGTCCGACGGATTCCGTGTTCCCAAGAAACAAAATCCCCCCCTCTTTCAACCCAAATTGAAAGACGTCAAGAACCCGATCCTGAGCTTCACGCTCCAAGTAGATCAATAGATTTCGGCATAGAACTAGATCCAACTTGGCAAACGGCGGCTGCGCCAATACGTTCTGGCTTGCGAACACGACTGATTCACGAAGCTGCTTCGAGATTCGATATGTCCCGGGTTCTTTATTGAAAAAACGTCGTAGCCTGCCCAGCGGAACGTCCTTCATGATTGCTTCCGGATAAACGCCGCTGCGTGCGATCTGCAATGCGTCTTCAGCGACATCCGTTGCGAAGATTTGGAAAGGCGCGTCCTTGCCAAGTCCTTCTGTTTTCTCCAACAACAGCATCGCAATGGAGTACGCTTCCTCTCCGGTTGCACATCCCGCACACCAAACTCGAATCGGTGACTGGCGACTGGCACGTTCGACCAAGACGTCCAGCTGCTGTTCTAGCTGTTGCCATGCGATCTGATCTCGAAAAAATCGAGTGACTCCAATTAACAGGTCGCGCCGCAGGGCCTCGCGTTCGGCTGAATTGTCGTCCAGGACTTTGACATAGTCAGAAAGCTCTTCTAGTTGTAGAAGCCCCATCCGCCTCTGAATTCTTCGAAGCAAGGTGTTTTTCCGGTAGCGGCGAAAATCCTGTTTCAGCTCTCTTCGGATCAAATCAAGAACCGGAGCGAGATCAGCGTTTTCGCTCCTCGAGGCAACCTGAGCAGAAAGCGGTCCATACCGGCGACAAAAGTCGACATACCGCTTCAACCGGAATCCGATCTGATTTACGGGTAGCACATAATCAATGTGAACAGCATCAATTGCCGAGTTCGGCATCCCCGCATGTTCGGCTTCGTTTGGCTCTTGGACGATCGTTAGGCCACCGTAGTGCTTGATCTCTCGAAGCCCTGCCGTTCCGTCGGTTCCGGTCCCCGACAAGACGATACCGATACTGGATTCGCTACTGTATTCAGCCAAAGAAATGAAGAAGTAATCGATCGCCATCCGCGAACCACGATTGTCCTGAGGTTCACTTAGCTGCAGACGCCCATCTTTGATGGACAAATACCGTCCCGGCGGGATCACGTACAATTGATTGACTTCGACCAGCATTTCCTGATCGACTTGATTCACAGGTAACTTTGTGCGTCGACGCAGAATATCGACAAGAGAACTGGAGTGATTCGGATCGAGATGCTGGACAATGACAAACGCTACTCCCGGATCGTCAGGAATATTCTCCAAGAATCCTGTCAGAGCGTTTAAACCGCCTGCAGATGCACCAATACCGACAACGATGGGACGTTGTTTGTTGCTTTCCTGGCTGGCCGGCAAATCCTCGTGTTTGGCAGAAGAGGATTGACTGGAATCTGCAGACGATTGTAGATCATTCATTTGATCGCCATCGTGGATTCGAGATTAATGTGGCCAACTTAGAAGACGATCGTCTAATTCGACGTGCACGTCGGATCTCGACTGAGAATTTTGACTGCGGCAGAGAGCGAAACAGAATCTGCGAGAAGAACGCTCCAAGCAATATTCGTCGACCACGTGTGAAGCAGCGACAGGCCGAGCGGGACGCATGACGATGCGGACTGGCCTGCCAAGTCAAGGATCCAATCCGCCGCTTCGACATAAGAGGTTTCCGAAGCTGGAGTGTTGATACATCTCCCAACCGCTGTGTTGCAGCAAAGGAAAATATGCCAACCATTTCTGAGCTCCGTGTCTTACGTGAAAACGACTCATCGATTCGGGTTCAGGTCGTCTCCACCGGAAATAGCATCGGCTCGTTTCGCATTAGCGAAGCGAGTTCGTTGATCTCGATAAATCGACGTCCTTGCATTCATTAGAATCTCGTGTGGAGAGCACAACTGAACAATTCCATTCATTTTGCGAAGATTGATTGCCATTGAATTGAAGAGAACGTCGACGAGCACAAAGCCGGGACGCCTGCCGAATTTGCTTCTCGTCACGCAAAATCACCATCGGTTTATGGAAATTTTTCATTTGACTCTCCCCTTGGAGGAGACCGTAGCATGGCTGGCATGTTCAGCATCGGCGAATTTTCGAAGATCACCGGACTGACGATCAAGTCACTTCGGTTCTATCACGAACAAGGCGTTCTGACTCCAAGCTATGTGGAAGCCGGTAGCGGCTACCGCTACTACTCGGAGTCGAAAATTGACCTTGCTCGGGTGATCGCGCAACTACGCGAACTTGATTTCTCCGTCGCTGAAGTTCGAGACATGGTCAGCGAACACAACGATGACGCGGACATCCTGGAACGACTCGCTTCGCAGCGTAATGCGATCGAGTCACGTATGAAAAGGGACCGCGAAATTGCTAAGTTGCTCGACCGAATCATCACCCATGAAACCGAGGCCACACGCACGATGAATCAGTCCACTTATGCCGTCGAAGAAAAAGACATTGCCCCTTGTTTGATCGCCAGCATTCGTATGAAAGGTGCCTATCACGAATGCGGCAAAGGGTTCGCGAAAATCGGTCGCAAACTAGGACGCTACATCCAAGGAAATCCCATGCTGCTGCATCACGACAGCGAATACAAAGAGGGTGATGCGGATTTCGAAGCATGCATGCCTGTGAAAAAAGGCAATTCGACAGACGAAATCATCATCAAAGAACTGCCCGGTGGACAGGCACTCTCGCTAATGCACTTGGGACCGTACGAAGATCTCGGGCGATCCTACGAACGTATCATTTCTTACGCAAAAGAACACAACCTCCACTATCAGTTGCCTACCCGAGAAATCTATCACAAAGGCCCCGGGATGATCTTTAAAGGCAACCCAAAGAAGTATTTGACCGAGATCGTTTTCCTAATCGACGACGACGCTACCTAGAGCGAACGTGCCACGAGAATGTCAAATTGCCCGGTAAGCTTGGCCACAAACGCAACTCTGTGAACTCGGCGTCTCTGCGTTTCAATTTCTTCTTCTGTGTTTATATTTCTTCTTGCCTCAACATTTCGACACACCATCAACACTCGTCACAAGCAGATTGACGGACATCGCAGCGACGTCGTCATGCTCGTTTTGCAATTCGAACTTGCATTCATTAAGCTTGATGCCCAACTCAATCCAAACGCGTTGACGAGTGACTGACCATGTTTCGTGCGACGAATAACACCAAAAATCTGCGGCTTGCGTGCATGCTGCTCGCATTGACTGTGGGCCTGTTTGGAAATGGCTCCACGAGTGTGGCCGATGATCTTCGAGTCTGGCGAGACAGCACGGGCAATTTTTCTGTCGAGGCGACTTTGATCTCTGTCGACGCCGGAACGGTTTACTTGGAAACACCAACGGGGCGAAAAATCGACGTTCCTCTTACTCGGTTGAGCAAAGAGGATCGAAGCTTTTTACGCTCGGTATCCGAATCTCCTGCAAACGAACGCGTCGCCTCAAGGGAGTCGAAGCCCAAGTCCGCAATTGAGATCCATAAATCCATCCAGCTCGCGCTGCGAGGGAAACCGACTGAGACGCCATCCGAAATGCCTCTTTCGGAATTCCTCTCAAAACTCCCATTTCCAACCTACTTGGACTCGGTGGGCCTCAGTTCCATCGGTCTCTCCGACTCACAATCGATCCGACCAAACGCCAACGCAACGACGCTGGCCGAGCAGTTGGACACCACATTTGCCTCACTTACGCTTAGTTGGCAAGCTCGGCAGACTGTGGTGGTCGTTAGTGTGAGCGACAGAGAGAGCCTGATGATTCATCCTCAAGTTTATCTCGCAAATGGTGTACACCCGCAGGCTCTGATTGAGCGTTTGAAAACGATCGAAACCGGCAGTTGGGAAGAGCGTGGTGGCCCTGGATCGGTTGGGATCCTTGGTTCTCGCGTCATCGTGCGTCAAACGCCGGAAATCCATCGTCGAATTGAACGCGAACTCAATCTACGACAGGCCGTTTGGAAGTACGTCCATCCATTGGATCAAGTCGTTGTTAACTTTCCGAAACAATCGCTCCCACTGACAGGTTTCGCGGGCTCGATTGAAAAGCAAACTGGTATCGCCGTCGAGATCGATGAAGCCAGTTTCAAAAATATCGGTCTCTCCCCGGACGTATCCGTCGAAGTCGACTTCCCGGGATGCTCGGCTGCCGAGGTCTTGGACTTGGTCTTAGGCAGCGTCGAGGCGACGTGGATCGAACGAGACAAGAAAATCATCTTTTGTACGACCGATCAAGCCGAGAAGGAACTGCTACCGACTCGGATTCCTTTTCGTTCACCAGGCGCTGGGAACCGTCTTTTGCTGGTGTTTCAAATCGCTATCAAGCCCGACCGCTGGGAATCACTCGGAGGTAGGAGTCAGATTCAGATGGCTGGCAACGGTGCTGTGATGTTGCGAGCCGACTCTCAAGTCACAAGAGAAGTGATCGCATTAGCAGCGACGCTCGTTGGACGCTAGCACTTTCAGCATTCATCAGCCGCGACGCGCCAGCGTGCGGTTCCCGTCCGGTCAGCACCATCACCGTGAACCACGCACCAGCATGTAGTTCCCGTGCGGCCACCACTCATCAGCCGCAACGCGCCAGCGTGCGGTTACCGTCCGGTCAGCACCAGCACCGTGAACCACACACCAGCGTGCGTTTCCCATCTTTCAGCAATCATCAGCCGCAACGCGCCAGCGTGCGGTTACCATCCGGTCGGCATCAGCACCGTGAACCACACACCAGCGTGCGTTTCCCATCTTTCAGCAATCATCAGCCGCAACGCGCCAGCGTGCGCTTTCCGTCCGGTCAGCATCAGCACCTTGAACCGCACGCTGGCGCGTTGCGGCTGATGCTGACCAGTGATTGACGGGGCGTTGGACTTTATTGACGGGTTCTCGCAGCCATCTTAGACTTAACGTCTATCAATCACCGCATGCGATTGGAATTCCTTGATGATAAAAAAAACAATGCTCGGGAGATCGCATCGGTTTCTATTCGCATTGCTTGTGACGTTGCTTGGCGTTTCACAAAGTGTTGCAGAAGACAATGGCGCTGATCTGATGGCATCACTTCGAAATCACTATGCATCCACCGCACGCGAGATCACCCTCCGGTCGGCCGGCGATTCGGGCGAGACGTTTGTGATGATGGAAAAGCCTGCGATGAGTTGGGCCAGTCTAGGCGGTTGGTCCGGCGATCTATTCGTGTGGACTGGCAACGGAAAGATCCAGGCGGCGGAGGCAGTGCAAAAGGGGTCAGGCCTCTTTCTTCGCTTCTTGGAATAGTTTCCGGATTCCAGGTCGGCCCCTGGGACGCATCGTCGACTCTAGATTCAGCCGTCATGCGATCGATTCAACCCAGCCTTCGTCACCCAGCGGGGCACCTCGCTGAGCAGACCGTCGCACCGCTTCTATTTCCTTTTCCGACAAGGCCTGATTCACACGGGTAACCCATTTCGGCGGTCGTGCAAGCGGCCAACGTGACAGCAGCCTGGGCTCCGAGTCCTTTCTATTGCGCCATCTCCGAAGCGATCGCCATTGCTCGGCACTTTCGACCAGGCCCGCGCGTAGTGCATTGCGTTCGACGTAGCGGCACACCACGTGAAAGTGATTATCATCCTGAATCGGAAAACTCTTATACCGTTGCTGGTAGACGTGCCTCGTTCCACCGGTGTGGTAATGGGCGTGGTACCGCATCGTATGTGTGCCGACCCAGCCCTTGAAGCGGCTCATTTCACCATCGACCAACGGTCGGATCACCAAGTGATAGTGATTGGGCATCAGTTGATATGCAAACAATTCAACCTGATTCATCTCCCGGGCCTCACCGAGGATTCGCTCAAATGCGGCGTAGTCTTCATCCTTGTGAAAGATCTCGGCTCGGAGATTGCCACGGTTGAGAACAGGTAAAGACCACCAGCTTCATCGGCACGGGGAGCTCGAGGCATAGTCCGAGGCCCTACGGAATCGCGTCGGCATCAAAACCGCAGCCTATCAAAGCCGTTTAGACCAGAACAGAGGCCTGCCCCCTTTTCTCTTTCGGTGAATGAGCGTGGAGGTAGCTTGCAGCTTGGTTTGATTCGCGAAATCGGATTCAGTAAGCTCAGCAAGCACGGCGGGATCTCCTTGATTGGGTAGCGTTATCACCACCTATTCAGAAGGATTCTGCCGTGCCTTTCAAGCTTTAGTTGGCACTTAAAATGAAACCAACATTTGCTTGCACTACCGGTAGTGCAAGTAAGCGAGTGAAGTGCCTGCATGTTGTTGGTTCCTACTTAAGTTCGTGCCATTCCGGCCCGACACTTTTCCTCTGATTCGGCGGACTCAATCTCTACCCACAATAAACCCGGATGGACCTTTTCGTTCCCCTAGTTACTTGTATTTCCTAAGCAATGAAACTGCATCGTGGTTTTCAATATAACAAGCGAATTCCAGCAGGGTCATTTCTTGAATCAGCTCGGTGTCCGTTTTCGAAACATCTTCAAACACAGTTATGAGCTGTACCTGGCAGCCATTACTCAACAGTTCACGCAAAACGCTTTGATGAAAATTTCTGACTGCGTTCTCAGCTGGCGTGGTCCTGCTAATCTCATTCACAAAATTTACATCAGCGCCGTACAAAACAAGAAGACGAACACATTCTAGACTACCCGACGTTGCAGCATAGCAAAGGGATCTTGACAAGTCAAAACGCGTTACATGCAGCGATTCCAGTAGATATTTTAAGATCTCAGGTGATGGAGAACCGTTGGTTGAGATCGCACTCACCGCCCAGTCAATTGTCTCTGCTTCAAGATCTGAAGCAAAGGCATTTGCGATTTCTTTGAACACTGGAAAATAACCAACTGAAGCTGCGAGATTCAGGGCTTCAGTCGCTTGATCCGGTGAGGCTATTGCGCCAGCACGCATAAAGAGCGTAGCCTTCGAAAGCGATTTATCAAAAATCGCCTGCCGCAAGCGTTGAAAGCGATCCATTTTGTTCTCAATTAACGCCTGAAAAAGTCTTCAAAGAAATCGATTTTTAAATCATCGCTATTGTTAAGTATCTTGTTTATTTCCTGGGCATTCTTGTATTGTTTTCGTAGTATATTTCGGATAAATTTTCTTGACTGCTTTGAGCCCTGTTTAGTTGCCATCCATTCCACAGCGTTCCGTTGCCCCTTCGAACTGTTTAGTCCGCGATCCATCAACCTAAGGTTTTTTGAACTGTCTTGGAATGCAATCACTTGGTCGTAGAGTTTGTCACCTTTTTTCACCCCTGCTCGCGCCAACGCTCGTTTTATCGCCTCCTTGGGCAACACATGATCACCTGCCAAGCTATCGCGAGTCACTCGCTTTGACAAGATGCCTAGCTTGTTTGAATGATGCCCGAAAAATCCGTTACTATGAATCAGTGCGTCATCCACATACGCATTGTGAATCAGTACCCCACCGTCTCCCACGTAGTACACGTGCTCTCCGTGTACTTCCAAGTTGAAGACCGGTTCGGGGCCGGGTCTTGGTAGGAGGGCGACGACTTGTTTGGTGTCGCCGGCGTAGGTGCGGACTTGTTCTCCGATTTCTAATGTTGCCGCTTGGACGTATTCTTGGCGGTCTTCGGACCAGAAGGGGTGGTTGCCGGTGGTGCCGATGGTTTCAGTGGAAACGTTTTCGCCGATGGTCAGATCGATGACGTCGCCGCTGGTGTGATGAAAAGTCGCCGTGACGACTCGACCAGCACCCGCTTGCACTTGCGGTGCGGGTTGCAGGTCAACCAGTAACGCCGGCCCAGTGATTGCCAACTCCGGAAGGTCCATCTCTGCGGCCAATCCGACGACCTCCAACCCGGAATCGGCAATGACGAAATCAATCATTGCCAAGTCACGAAAGATTGGCCGCAAGGGAGACAGCGGCACCGACAACTCTGTTTGGCCGATATCGATAGTCGGCGCCTGGGGCGGCGAGATTTCGGTTGATAGGTCGTTCTGCACGTCGACGATGAAATTGATTTGCGAACGCACCCAATCTTCGCTGCGCAGCAATTCAATCTGCAGTTCACTACCGTCCTCCTTGGGCATGACCAGGGAAAGCTGCAGCCAACCGCTCCAATCCGGCTCGGTCCACGAGGCGCGCTCTTCGTTGGAGACTTCCGGATTGCGAGCCAGCACACGCTCGCCGACCCTGATTTGCTCGATTGCTTTGGTGGAGTGGTCGGCAACGGGGCTTTGTTGCTGAGCTCGCTGGGCGTGTGCCAGCGAGACAAGTTGGTCGTTGGTCGCAGCATCAGATTGCTGGTGAGGTGCCGTCGCGTCTTGCGCTGAGGGCCAAAGCCATGCCAGCGCGGAAACGAGCAGGCACACGATGAAGATGCTACGACCGATGAATTGAATCCAACGAACGCTGTTTGAGGAGTTTGAAGTTGGCATGATGGAGTTTGATTTTTCGCAGGAGATCGCACGGAAAGAGAGGTAAAACAATCAGACTGAATCAATCGCTATGAAAATCGTGTCCTCCCGGGGCGGAGCATCTCCGAAACCTCGCGGGCAACCTGATCGGCGGCATCGACAAACGACCTCGTCGCCACAGCAGCCACGTCGCATGTCAATCGCCCGCCTTCGCCCCACAGCACATCAACATCGTCAAGCCAAAAATCATCTTCGTTAAACACTTCCTCGCAAGTTTGCTGCGATGCTTGAGTGTGTTTTCGCTTGACCACTGCGGCATACGTTTCGGCCAGTGCATAGGCGCCGACCCCAACAAGCACACCGCTGACGTAGATCGGCAGCCGCCAACCAGCGTCGGCAATGTCTTGTCCGACGGCTTCGACCAACAGTGAAGTCGCCAGCCGATCATTCGGAATCGAAGGAATGAAAACCGGCGTGCCTGCGACGAAGCATTTGTTGAAAGCTGCACCACCAATCCCTCCAGCCATGCTTCCGAAATTGGCGCCCATAAGTGCGCCATCAAATCCACCTTGCTGGTAACCGATCGCGGCTCCGATTGTGGCTCCGCCTGCTTGGTAGCCAACCATTCCGGCTGCGTGCTTCAATGCTCCTCCGAATTTAGCGCCTTTGGATGCCGCTCGTAGCACATCATCGATACCGCCTCCCACAATTCCCCCAGCGAGTTCGCCAACCATGTATCCACGCGAGGCATCCATTCCGTAGTAGTTGGCAGTCGCCGCTCCCACAACGCCGGCTCCAACTTGGAATGCTGTTCCGAACGGATTGAGTCCACCAAATGCGCCGCCCATCCCCGCTGATAGCACTGTCGACGTGAAGCCGGCATCAGGATTTCCTGCAGAATTCGTGTAGACGCTTGACGCCACACCGAGGCCTGCACCGGTAACGCTTGCCACCGTGCCAATCGTCGCGGCAGTCCCTTGTGCGAATCCAGCCCAGACCGCAACCCCGGTAGCGGCAGTGGCTCCAAATGCGACGCCGAGCCCGATTCCAGCACCAGCCAGCATTACCTGACCTGTTCCGTAAATGCCAGCTTTCCAGTAGTGGCCGTCCTGGTATTGTTGGCTGACATCAACTTCATACGTGAAAGCATCCCAGGCATTTTGAAAGAACCCAGTGCTCTCTCCTTGTGGAGAGAGGATACTGCCAAGGTTGCGTTCAGAGACTTCGTTGATAAATCCAGAGACGATTACCGGGGATTGTGTGAGGGAGTTGGCATCTACGTCGCCTCCAACACTTTTCGCTCCCCTGAAGAAGCGTTTCCCATCGGCGTCATAGGTCATCACCGTCCCAACAGAGTCGGCGTAGAGCCATACTGTTCGTGTTGGTTCGTCCGTCCCAATGGGCTGGGCTTGGTCTAGTGCTAGCGGACCTGCTGGTCCGGTGAAGTAATGCCGATAGATCCAAGCTTCATCTGTGACATCGTTGCCAGTGGCGATGATTTCTACCGATTTCCCGAAACGATCATAGCCATAAGCAATCGTTACGTTATCTAAGGGCGTGACCGATTCAGAATCGGTCACGGTTTCCGATCGCCCCATTTTGCGACCGAGTCCGTCATAGACTTGTTCAATTACTCGTGTCTTAACATGCGGATCGCCCAACGCAGTACCAGTCAAGTACTCCTGGATGTTGATCGTTGTGACGGACTGTACGATTCGCCCTCGATGGTCGTAAAAATTCTCCGTTGTCGTGGTGGTTGTTTCGGTGTGTGGCGGATCTCCCCAGGGGCTAATTAGCTTCGTCTTTGAGTGGACGGTTTTCTTCAGATGTCCAGCATCGTCATATTCATGTCTCCGCTTTGTCCCATCGGCTAGCGTTTCTTCGTAAAGCCAGCCGTTCCTTCCAACCTGGGGTTGTGATGATGCGGGATGGCCGAACTTGTCGATGGTGGTTGTCTCAGTTTGGGACGTCGAGGTAGGGTCGATAACTGTAATTTCTGAAGAACTGATTCTGCCATCGGCGTTCGTGATGTAGTTGTGCACCTCGGTAGAAAACGATGTTGTGGCCGAAAATTTCAGATGGTTCTGACGTTGGGTCGCGAACCCGCCGTCAGTGTAGAGTGTGTTATGCGTTGCAATCTTGGATGTCCAATCACCTTCGAAATGGTCAATGTCTTTTACCAATCCGTCGTTGCGATATGCAAAAATGCTGACACCGACTCGGGTGCCCTGATCATCATCTCCGTTGTAGCGGACGACCTGTTTGATATTGCCCGTGACGTCGTATTTGAAGGTGGCGTATTTGTCGTGTCCAGGTTCGTTGCGGCGCCATAGGTATTCTGGATACAGCCCATCCGCTTGATGTCCATCGTTGTTGCTATTGATGTAATTGGAAAGTGATGAAATATTTCCAACGCCATCGTAGGTGACTACGGTTTCTGAGAATCGCTTATTCTGGCTGCCGAATTTGCGAACGACCTTGTCCGTATTTGGTGACTGACCGTCTTCGTAGCTATATTCCAAAGAGAATTTAGGGAACGTCCACTCGCCAATTTTCCCGCTCTGCTTGTCGCGGATCAGACGCCCGCGGTCATCATAGGCATATTCGATTAGCGAATCGCGAGTTTGGTCTTCCGCCACACTGGAATCAGGAACGCTGGAGGCAATTTTTTTAACAGAACCGTCAGAGTTCAGATACGTCGTGGTGGTTTGTGTCCGCAGTCCATGATGGTCGGTGTAGGTGCCTACTTCTGTTTTGGTTGGGTTCGTACCGAAAGTTATTGTCAAAGTCGATTCAGCTACGGGACTGCTTGGCTGATCCGAAGCGCCTTTGGAATGCTTGGTGACTGGACCTTCGTAGGTCCATTTTTCCTCAATCTTCTCCGTTCCGCCGTTAGGGAGCCCATTGGTGCCAACTTGGTCAATCGTGGTTTCGATTTTTGTAATGCGTCCAAGCGCATCGTACTCGCGTTCTTGTAGTGTTGTGGAGCTTGCCGGGCTAAAGGAACTATGGTCAGCAATGGCAACTGCATTTCCCGCTGAATCATATCGGAAATGCTGGGCTCCGTCATTTGAGGTCTTTTGGGAGCGGATCTGTTGCGTCCCTGTTTTATTGTCATCATACGTGTAGGTCGTGGTGACATCCTGGGAGCCGTATGCGAACCGAGTTGATTCTACCGCCCGACCTAGAGCATCATATTTAGATTTGACGACCTGCGTTGCGTTACCTCCATTGTCGGCTTCTGACCGAAGAGCACTTCCAGTCATTGAGGAGACAATGACGGATTTACGCATGTCGCCATAGTTTGGTCGCCCCGCCGGAGTGTCGCCGCTGAGTGTTGCTGCAGTAACCGTCGTTGTCGATGTGACGAGTCCTGTTCCAAAGTTGTATTGGTATCCATTGACTTGCAATGCACGCGTGTATTGGTCATTGGTGTCAGTCGCAGTGTTTGCAGATAGCGTCACCACAGTTTGACCAAGGGAATCAAGTAGCACTGCACTCGTTTCGCCATGCTCATCAGTGATTGCCACATCCCAATTGAAGTTTGTATCTGATGGCAAGAAATAATCGGTGAAAGTAGTTGCTGGCGTGGTCATCCCCGAAGTTGATTTTCGAACTCGCCCAAGAGCATCGTAGTCAAAATACGTGTTAAGGCGTTTTCCACCGAGCTTACCGATGATCTGCTGGTAGGTGTCAGTTGCACTGACGGTCACGCCATCAACAAGTGTCGCAGTATACTGTTCTTCTAGGCGGCCCTTATCATCATAAATCCATCGCCTTACACCGAGTAATGGCGACAATTCCATGACGGTTTGTCCTGCTCCGTTGATCCATCGGGTTGTCTTGGCGTTGATGCGACTGTTGGACTCAATTCTCAAGAGTCCATCCTCGTATTTGTAATCGGTTGTTGCATCAACCGCGTCGGTTTCGCTTATTGGTGCCGTTGTCCTACGCAGGCGTCCAGATTCGTCGTACCAGTATGTTGTTGTGTATGTCGAATTTAGGGAGGACCCTTCGGCAGATCGAGTTTCCGCGACTGTTTTGATTTGGCCTCCGGCTGTATAGGTGAAGTTGTGTTCGGCCCCACGCTCTGTTTGGACCTTGGTCATTTCCAGTTGCAGAAGCGTGTTGTATTCGCTAGTGGAAGTTAACCCAACTGGATCGGTAACTGACAGGGCATTGCCAAACGCATCGTACGAAACTTTGGTTTCAGACTGCTTCTTGGCAGAGGCGTCTTCGCTTTCGACATAATCGGTAGCTGTTGAGGTTGGTTGATCTACACGATTATCGAGGTAGTCAAAGGTAGTTTTTGCGCCTGTTAGTTGATTTTCCTGGATCTTGATTCGGCCATACTTGTCGACAATAGTTTTTACGACCTGTTCCTTTGTCAATTCTTTTGTCAGGACTCCGGCTGAACTGATTGTTGAGTTACCAGCGACATTCGATTGGAGCGTCCATGTTGTGAAGTCATTGGGTTTGACGAATTGAGTCGTTGCACTGTTGTCCGGTGCAGTGGTTTGGAACACGGTTCCATCGCCGTAGTATGAATAAATTGTTTTCTGTTCAATCGTGTAGCTGTTGGGTAGGAATTTGGACGTGTACGTTGCTCCTACCGCATCAATGGTTTGGGTGACAAGGCCTGCTTTGTCGATTCGGGTTGTGAAATCGACTCCGTCGGCGTCAGTCCGTTTAATTTGCCGTCCATCAGCCGCGTATTCGTATTCGTGTTCAATCAGGATAACGTCGTCCTTGTCCTTCAATTGGTGACGACTCAGGTTTCCATTGACGTCGAAATCAAAGTCTTCGGTTGAAATAGTAACGGTGGAGTCTGTGACGACTTTATCGAGGTAGCCTAGAGGGTCATACTCGTTCGTTGTAAAGACAGTCAGGCCATCGCCGTAGTCATCGGTAACTGCTGATTCCCAAACATTGCCGTTAAAGTACGTCATGTAGAGTGTTTCAAGCTGGTTTGCATCGATATACCGATGGAGTTGTTCATTTGGAGCGTGGTATTCCCAAGTCTCCTTGTACCCGTTTCCTCCCGTGATTTCTTTGATACGACCGTCTTTCTCGTACTTGTAAGTTTTGGCCAGGTAGTTGACGGCTCCGGAGACAATCATTGATTCGACAAGTTTCCCGACCGCGTCGAGTTCTTCATCATCCGTTTCGTAGTGGGCAAGCGTCAGCGTTCCCGGCGTCGTTGTGTGTGTGACGTTTCCTCGGTAGTCGTTTGAATCGTAGACATAGTATCCATCTTGGCCTGCCGGATTGTCACTTTGCCCAACGATTATCGATGCCGGTATTTGGTAGTCGTAGCGATATTCTGTGACTCGCCCGAGTTCATCGATGAATCGCGAGAGGTCACCTAGTGAGGTGTATTGGGACTCCGTCACGCGGAGTGGGTCGCCCAGTTGGCCTCGCTGGCCAAAGTATTCTTCGCGTTTTAGTGGCAAGCCGCTCACCCCATGAATCACCTTGGTGATATTCTGTCCGGAAAGGATGTCTTGGCTCGGGTAATCCAGGTATCTCGGGTCGTTTATGACTTCTGACGTTAGTTCGACTAAATTTGCTGTCGTCCGATCCGACTCGCTAGTTTGCAGTGCGACGATGACACTCGGAATGATCTCAAAAGTAATTACGTTCTCGTCTAATCCAGGGAGGAACGGCGCGCCAGTTCCATCACCGCGTTGAATCTGTGACAACCCCGTCTTAACAGCCGAGGTTCCCAGGTGCCTGTGCTCATATGCGTATTCGGTATGCCTGACGATAGCGTTGCTGGAATCGAGCCACTGATTTGTAGTCATCAAACTTTGGTTGTAGTCAAAGTTGCGAATTTGGTTCTCAGGCGTGAGGGTCGGATAATCGAGTGGGGCCGCATTGACATGCTCGATTTGCGTCAAGTTGCTACCTGTATCAATGGTGAACTCGACTTTTCGCGTTTGGGAAAGTCCGCTTTCGCTCGTGCCTGTCAACTCAATTCGGTCTACATAATCACCGCCCGAAAAGACCAACTTCGAAATGGCTCCGTCGGACGAGTGGATTTCGTCAAGTCGGCCATAGTTGGAGGAGTTTTCATCGTCGACGCGTTTCAAGCTTACCCCTCGCCGTTCCGTTGAAGCACTCTCCGTTTCATACGGGTTGACGTCCGGGTCAAAGTCGATCCCGGGCTGTTCGATTCGGTTGAGAAGAAACTGCGTTTCACCTTCGATTTCCCAACGATAGAAAACGTATTCAGTACCGTCGGGGGCTTTGTAAACGAGTTCATCAGGCTTGTTGTCGACACTGTCTTCGGGGAAGTCCCAGTCGTCGATTTGGCGCGCAGTTAAGGTTCCGTATTCTTGAACATCCGCGAAGCCGCCCCGGTTGTATCCGGTTGTTTTGGAACCATTTTGAATCGAGGGCAAAACCGTTGTATACCCATCACGAGTTACTGGATCCGATGGGTCCGATAGACTGGCCATCGTGACTAACTCGGAGACGAATTCGAATTTGGGGTCGAGGATCGTCATCGGGCTATAGTCGAACAGGATTGGTTCGCTGCCGGGGAATGACAGAATCACGCGGTCATCAAAGCCATCGGGGTTGTAGAATCGTCCCTCTGAATCGGCGCTGTCGTGTCGATCCAGGGTCAGTGTGGGAACACCGGCAAGCGCCCACCCGTCGCCGAAGATTGCGTCATCACCTTGATTGACAACGATTGCGGATTGGCCGTGGTTGGTGATCGTTGTGTCGCCGAAATCAACTTCTAATTTCCACGAATACAAACCGGTCTTGGTAGGGGCAACAGGAGACTGCAATGCAATCACTCCCTTGTTGTCTGTCCAATCCAAGTTGAACGTTGTCTCAGGTCCGGATGTCTCTAATCCAAAGATTTGTTCCCGTGTTGCCCCCGGTTGTGTGTGGTCGTACCAAGTCAACGTCGCAGTGATTGAACTTGGAGCAGTGAGGGATTCCGGTTTAGTGATCTCCGCCTGAATAACCGGAGTTTGTTTTCCGGCAACGTGCACTGTTGAGGAATCATAGATCAAACCGGGCAAGGCTAACTCGGACATGCCTCCAGAACCATCGAGTATCAAACCGTGATCAACGAGAAATGTTCCTGTGACCAGATCGACTGCCGTGCCGCCAACAGATTCGAAACTACGATTTTCACCGGCGTATACGGCTTCGACTTTCCAATCAGTTTGCTGCGAGGGGTCACGTTGGGGCAGCGTCGGGGTAACAATTTGGTCAAAGCTGCGTGTCGGCTGAGCTTTGGCTTCGATCCATCCGTCGGGATCATTGCCTCTCGGGACAACTTCAAATTCCAAAACACGGGCAACGGGTTTGCCGTCCTCATCGGTTCGTGATCCGTCCGTAACCACCAATTGCAGCTTGATCGGCTGCGATGCGGGATCCCATAGTGTTTCCGAGGCCATGGTTGAGTTCACGTCGCCTTCGTACAGTTCGTTGTAGATATCAACGATGGAACCCTTGCGCGTCTCCGGGATGTCGGGATCTTGGTCATCAACTGACTCCGACGCGTCGACTAGTTTTGCAAAGAGTCGACGTTCATCCTTAGCGTTCTGAGACGATGCGGATGCCGTGTTGGCTATACCACGAGTATCGTTGAAGATACCGCTTTGGAAACTGGGATTCACATCGTTGTAGGTCTGCGCGACCACATCGCCGATCCAAAAGTTCAAGATCCCATCATCCGTCATCTGCGCCGTTGAATTTTCAAACGCAATCGTTTGAATTTCCAGTTTGTCTTGTTTGTCGGGCTCATCTGGGTGATATGCGTTGTCGGGATCGATAAAAAGGTCGTTGATATCGATCCGCATTGTTGACTCAAAATCAACATACAACGGCGCGTCCAGATACATTCGGCCTGTACCAGGATCCGGCGAATGAATACGATCGCCGATCAACACAGGAAGTGAATCGGTGACCATCACTTGAATTTCTATTTCGTTGAGATAACGGGGGTCCGGCTGGCCCTGCTCATCAACCCCACCTTCGAGTTCAATTGCAACTTTGAACGTGTCTATGCCGTCGTACTGATAGACTTCACCCTGAGGATTGAGTCTCGGCTCTAGTTTGGAGCTGACATCATTCTTGGGCGTATAAGTAAGCGTGAAGTCGCTGTTGACAATCAGGGTGCCGAACTGACCCGCAACGGAATTGAATTCCGCGTTGACGTCGGGAGCCGGGAATGCCTGGTCCGAAACAATCAACGAGACAGCCGGCGCTGAGGACAGCCTGATATCGTCAGGGATTGCATAGGAAGCGATCGGATTGAAGGTCAGTTCGCTGCGGTGGGAAACTTGGTAGTCAAGAACTTCTAGGCCCGACTGAAACTCTTCGCCGGATTCCAATGCTTGGCTTTCATGTGTCACCCAGAAATTATCTGAGGAAACTGGCGTGCCGTACTCGTTGACATTCACCGGATCGGTGTCTTCGGGCGGCGGTTCGGGGATCGGATCTTCCGGGTCCTCTGGCGGCGCAAGCGGCATGTTGCTGATGCGGCAGCCTTCGTAGTGGACCATGTAATCGATACTGAGCACTTCACCCCAAAGGTTGTTCGCTACCGATGCGAGTGCGTGCCAGGGGGCAGTGAATTCCAAATGTTGGTCATGCTCCGTCGCAATCGGAAGACCGTCCATAGTTCCGACCAACGCTGAAACAATCGCTTCGTAGGTCGACATCTTCAATAAGTCTTGAGCACGTCCCTTGGTATCCACCGCGTCAGGGTTGGACGGGTCGCACCATGACTGTCCATAGCCCAACGGGTAAGGCTTGATGACGGGCTTGGTCAGATCCCATTCATTTTGGCTTCCCCAAACCGTGAATACCGGTGGATCGGGAATGCCGTCATAGTCAACGTCGAAGGGGACGTAACCCGGATCGCCTCCGCCTCCCCCTCCGCCTCCGCCTCCGTAAGGATCACCGCCGCTTCCGGATCCTCCGGAGCCTCCTCCGCCCCCGTAGGGATCTTCGCCTTCTCCGGTCCCAGCAGCGGCCAGCCCTTGATAGGGCTCGTCGTCTTCAAAGAACCAGGCCGGCATCGCATACTCGCCTTCACCACCGCCGCCGGCTGACATCCCGGAGGATACATAGGATTCTTCTCGGCCAACGGCTGATACATTGTCGATGGAGAATGGTCCGGAAGACATCGAATAGAAGACGAACGACTCGCCTTTGCCTCCGGAAAAGACAAAGGGTGATCCGCCCACAACATTGCCGGTTACGGTACGGTCGACGTTTGCTGACAAGACGACGTACCCGATTGATATGGACGAACCGTTCGCTTCCCACGTTTGAACATTGTCAACGGTGATTGTGAATTCGTCATCATTGACGATCGTGCCTGTACCGCCGGATGCGCGGAGCGATTGTGCTTGGGTCGTGGAGGTATTGTTGACGCTTCCCAAAGCCAACCCGAATTCTTCGTCCAGTTCCACCGTCGCGTCTTCGCGGATTGTTACCGTGACAAATTGTTGCTCGCCTTTGGTTCCGGCAAATGAAAGCGAACCCGAGGTCTCCCAGAAGTCATTGCCGGATGCATAGCCGTCCAGCAACTCCAACAACTCGGTGGCGTAGTCGATTTCGAACCCGCCTTCGACGTCGTTATCCAGTTCGACCGTAAAGGTGATTGTCGCGCCGGCTGGCGTCGTTTCGATTGCTTCATAGGGACGGTCGCCGCCGGCGATGTTTCCTTCATCATCCAAATAGGGATCCGGATCGGTCGGCGGTGTGCCTTCGACAAAGAACGCGGGTTGGACAAAGACGTCGGCACTGTCATCGTTGCGGATAACGCCGGTGGCGATCCGGTTCTGCATGATTGTCAGCGGCGAAGCGTATTTGAGTACGACTTCGAACTCCTGATCGGCTTCGACAATGTCGTCACCGGAAACATCAACCGTAATGGTTTGCTCGTATTGACCGGGTGCAAAGGTCACCGAGCCGGTCGGCAAGACGCCGCCGACAAAGTCAGATTCCGTCGCCGCATAGGGTCCGCTGCCGCGGACAGCATAAAAGACCGTTAGCTCATCAGCAGCCATGCTGCGGGTCACTTTAAATTCGTAGGTCTGTCCGGCGGTTTCGGTTTCGACCATGACCAGAGTGGTCGAATCAATGGTCACCCAATCCGCGTCTCGTTCCACGGAGCCGATGTCGCGCTCCATCCGCGAGTTTTGATCGTCATCAAAGTACCGATCGCGCCCGCGTTGATCGTACAGGTGAATGCTGCCTTCGGGGCGCGGACCGGCATCCACCAATGGACTGTCGACATCGGGCAGGTGCGTGGGCGTCGTGCCCCCGTTGTCGGCTAGATCACCCAGCTTGGGATCGGCCGCGCGGGCAACACTTCCCAAGCGATCAGAAACCTGCCAAAAACCGTCGAACAGAATTTCGTCGCCGACCGCGACTGTTGGCAGCGAAGTGACCGGCGTCACATCAGTATTGATATGCAATACGTTCCCGGATATTCCGGCTACCTGCATCACTTCGTCGCCGACCAGGATATCAAACGGTGCAGCTGGTAAATCGAAGGGATCGGTAACCGTGATGGTGTAGGTATCGGCGTAAGTATTGCGATCAAAGTCATAGACCAGGGTACTGCGTTCCTGGGCGACACCGACAAAGTTATACCCGTCAGAGGCAAACCGCCCGTATAGATCAACGTAGGGTGTTTCACCGGCGTTGGTGTTTTCCGCAACAACGCTGTGGGCGATCGTCGTGGTTCCGAGCGAATGAATGCCGCTAACGAAATCGCTTTGGTTGCGAACGATCGTGCTGGAATCGATCGATGCGGTTGCATCGGTCTCCAAGAAAATGCCTGCACCACTTGCAGCAACGTTTCCGCTGATCGTTGATTCGAAGACATCGATCTCGCCGGCCGACACGTTGATGCCTCCACCGTCTAGCGTGGCGGTGTTGGCATGTACCGTGGACATGAGGATCCCGGCGAAACCGTCTTCGGTAACCGAAATCCCCGCCCCCGAGACGGCTTGGTTGGCGGTGACGACAGACCGTACAAGGTTCAGCGAGCCGCTGCTGACCAAGATAGCACCGCCCTGGTCGGCCAGTCCGCCGGTCAGGGTGACGCCTTCCAAGATCAATCGGGCTCCAGGGTGGACATGGAAAACGCGATCCAAGTCGTCGGCGTCGATCGTCGTTTGATCGGCGCCGGATCCGATGATATGGATGTAGCCATAGATATCCAAATCGCCGAAGAATTCGTCATCGCTGCCATCGGCAGGATCGGTTAGCGATAACGTATGCGTCCCGGCCGGCAGGTTAATCGTAGCAAACCCGCCGATCGCATTGGCTTCGTTCACCGCGGCGCGCAATGACACGGTGCCTGCGACGGACGTGGCGGCATAGCCGTCGCCGGGATTGCTGTCGACTAGGTCCGTCGTTCCGCTGACATCGATGTAGACTGCTTCGACCGCGCCGTAGTCGACAGAGCGAGTTAATAGGCCGTTTCCATCAAAGAAGCGATTGCCACCGGATTGATCGGTGAGCAACAGCACATGGGTATCAACCGGCAGCACCGATTCGGGAGTCGTGCCGTGGACACCGCGAATGACTTTAAATGAATAGGTTCCGTCGCCGTTGTCTACGACATCGGTGACCGTCATCTCTTCTCGCCCCAACCTGATATCAAACTGCCGCGTCGTCGGCAGCGCGGGCATCCAATCAACTCGGATCACCGTCGCCGACGGATCTTCCAGATGCTGGGCCAGCGTAGTACTTCGGCCCGCGAATCCATACAGAACCTTTTCGCCGGCAGTATGCGTTAAAGGAACAGTGCTATTGTGGCCCCGTTCGACGATCAGCGCGCTGTGCAATGAGTCGTATCCCATCGCAAGCATTGTTTCGCGACCGACTTGGATAGGATACGGAAAGAACGGTGCGTTTAAGTTACTTTCGGTGCGAATGAAGGGAGTCAGGTCATCGACAAACAGCCATCCATCGGTGTATTGGTCGGTAATGTCGCGTGACACCTCCGTATTGATTCCTTTGAACAACGTATCGTTGCCCTGATCGATGACCGGGCTGTTGGAATTCGGCGATTGGGACGCCGTTAATCCTCCCAGATCAGCAGGCCGCCCCAAGTCAGCTTCGGCACCCCGGAATCGCTCAATTCGGATCGCGTCACCATAGACGTTGCTACCGCCAGCAAAGTCGACAGTCAGTTCCGAGCCCGTGATGACGATGCGGTCCAACACGATCCAGTCGTATTGTCCGATGGTTTCACCGCTGAAGCCGTCTTGTTGATAGCCGACGTCAAAGAAGGTTGTTTTTCGGAAATCCTGTGCTTGGGAATCGGTCAGAATCGTTGTTGAGGTTTCTTGGCCGTAGGCAAGTTCCTGAATGCCGCCAAACATACGTTGACTGTAGGTTCGCGAGACAGTTTGGTTGCCGGAAAGGTAGTCCACGGTACCGCCCGATAGCACGCCGGTGCTATCGCGAATGGTGAAGGGCATCGACGTGTCGAGCGACGGATCCAGCACGGAGGCGACCAAGTAGGTTCCGGGGACAAGGTTTTCGAACTGCCAGGTCGCAGTGGTGCCGGCGGGAATGACATCGCGGTCGCCGGCAAATCCGTATGCGTGCTCAATGTTGTTAACTGCGCTACTTGTTTGGTATCCGGCGTCGGTGTTGTCGATGATGTGCCTGGACTGGTGTGTCTCAATTGCATTGGCAGCCAGCGCTGGTAGCTGCACATCGACGGTTTGCAATTGCTCCGGAGTGATCAGCAAGATGTCCGGCGACTGGCCTTGGGCGTAAGCCGGGTGGTGAATTTCGACCGAAAGATTGTCCGAGTCGATGGTCACCTCACCCACCTCGAACCACAGGATGTCAGCGCCGTTATCGTAGTACTGGCGAATGCTGAGCGGATCATCGATCCGATACTCCGACTGCGTGTCTGGGTCGATGACCAGCCGCCCGTCGTCGGTGCCGTCAAAGTTAGTCAAAATCTTATAGGTGCCGCTCGGCACCTCTTCAAAGTCCCAGCGTACGAAGTCGGTTTGAACTTGGGTCGTGACCGGCTTGATTCCAGGAAAGGCATGAATGCGGAAGAAGTCGCTAGACACCTTTGTCGCGCGAGCCGGTGCTTCGGGCAACTGCGTCGGTCGAATTCTGATCGCGTCGAATTCAACCCGGTTGGATGCCCCGACCGTGTTATCCATCGTGAATGTCAGCCAATCGCCAGTGACGATGATCTCCGCCAACGAGTGCCACATGATGGGTTCGTCGTCGTTGTTCAGCGGGACGGAACTTTGGTTGACCGTAAAGTCCGTAACGATTATTTGGTTCTCGGGCCCTTCGTGAATCGTGATCGGCGTATTGGATGCGTTGCCATTGGTCGCCCAGGTGATATCGACCAAGTAGGTTCCCGGAACTATGTCGACATGCCAGGAGGCAGCGGATTTTTCGCCAGTGTCTGAGGCGCCTAGCGACGAAAGCAATGAATCATCATTACCGAGATCAGCATCGTAAACGACCGAAGACGGTTCAAAATCCCCAACCCAATCGACACCGTCGTCCAGGTTATCGATGACTTGACCGCCATCGAGATCTGCCACGACGGTTCCGCTGACTTTTAATTCGTACAGGGTGTCGACAAGACTGCCGTCGTTCAGTTTCAGTTCAATCGCACCGAAGGATTTGTTGATGCGATCGGTGTTGAGGTGAATGGTAAAGTCAACGGAAGAACCGGCGGTGAGTACCTGGCCGGGCAAAAAGTTGTCGATGATAGTGAAGCCTTCCGGCGGAACAATCGGCGCGAGTGTGTAGTCGGTCACCGAGTCATTGTGCAGCGTGAAGGTGGCTTCGATATTGTTTTCGTCGAGTTCCACCAACCCCATTCCGACAAGTTGTCCGTCGTTGACGATTTCGGACAGTTCATCGGTAAGATAGATGTCTGCGATATGGGCAGATCGTTGGACTCTGATTGCATCGGCAACAACGCGATTGCTGCCTGTCGCAGGTAGTTCAACCAGGATCGTGTTGCCGGTTGTCGTGAATGTCCCTAGATCACTCCATGCAACATGATTTTCGCCGTAGCTGGACGGCAATTCGCGTTGGTTGACCGTTGTTGTTCCTAACGCGACTCCGGTGACACCGTCGTAGATTGTGAAGGGGGCGGCCGAGCTGTTTCCGGATAGCGCTGCCCAAGTTGCGGAGATTTCGTAGGTGCCCGGTTCGACATCGACTATCCAGAATGCTCGGTCTTCGATGCTATTGACAGGAGCACGCCACATCCGCTCGCGAAAGCCGTCAGATACCGTTTCAAAATCGCCGACAAAGCCTGCGCCCGGGTCCGAGTTGTCAATGATTTGAACGTCTTGCGCACCCCAGGGATCCAGAGAGGTACCGCTGATGTTGAATTGGTACAGATGCTTTGTTTGTGTAATGTCCCCGCCGGCGGAGGTGTCCATCACGATTGACAACTGACCGTAGGCTTTCAGCGGACGATCGGCGTCAAGTCGAACGGTGAAATCGAGAGACTGACCGGCCGGCAAAACTTGTCCGTCGGTGATGTTGTTGACGATCGAAAATCCGCCGGGGGCGACGATCGCCCGCATGAAGTAGTCACCACTGGAAATATTGGTGATGGTATAAGTTTTCTCGACCGCGGTTCCCGCTGGCGTGACTCCGAAACCGACGTGAGCATCGGGGATTACTGTTAAGTCCGATTCGGTGACGGAGATGTCGGCGACACGCTGCAAACGAATGGCGTCGGCGACCGCGTTGCCACCGGATGTATCGTTGGTCATTTCGACCAGCAACGTTGCCTCGGTGGTCGAACCGTTATCGTGCAGATCCGTCGAAATCGTGTATTGACCGAATGAATGCCAGCGAGCATACCCGTCATACAAATGATTCGGAGCGATCGATTGATCGAGGATCTCGTTGTCTAGGATAATGTCATTGGCGTCCGGAATCGGCGTATCGGGATCCAACTCACGCGGGTCAACGACTGTGGTTAGGTCGGTACCGGAGTAGGTCGAATGGAGCGACAGATCCGACGAGTCAACGTTCCCGTCGGCATTCCAGTCAGCAAAGGCATCGTAGGATGCATCACCGGTCTGCGTGCCTGCGGCCGCGGAATGTACCGTCAAGTCATCCCCGTCAACCACGCCATCGCCGTCCGCGTCGGCCGGCAATACATCGAATCGAAAATCAAAGACACCGCCGGCACCCGCTTGAGCATCTCCGTCGATCAGGTTGCCCATCACATCGATCAGTGTTTCGTTGATGGTCAGCCGCAGTTCATCGACCCCCAATGCACCCGGCAATTCCAGTATCGCCGTAAACGTCAACGGATCATAGGAAACCGTCATCACCCCGGAGTGATCCACAGCGGATCCAATCAACGCAATATCTGCTGCCGTGACATCAACAACATCTTCACTGAATTGCACATAGACGCGATCGACGTCATTCCAGGGAACGACGCTTCCACCGGCGAGTACATCAAATCCAATTCCATTGCCGGCACCGGCACCTCCGCCGTCAACGGAATCGATAAATGCATCCGACCAACCGTCTGCATTGTTGCTCGGATCACCGGAACCGACAATCACCGCGGTGATCATCGGTGAATCGTTATCAGCTGCAAGAACTTCGATTTCATCGATGACGACGACAGATCCGTAGGCATCAACATCGATCAATACGTACTGCGCCGACGCGGCGGTGAAACGTGCCTCAACCGATTCGCCGGCGGGCAGCGACCCCAAGCTCAGGTCTGGGTTGCTGATCGAAGCGGAATCAAAGACTTGCGTGTAGTTGAAACCGTCGGTTGACACCGAGATAGTGAAATCGCTGAACTGCAAATCATTGAGCGCGCCGGTTCGATCGCGACCCAGTAAGACCGCATCAATCGATTGTTGCGTTCCCAGGTCCAGCGTCAATTGAACACCGGCAGCGCTCGATTTGAATGATGCACCGTTTCCATAATTCCCGTCGGTTAAAAAGTCCGGATGGTACAGATGCGGTGCGCTACTGTCCGAATTGCTCGCAGTTATGGTTGCTCCCAAGGCCACATTGTCGGCATTGGTATAAGGTTGCTGATTTCCAACCGACGTTGATTCACCCGATGCCATGACCAGATCGCCGGGATCAAAATAGGAGGTCGGCACGGCGGAGTAGTCGGGCAGGGTCGGCGCCGGTGCATTCGCAGACGACCAGTACGGCGAATATACATCGACTTCGTCATACAACGTGTAGGGTGTATCAGCGGATTGTCCGCCAAGTGTGGGCCACGTTGCGGCAACACGATAGGTTCCTTCGTCGACATCGATTGCCCATCGCCCTGATTTATCGCCGGAAGAGTTCGCGTAGTAATAGCTGCCCGCGTATCCCGAACCGCCGGCAAAGCTGAGTCCGTCGCCGGTGAAATAGCTACTCTGGCTATCAAAATATTGGACGGCATTTTGAATCGTCGCAACGCCGCTGACGACAAATTCGATCGATTGGTTGATGCCGTAATCAATGCGAAGGATACCGTGGGACTGGGAAATTTCATCCGCATCTAGCGTCAAACTAAATTCGAGCGTTTCATTGGGCTCGATCGCCAGGTCGGCGGCTAATTCACCGGAGACCGTAAATCCGGCGGGCGGTGTGATGGCATCGATGAAATACGTGTACTCCGAATCGTTGAGGACTTCAAAATTCATCGTCACCGATGTCCCTACCGGAGTCGTTCCAAAGTCGACATGTGCACCGGCAGGAACAGTCCCCAGTTCCGTCTCGGTAACGATCAACTTGGAAGTCGATTGACCAGGCGCGCCGATTAGTTTTTCACGAATTTGTATCGCGTCGGCGACCACTGCCGAGGAAGCATCGGCAGACCAAATTTCGACTTCAATTTTTCCTTCCCCGCCTTCGTCGCGGTCGTCAAACTCGTAGTCTTCCAGCAGAGTGACGAACTCCTGGTTTGAGAATTCATCAAAGAACAGAAAATCGCTGCGGATGACTCGGTTGTCGGTGCCCGAGTTATTCGGGTCGTGTGCTGCAGATGCTGTGGATTTAGCGCCACGAACAACATCCAATGTCAACGTACCATCGACGTTTTCGGTAATCGCCGTGACCAACAGTTCTTCGTCGCCTAGCCGCAGATATTCGCCTGCGTGAACCGTGAAGCGTTCAATCGTAATTTGTGTGTCAACGGCGGATACCGGGGATACCAGTTCGCTGGTCAGCTCCAGCTCCGATTCGACATTGTTGACGCGAAACGCGATCGCACCTTGGGATTCATTGCGGAAAACAGCGGCAATGGAATAGGTTGCCGGATCGACGCCGTAGTGGCTGTACTGTGCGCGCGGCTGTTCATCCAGTTCCGGATCGAAGTTCAACAACCATCCGTCGCCTAGGTAGCCGTCGGATAGCGGGGTGGAGGGTGCCAGAAATTCCGTCTGCGATCCACCGTCCAGAGTGATGCGTTTGGGGCGGTTGTCCAGATCAGCTTCCAGCGGTGGAATATTCGCCAAAATGACATCTCGTTGCGTAGACGGATCATCACTTAGGTCGATATATCGCACATCAGTCGTGTCGCGCGTCATCAGTTCAATAAAGTTCTGATGTTGGCCGGCGGCCTGCAAAATGGTCGCGTCGGCAATCGGCGTCCCGTCGATCAAGCTGGTCGAATCAGCGAAGATAGTGTTTTCGACGATCACCGGCGGAGCGATTTCGGAATTAGGTTCGACGACATAGCTTTCGTCAGCACCGTCAACCAAAATCATTTCATAACTGATAGTGTGATAGGAAACGACGCTGGTCAGTGATGTACGTTCGGCAAACAGTGCTGCGACAGGACCGTTGGAGCGATTGTTGCTGAAGGTGCTATTTTCGATGACCAAAGGCGGTGCAAATTCCGAAACGGTACTGCGGACCAGAGATACGGAACTGTCGGCGTTCAACCAGTAGGGACCGATGTCGACGGTATTATCAGTGAATGTCGTTCCGGAGATTCTCATTTGTCCCGGCATCAACCAGACATCCTGATGTGTGGTTGAGAGATCATCTGTGAATCTAGCCGGAGTCGTGCCGTACCGTCCGCGCATAACGTTCAACAGGCCGCGTTCATAATCGATCGACGTGACGGTCATTGCCTCGACTTGACTGGCGTCACTTTCAAACACGGTGCCGGGGTAACGGCTTTCACCTTGATTTTGGTGCGTCAAGGTTCCGGTTGATACGGCCATGTAGATATCCAACGGCAGATCGTATCGCGCAAATTCCTCGACACTATCGACTGGGATTTGGTCAACGAATTCATTTCGCAGCAGCACCTTGGATCCAACCGCATGATACTGCGGGTGCGGTCGCGATACGGTCAGCGTGTCGGTGTCGCTATCAACGTCGGTAACGATCATTCGTTCTTCGTTGACGACGATGTTGCAAGGCAGATCGAATTGCGTGATCGGACCGGCGTCTTGGACAACGATTTGACGTTCGTAGTCTTGCAAAGGTTGGTCCAGAATCAGCTCTGAAACCGCAGTGACTTGGGAAATATGCTGCCCCCAAGCGTTGTGCTGGATCACTGCGTAGGGGTCGCTGTCGTACCACAGGTATTCACCACCGTGCAAAAATGAATCGTGAAGATTCAGATTTCCGTTTTGGTTGCGTATCGACCCGCCTTCGATTCGCGTACCGATGATGTTCATTTCGGCTTGAATGCCGTAGTTGGCGACAGCATCGGATAGATAATTGATTCGATTCAAGTCGGTCATCGTGACACCGAGAAGTGTCAGGTCACCGTTGTGATTTTGAATCGGTACGTCCGTAATATTGCTGGTCGCATAGTCAAACGTCGACCAGGACTCGTAATTGCCTGCACCGCCAAAGTTGTAGTGCCCGCCGACATCACGAATCTCGCCTCCTTCAATCACCGCTGTACCGGACTGAAAATTGGCAAGCGTCAGATCGTTGGTCAGGAATTCGGCATTTTTGGTATAGGTGCGCCCCAGGTTGATGATCGGGATCGTTCCCTGAGTCAACTGTGCTCCGCCGCCCGGAATGTTGATGTATTGAAATTGGTCACGAATCGACGATTCAATCAGATTGAACTCGGCGTCTTCGGTGACGAAAACAACAGCTCTGGGAAGATATTGCGCTGTACTGGCTGTTCGATGGGCCGGGTCAGGCAGCAAGTAATCAGCCCCCAGGTTTCCGGACGCATAGTTGTCACCGATTTCATAACCGTTGATCTTGAACGTGCTTCCATCGGTCACGTCGACGACACCGCCGGCAGCAAAGACCGCCATTCCTTGCGGATCATCGAAACCGTACAGGATGGATCCCCAGGTGACGTTAGAATTGTTGGTGATCAGCAATTCGCCGTCATCGATATAGAAGGCTGCTCCACCAATCAAAATTGCGTTGTCACGGAATTCGCTGTCATCGACGGTGACAGATCCACCGTCCACGTAGACACCACCACCCAATCCGGCGAAGCTGTAGGAGATATCTGAATCGCCAGAGATGACGGTCATCCCATCCAGGTTGGCGATTGCACCGCCACGTTGAGCGACGTTCGCCACAATAGACACATCGGAGAGTAGCACCGTGGCCTGATCGTTTAAGATCGCGCCGCCGAAGCCATAGTCATAGTCCATGCGGCCTCCGGTGATCTTGATCGTCGAGGCATTCAGCGTCGCACCGGGATGCACATGAAAGATTCGGTCTTCCATGTCGGATTGTTGGTAGACGTTAAAGGCATTGCCGTCTCGCCAACCGCCGTCGATCTTAGTCCACGGCAACAGGCTGTCGGAAAGATCGCCGTGAATGGAGAGGTTACCGTGGACATCTAAGTCTCCGACAACCGCTAAATCTTCATTGCCGCCTGCAAGTTCAAGCTCAAGCGTCTGATAGCTGAAGTGATCAAACGCGACAGCCGCCTCGAACACGCCCGCGCCGGCTGCGGCAGTGTTGCCCGCTCCGGCGAGCGCATTCAATTCCTGGATTGCCGCTCGCAATGAAACTTGATCGCCGGGCGTCGCCGGATCAATGTCCACTCTGCCATCGCCCAGGGGTGTCGTATCCGTTCCGTCCTCCAGCACGTTGGCAAAGAAGGTACCGAACTCGACCGCACCGATATCAACTTGCTTTTGTGAATCAGTCAGGTTGCTGGGATCCAAACCGTCCAACATGCGATCGGCGCCGCGTTGGTCTTGGAATCGGTGGATCGTCGTGCCTGCATCAATCGCCGGGCTGCCGGTTAACAGCATGTGCGTCGGAGTGGTACCGCCGTTGAATTGCAGCGCCCCCAACAAGGGATCGAGCGGGGATGCCAAGTCGCCGATCTGGTCGGTCACATCATAGGAATAGGTGCCTGAATCCGAGCCGATTAGGTTGCCGCCCAGTGAGCTAACAGCACCATCGATATCGGGGGAATCTACACCCAGAGCAACGATCGAATTCGACAAGTCGAGACTTTCCACGGCAGCAATGTTGGAGCCGGTAGAAGACTGATTCAGCGCAACGGTCGAGGCTGCGATTGTGCCGCTTCCGGAGTTGTAAATACCACCGCCCCAAAGGCCGGCTTGGTTCGTTGATACCGTGGAGGAATTGAGTAGCAGGGTGGCGCCGGCAGCGTTAAAAATACCTCCTCCATCGCTGTAAGCCGAATTGTTTGAAACGGTACTTTGAATCAAGTTCAGAGTCGCTCCGGCAGCGTTGAAGATCCCTCCACCGTCGCCTGCCGTTGAGACGCTATCAGTAACGTGGGTGTTTTCTAGAGTTAAAACCCCTTCATTGATGATCGCACCGCCGTTCCCGGCGTTGTTGATGCCACCGGAAAAGGTGAAATTTTGAAAGGTTGCAATCCCGGTCGATGTGACATGCAACAGAGGCGTTTCGTGGTTGTTATGCGCACGAATGACTTGGGTGCGATTCGGAAATCGAAATTCGATTTCTGAATCGATCACGATCGGTCCCAAATTGTCATAGACCAAAAAGTCTCCATCGGGTCCTTGGTATTCGATGATGTCCAACGACGGTCCATTCAACGACGCCGCTTCAACGGCTTCACGTAGCGTCATGTAGCTCGACGAAACACCATCTGCCAACGCATTAACCACGATAACGTTGGGCTTGGATTCCAAGTCCAATACAGTCGGCGGTTCGATCACCTCCAGTTCCACGGTGACGGGGTTGCTTTGACCGGCTTCGTTGGTGACTTGATATCGAAACGAGTCTGTACCGACAAAACCAGGGAACGGAACGTAATCGAATTCGCCTCGCAATGCTCCCAGCGTCAGTGTCCCGAACCGTGGCGGAGCAAGGATTTGCGTCGTTGCGATATCCCCGTCAGTTCGAGCATCATTTTCTAAATACCCCGGCGAAGCAACACTGAGCGCCGAGTCGCGGTGGACGATAAAGTGGTCGTTCTTTGCGGCGGGTTCTTCGATGATTAGGTCTTCACGAAACCCTTGGTCAGAAACAATAAGATTGACGGTCGCGGTAACGCTTTCATCGGTACCGTCGTTAACGCGATAAGTAAAGCTGTCGGTTCCGGTAAATGACGTATCGGGTTGATATTCAAAAGACCCATCTGCCGAGAACGAAAGCAAAGCTCCGTATGAAGGCGGAGTAACCAATTCAGCAAAGAGCGAGTCATCATCTGGATCGGTATCGTTCTGCAACAAGCCCGGCGCCGCAACGATTCGACGTGTGTCGAGATTGATTTCAAATGTGTCATATACGGCAATAGGAACTTGGTTCAGAACGGCAGCGGGCACCACCGTGATGAAGACCGTTGTTGGGTCACTGTTCTGGTCGCCGTCATTTGCCAAGTAGGTGAAGCTGTCTGTACCTGAGAAATTTGGGTCCGGTGTGTAGGTGAATGACCCATCTGCATTGAACTCAGTCAGCGTGCCATAAACCGGCGTGCTGTCGATAGAGGCCGTTAAAGTATCACCATCAGCGTCGGTGTCGTTTGCAAGCACACCCGCACCAGCAACAATCAACGGCCCAGTGCCGATTCCCACCGAATAGCTGTCACTTGATGAATCGGGCGGCGTATTCGACACGCCGCCGCTGCCGTCATCAATGAGCAACGTCAACTCGTAGTCGCCTGTCGTTGATCCATAGGACGCGTAACCGGCGTAGCTAGGATAGTAGCTGGTGTTGCCGACTGAGGAGACGCCTAGATAATAGGTTCCCGAGTTTGCTGCCGTGTACGTCAGCAACGAGTCCAGCGGTGACGAAGGGTCATCATTGTTGACTGCGACTTGATACGGATAGGTATCGAAAAGCCTTAAGTAGCTATTGAGCGAACTGCCGTTCGTGTAGGCGTCGATATCGGCAACAAAATCGTCACCGGCCTGAAGATAAATCTCAAAGAGATCAACGTCTTTCAGGCCGTAATATCCATCGCCTATCGTCGCACTGATCGATTCCGGCGTCCCCGGCGTCAATGTGACGACCTGCGCCGACTGGGTGCCATCACCTTGTATGTCCGCAGCGAGCATCCGCCGATCTTCCAACTGCTCGCTGAGCATTCGGCGCCGCTTTGCTGCGTCGCGGCTCGTTTTTGATAATCGTTGTCGCCGTTTCCATAGTCGGCCGACCCACGTACGCTGACTCCCAAAACGGCTCTTTCCACCTTTACCGCTGATCATCTTGCTGCCCAACAAAGAAGAATCGGAGATTAGATTAGATAGGACTGATTGGCTGCATTGCCGCCTACCTGATGAGACGCCGAATCCTACACGACTGAAAAAGGCGCATGTTGAATGCCAACATTATTTTCGCGCCAATAATCAAATAAACTTTTTGCCCCACACATTGATTGCCAAGCAGATCGCAATCTGATATGCCACAACGTTTCGATGCATGATTTTCAATCAATGTTGATGTTCAAGGCAGACCAACCAATCTGCTTCTCAAAAGAACAATTCTTCCGTTTTACAAGTGGTTCCTTATGCTTGTGACACAATTTGTCACCAAGCAAAAGTATCACCAATACCTACTGGTGTATTCCTTCCTGTGTGTGACAGGAAACTACACACAATGGTGGATTAACCACCGACACTGTGACTAGAGGCTCATCGGATGAAGGCTAAAATTCTATATGCCTGGGAATGGGGTACTGGACTGGGGCATCTTGCCCGTTTTATAGAATTAGCCGAGCGACTGGTCGCTGATGGGCACCAAGTCACGGTAGCAGCACGTGATGTGTCAACGGCCGCGAGGCTGGTCGGCACGAAAGACATTGAGATTATTCAGTCGCCGATATCAGATTCGGTCTCGATGACACGTTATCAAAACCCATCAACGATGGCTGCTTTAGCGTGGAACTTAGGCTACTGCAACGGAACACGCGTCGAGGGACTGGTCACCGCGTGGTACACCTTGGCGAAGCTATGTCGTCCTGAGGTTGTGATTTCTGATTTCGGGATCGGCGCAGCCATTGCCGCACGCATGTTGGGTTGCCGTCACGTCAGAATCGGGACCGGTTTTGAATGTCCGCCGAGATCGAGTTCACTTACTCCGTTGCGATTTCATACGGATTGTGACATGGATGCGGAAAAGTCGTTTGATGCAAGAATTTCCCAATGGATCAAGGTTGCCGCAAAGGAAAAAGGCCGAGAAATCAACCTAAGTTCTTTGTCAGAACTGAACGAGAATCCGTCATCAACGTTTCTTGCAACCGTTCCCGAGCTGGACCACTACGATCGAAAAGCCGGTTCGAATGAATACTTAGGGATTTGGGACCAGATTCCGGCGACCCCCATTCAATGGCCGGACTTTGGCGGCAAAAAAGCATTTGCGTATCTAAAACGTCACCCAAGCCTTCCAACTGTGTTGTCATCGTTGTCGCGTTGCGGGCTTACAACTGCACTTGTGACGGACGGTGAAATCAAACGCAGTCAACTTCCCAGAAACGGTAGCGTGGCTATTCAGCCTTCTGGTGTCGATTTAGATGAGGTTGCAGACGAATGTTGTTTTGCGATCACGAATGCTAACCATGGCACTACGCTAGGGCTGCTGGCAAGGGGAGTGCCTGTGTTGACGATCCCGCTATTTATTGAACAACGAATTACAGCACTACGAATGGAGCAGTTGAATCTTGGGAGACGATTGCCAATCGATTCATCGGAACGTTGCTGCCTTGCACTAACAACCAAACTGAATCAGAACAAATCAATAGATGAAGTTGAGTTTGCAGACCGATACTTCGAACTATTTGGCGCTCAAGCCGCATCACGGGCTTACGATCGCTTGAGCGACCTACTGCAAAATGAGCACTCATGAAACTTGCCACTTTGTCGCATTGCATTCCCAGGTCTGGAGCGGATCAAAACGACTGATCAACACTGTATGTAAGGAGTCTAGAACGCGATGTTCCTGACAAAATGCACAATGGAATTGTATCCATCTTTTCTGCGTACATCTGACTCGCAATCGCTTACAGTGATCGAGTAGCTTCGTTGCTACAGATCTGCTTTTCGAAACCTAACTGTGCGGGTTTCTTCTTCGATTCCGGTTGGTGTGGTGATTGTTTGATACAGGTCTGGCCTTCGTGATTTGAGCCAACGTCGGCCTGTGCTGGATGGCTGTAATGCGGGATCGAGATATGCCACGACCATCGCATCCTCGGCCTTCCATGTTTCGGCCAATGTTTCTCCATAGGGCCCCAATATCATCGCGTTCCCAGTACGCACCTCGTTATCGTCGACCCCGACTCCATTGCTGAATAAAAGAAACAGTCCGTTGTCATGAGCCCGGGCGGGTAACCACCGATGCAGCCATTCTCGCCCCTTGGGACCACGGAATTCAGCCTCAATGGTGTCCGGATCTTCGTGACGCCGCTCCCATAACTTCGGATCGATCACACCCATGCAATGTGGACTCGGTGAATCACATCCACCGGTTTGATGGGGTGCCAGTAAAATTTCAGCGCCCATCAATGCGTTGATTCGCGCGTTCTCGACAATGTTGTTGTCGTAGCAAATCAACACACCGACTCTGGCACCCTGGGGAATATCAAAGACCGTGTACTGGTCTCCAGAATCGAGGTGTTCGCTGATAAAGCAGTGCAGCTTCCGATGGACGGCAATGTCTCCGTTGGGCATCGCGACGACGTAGCTATTGAACATTCGACCGTCGTCAGCCAACTCAATCAGCCCGGCCCCAATCGTCATGTCAAATTCAACAGACAGTTGCTTCAGCGTTTCAGTCGACTTACCTGTTTCGATCGGTTCCGCCAGTTCAAGGCACTGCTGTTGCGATAGATTTCGCACATGCCAATATCCCGTCAAACACATCTCCGGGAACGTGATCAGCTGAACCTGTTGTTGATGTGCGAGCGTCACAAAGTGCCGAACACGATCTAGGTTGAATGCTTTGTCACCAGGGCGATGATTGAACTGGACGGCAGCGGCTTTGATAGGACGCATGTTCGATCGAGAAGTGAGATCAAAATGGAAAGAATGATCCCAACATTGTAGAGTGTTCCGAAGGTACTTTGGCGGCGCAGTCTCGCATCAAAGCCGAATAGGAACTAGCACTACAAGAGCCAGCCGCGCAATCGCGAGAATCGCAAATTAGAATCGCGTTAACCTGGCGGCTGATAGACATGATCGCGGAGCAGGTAACCGCGTCAGAAACCGGCGGACGCTGCGATGCAACGCTGGTCAGCAAAGAGCTACCAGGTTTTACGAATCGCGATTCATTCCCAAGATGGACTGCTCGCTAAAACTAAATAGTCGATCGAGCATTGAGACCGCATCCGACTTGCTTGCGACCAGTTCGGCATACAACGAATCGAATTGTCGCTTTGCTTCGTCAAGCATCTTCTGATCACGGAGTTGATCGGCCACCAAAACACGCTTTGCCCAAGCAACCAATTGATACTTCCGGTCCGTGTTGGGATCGCTTGTTAGTTTGGCGAGCACGTCATCTGCGGCGCGCGGCTGGTCGTGATCCATGTACCAACGCGAAAGTTGCAAATTCGCTTTTGCAGCATACGCCCGGTTGGAAGAGCTTTCTGATGCAGGAAAGTATCTTGGAATCGCTTCCCAATACGCGACTTTGTCTTTGGACACCGCTTCGAGGAACTGCTCTTCAACGGTCTGCAACTTCGTGACTTGGTCTGGAACAAGAAAGTCTGTTAGCTCTGGCTGCTTCATTTGCGAAGCGACGGCGATACCGATCCCGCAGAAAGCGATCGGCAGCAATCCAAACAGGATAGTTTTGCGACGCGCCAAGTCAGCTTGGCGACGATGTTCGTCCGCGACACGTTGCAATCGCGCGGTTGCGGTCGCTGCGCCAACAAGCCGGCGTGCACCGCCTTGTCGTGAATCGTCCCCCGAAAGTACCTCCAGCAGTTCAGCTGCCGACTGAAAACGCTCGCTGGGATCTTTGCGAAGTAGCTTTTGCACAATCGCGATCAACCATTCCGGTACGTCATTGTTTCCGCGAACGCGATCAAGCGGTTTGGGGGTTTCATTGACATGCGCGAAAGCCAATGCCAAGGGGTCGTCGGCTTCGAAAGGAGGGCTTCCGGCGAGCAGGTGATACATCATGACGCCAAGTGAATAGAGATCACTTCGCGGATCGACAGGACGACCCTGAACCTGCTCGGGGCTCATGTATCGCGGAGTTCCCATCGTCAGACCGGCTTGGGTCAAGTCCGCGCGGCTGCCATCGTTGTCGTTTCCTAAACGTGCCAATCCGAAGTCGGCAACTTTGACTGCGCCGCTTTTGGACCACATCACGTTCTCTGGCTTGATGTCGCGATGGGTGATGCCTTCGATCGCCGCGGCATCAAGCGCCGACGCAACGCCATAGAGCACCTCGATCGCTTGCTCTGGCGTCAGAGGACCGTGGCGAAGCAAGTACTCCTTTAGGTTCTGGCCTTGGACCAGTTCTTGGGCGATGTAATAGCGAGTGTCGATTTCGCCAACATCGTAGATTTGGACGATGTTGGCATGATTGAGCTTTGCTGCCGCCTTTGCTTCGCGTCTGAATCGAGCGATGTAGTCGCGGTCCTTGGATAGCTCGGGACGCAGCACCTTTACCGCGACATCGCGATCCAGATTCATATCGCGTGCGGCGTAGACATCAGCCATTCCCCCGCGGCCCAAACGACTAAGAATCAAATAGGTTGCGAGGTGCGATCCGACCAAGCTGCCTCCGACAGCTCCATTGGTTGGCAAAGCCAAGGTTGGTGCGTCGCCGGGCATGGTTTGCGTAGCCGCTGAAGTCGCGGTGGAGTCGGCAGACTGATGTTGATCGTTACCGTTGTATTGCGCCGATCGGTCGTCGGCCGAGGATTCGGCGTCTTTCTGTTGACGACGTGATTCGTCCGATGGCGATTCGAATTCGTTCATATTCGATAAAGTGCGGAAACCGCTAAAGGGGGGCAGCCTTCGTAATTTTAACGGCTTTCTGTCTGCTCGATGACCAGCCGGTGCGGAATAGTGTATTGGTTCAGCTTGATTTTCGGATTCGCCGATTGGGTGTTGGCCCTGGTTGCCCGAGCGACAACCGCCGCTAGCGCGGTGCGGCTCATAGGACTCTTGCTCTACTTGATTTTCGGGATTAGCCGATGGGCGTTAGCCTCGGTTGTCCGTGCGACAACCGCCGCTAACGCGGTGCGGCTTATAGGACTCCAGCTCTACTTGATTTTCGGCTCGGGCGTTTCGATCGAAACGAGTGACTGATTCATACTACCACTTCGGAAACCGTCCAAATCCAAGGTGATAAAGCGAAACCCCAATGCTCGGAATCGTTTGGTAATCGAGTCGCGAGTCGGATCGTTACAGAGCGTCGAAACCGCTTCCGATGGCACTTCGATCCGACCGAGTTCTCCTTCATGCAGTCGAACGCGACAGGTTCCCAGGCCCAACTCTCGTAGCAATCCTTCGGCGGCTTCCACCATCTTCAATCGCTCGACAGTGACTTCGACACCATAAGCAATTCTACTGGCCAAACAGGGCGATGCAGGCAAATCAGCGTTTGAAAGCCCCAATTCGGTAGCCAACAGGCGGACCGCCTTTTTACCAAGCCCCAGTTCTGCGAGTGGTTTCTGGACTCCTGCCGTGTCTCCCGCAGCAATTCCAGGGCGAAAATCCCCCAAATCATCCGCGTTGGTTCCCGAGACGATTTGAAAGTTGCTTGAAAGCGGCGAATCCGCCACGCCGCTGTACATTTTCTTCAAAGTTTGCTCGTCGCCCAAACTTTCCTGCAACGTTGAATACAACGTCGATTTGCAATGAAAGCATCGATCTTGGTTGTTTGCACGATACTGGGGCAGGTCCACTTCGCCGGTTTGGACAATGCGGTGGTCTGCGCCGAGCTGCTGAGCAACTTTCTTTGCCATCTGAATCTGCCAGTCGGCAACACTGGGTGAAATCGCAGTCATCGCGACAACGCTTTTGGCCTCACTACGAAGTGCTGCGGCAAGCACCACGCTACTATCGACGCCACCTGAAAAGGCAACAACAACTTGCTTTTGGCCGAACCACTGAATCAAACGGGTTAGTTCGTCGGATTGCCGATCGTTCGCGACTGAGATGGTGACTGGATGATTCACGTTGATGATGATTCAAAGGCGATACGAACGTAGAAGCCAAAATCCAAATGCCGCCCCGCAGGGTCTTGAATCGTTAGCCGTCCCGATTCGATTCCTTTGGCAACTTTAGTGCGGCTGACGCCCGCCTGAGAAGGCAATTCGTTCTTGAGATAGTCTACCACGTCCGGGGCATCCACCTGCGGCGAATGCCCGGTCACCAACAAGCGAAAGCGATCCGGTTCGATCAACTCAATGCACTGATCGAGCAGTGGCCACAGGTCTCGTTCCAATCGCCATGTTTTTCCCTTTGGCGAATGCCCATAGGCAGGTGGATCCAACACGATCGTGTCATATCGTCTTTCACGGCGAACTTCCCTGGCAACGAACTTCACAGCGTCGTCGACCAAATACCGAATCGGATGTTCCGACAATCCATTGGCGGTGGCGGCATCGCGAGCCGCATTGACGTTGGGCTTTGCCGCGTCGACATGAGCGACAGCCAATCCAGTCGTTGCCATCGCCATGCTGCTCGCACCTGTGTAGCCAAACAGATTCAAACCTTGACGGACGGCTTGCGAAGGTGCTTGCTGAATTGGCGGAGTCGTTTCCTGCAACCACCTCCAATTCTGAAACTGCTCCGGAAAGACACCGACGTGACCAAAGGGGGTCGGCTGAATAGGCATTACGAAGCCATCACAATCCAAGCCGATGGATTCTGCCCACCGTCGTCGGTGAAGCCATTGCTTGCCCCGCTTATCAAAAACCGACTGAGCTTGATTCCACAACGAGGGATTCTTTGGCCGAACACCGTCGGCAGCCGGCGACGGCCGATCCAACAAGCGCGTGGCAAACCGCTCCAGCTTTCGACCGTTGCCAAAGTCGACCAGTTCGTACGGACCAAGCTCAGAAAATGGACGCTGATTCTCAATCATTTTGTGAGCGTGCGCTTTTGCGTCGGATATGTAAAGGAGACTAGAATGGGAAGCTACCTCGCCTGGGATCACGTTGACCTTGGAATGCGTTGACGCCCCCCTCCTCGCCCAGGCTTCTCCCCCACCTCTCATTCATAGCCCGCCAGGTTTGCCCAATGGCTTTCGGAAGAATCAAACTCGCACTTTCCTTGTTCGCGTTGACCGCGGTCTCTGTTGGTTTTCCAACCATTTCGTCGGCACAAGACAACTCTTGGGAAAAACAAAAAGCAGAACGTTTTAAAGCGCTTTCAGAAACGCAAAAACACGCCATCAGCGATGCCGTTCCTGAACCCGTCGCGGCACCCAAGAAAGACCGACGCGTGCTGGTGTTTTACCGATGCAACGGATTCATTCACACCTCGATTCCACACGCTAACGAAAGTGTCCGGGCGATGGGTGAAAAGACTGGCGCTTTCGAAGTCGACTTCGCAGACACGTACGATGTCTTCACCGAAGATAACTTGGCCAAGTATGACGCCATTCTGCTGAACAACACGACGCACATGGAGTTCCCAACGCCAACCGCCCGTGACGCGTTTATGGACTTCATCCTGAAAGGAAAGGGGCTGGTCGGCTTTCATGCGGCGAGCGACAACTTCAATCGTCACCCGGATTGCTTGGCTATCGTTGGCGGTACCTTCGCGGGCCACCCTTGGGGCGCAGGCGGAAAGTGGGCGTTCAAACTTGATGATCCTGATCACACCCTGAACGCCGCCTTTAAGGGACAAGGCTTCTGGCACAGCGACGAGATCTATCAGTACAACCCAAAGTCCTACGTCGGGCCAGAGGTTCTACGAATCCTGGTTAGCTTGGACATGACCAAAGACCCAGTATCGAGCCGCATCGACGATGGTCCTCGTGAAGTTCCCGTTTCTTGGGTTCGCACCGCTGGCGAAGGTCGAGTTTTCTACACGAACTTTGGACACCGCGAAGATACCTTCGCAAATCCCGTGATCGTCAAGCACATGCTTGATGGCATTCAGTATGCACTGGGTGACCTAGAAGCCGACGCGATTCCGAGCGCAAAGATCGAATCGAAAGAACCTGCGTTCGCACCCGAACGCTAAGAAGAAGTTACAAGCATGCGTACGATAGAAACCGTACGCGAGTCAACTTCTGATGACAAACGGCACGTCGAAACGTGCCGAAGATGGTTAATACGCAGACTGGCAAACGCGGTCGCTTCACCGTGTATCTTGACCAGCCCAGTCGCCAACGAGGAACCGTCGTCGCGACATTCTTATTGACGTTTGGCAACTAAGCCAAAATCTCGTTGATCACCCGCGCCGGTTTGACGCCGACAAGTTTTTGGTCCAATCCCTGAAACGGATAGACCAACTTGTCGTGGTCGATGCCCAATAGATGCTGCATCGTCGCGTGAAAGTCACGCAGTTGAACCGGTGAATCTGCGACATGGTAGCCGAGTTCGTCGGTCTCGCCGTATGTCATTCCGGTTTTCACTCCGGCACCGGCCATCCAGAAAGTGAACGCGTTTGGATTGTGGTCGCGGCCTTTGAAGGGAGCAGTCACACCGCCTCGATTCTCGGCCATCGACGTTCTTCCAAACTCGCCGCCCCAAACGACCAACGTGTCTTCCAGCATGCCACGCTTTTCGAGATCATTGATCAACGCAGTCATCGGGCGATCGACTTGCTGGCACTTACTAACAAATCCCTTTTCTAAGGCTTCATTCGCATTGCTTCCGTGTGTATCCCAGCCCCAATCGTAAAGCTGGATGTATCGAACACCACGTTCGGCCAGACGCCGTGCAAGCAAGCAGTTATTGGCGAATGATTCCTTGCCAGGTTCCACGCCGTATTCTTCATGTGTCGCCGCTGATTCTTGCGACAGATCCATCGCGTCGGGAACGGCGACCTGCATGCGAAACGCGAGTTCGTACTGTTTCATCCGCGTTAGCGTTTCTGGATCACCAAACTCGTCGTGATTGATCTTGTTCAATTGATCAAGCGCATGCAGAGTCGCGGCGCGTTCATCACGGCTGACACCATCGGGATTGGAAACATTCAGTACCGGGTCGCCTTTGGAACGGCACTGCACACCCTGGTAAACCGAGGGCAGGAAACCGCTCCCCCACAGGGCTTTCCCAACGCGTGGCTGACGGCCCCCGGAAAGCAGCACGATGAAGCCCGGCAAATCCTCATTCTCGCTGCCCAGGCCCCAAGTCACCCAAGACCCGATCGAAGGATATCCGATTCGCGATTGACCGCACTGCACCATCAGCTGGGCCGGACCGTGATTGAACTGATCGGTTTGCATCGTTTTGATAAAGCAAACCTTGTCGACGATCTTCGAAAAGTGCGGTAACTGGTCCGACACCCAAGCGCCACTTTCACCGTGCTGTTTGAAATCGTAGATGGGTCCTAGCAGCTTCGGTGTTCCCTGAATAAATGCGAACTGGCTGTTCTTCAAATACGCTTCGGGACAATCCTTTCCGTCGAATCGCTGTAGTTCGGGCTTATAGTCGAACAGTTCAAGCTGGCTAGGAGCACCGATCATGTGCAAAAAGATCACTCGTTTTGCCTTTGCCATCGGCAGACGAAATCCATCAGCATTTCCTGAGGCGATCGCTTTTTGCTGCGCCAGCCATGTCGCTCCAAGTCCGGTCGCGCAGGTTCGCATGAACTGACGACGTGTATCCAGTGTCAGCTGCTCGCCGGTTGCCTCTTCACGCAACGATCGACGCGTTGATTTAAACATGCTCATTTGCAAAGTACCTCGTCCAAGTTCAGCAGTACGGTCGCGATCGATCGAAATGCGTTCGGGTCTGAATCGGTTGAGTTCTCTCGACTCAATCCGATAAGGGCGTCCAGCTCATCAGTCGATGGACGACGGCAAGTTGCCAATCGGAAACCGTGTTGTATTTGTTCTTGAAGCGTGCCGTCAAACTGTCGCATCCGTTCAGCCAACGCTGCTGCGGATTCGACAAATGTGGAATCGTTCAATGTCATCAGTGCCTGTGTCGGCGTGTTGGAAGGCAAACGCCGTACGGAACAGAACTCACGCGAGGGTGCATCGAAAGACGCCATGATCGGGTAAGGAATTGTCCGCTTGATATAGGTGTAGACGGTGCGACGATATCGATCGGGGTCTGACGATTCAGGGGTACGCCATTTATCACCGGAATTAAACGGGTTCCAAATCCCACTCGGAATCGGCGGATGGACGGGAGGGCCCTCCATCTGTTCGCTCAGCAATCCGGAAATCGCGAGTGCCTGATCACGAATGGTTTCTGCAGGCAAGCGTGTCCGCGGTCCACGTGAAAGAAACTGATTCGAGGGATCGGCTTTCAATTTTTCGTCTGTCACCACCGACGACTGGCGATAGGTCGAACTGGTTAGGATCTCTCGCAGCAACGATTTGACACTCCAGTTCATGTCAGTCTGAAATCGGTAGGCCAGGTCATCGAGCAACTGCGGATGAGTCGGCCTTTCGCCGGCAACACCGAAATCTTCCTCGGTCAGAACAAGCCCGGTACCAAACAGCCGCGACCACAATCGATTGACCGCGACACGCGCCGTCAGAGGATTGTTTTGGTCGACAATCCAACGGGCCAAATCTAGTCGACTTGGCGTCGCTGATTCCATTTCTGGCAGAAACGCAGGAGTCGAGGGCGTGACTTCATCTGTCTTTGTCATCTGGTTTCCACGATCAAAAACAAATGACGGTCGCGAGAATTTCTGCGGTCGTTCGGACATTACCGGAGTGTTGGTCGAACGAATGTTTCGACGTTGTGCTCGCAATTCAGAGAGCTGCTGGTTTAGCTGCTCTGTAGCTTCCAACCAACTCGCCCAAGCCGTATCGCTACTGACTTCGAGATAGCCACGATGTGCAACCAGCGGAAATGCTCCGGTTTCGACACCATTGAATGTGATCGTCACCTTCAGCCCGTCATCTTCGGACAATTCCAGAGGCTGCTGCAGGACAAAGACTGTTTCGCGAGGATAGTGGATACGCGAGTAAGGTCCGGCGCCGCTTCGAGATTTGGCATTCAAACTCAGGTTTGGGTCCAAGATCGGATTGGGCTCATCAGAAACTACTTGAGAGAACTTGACGGGAGTTTCCTTCCCTTCCGAGTCGACCACAGTGGTTTCAAAAAAGCTGATCAAGTAGCCCCATTCTGGATACGCGATCGCACGCTGTGAATCCTTTGGCAGCCCGACGAATTTTAGCGCCGTGATGGTTTGCTTTCCTTGCGGCTTGCCTTCCAATACGACTTTCGTGTTTTTGGCGACGGTGCCCACAGTTGCATAGCCTGACTGCCCTTGAATATCTGTGGCTTCAACGCTGCTTGAGTTCGTTGTTGAAGCTTCAGATACCGGCCATGGACTCCATTGATCGGCATTCGCGATAGCCTCAAGCGTTTGATCCCAACGCTGTTGATCAAGCTGTTCAATCTGTCGATCCAAATTTAACGCGTCATCAAATTCGTCCGGATTGATCGGAAAGGCATAGGTCGGTTCGTCGCTTCCCAGATCAGTATCTACGGTGTTGTTGAAGAATGCCAAGAACCGATAGTACTCGTCATGCTCGATCGGATCATACGGATGCGAGTGGCACTGGACGCAGCCGAACGATAACCCCATCCAAGTTTGCCAAGTCGTACTGACCCGATCCATGACCGCTTCGGTGCGGAACGTCTCGTCATCCGTGCCGCCTTCTTCGTTTGTTTGTGTCGTCCGATGACAAGCGGTTGCGAGCAGTTCTTCAAGGCTGGGGTCGTCCAATAAATCCCCGGCTATTTGCTGAATGGTAAATTGATCGTACGGCAAGTCCGCATTGAAGGCCCGAACCACCCAATCACGATACTGCCAAATGTTCCGGCGACTATCCAAACCCAAACCGCGAGAGTCGGCATAGCGGATGATGTCCAACCAAACGCTTGCCCAACGCTGACCAAAGCCTGGCGAAGCGAACAAGCGATCGACAGCTTCTCGATAGGCAACGTCACCCATCTGTTTTGCGCGTGTCGCGAAAGCTTCCGCTTCTTGTGGCGTCGGAGGCAAACCGGTCAATTCAAGCGACACGCGTCGTAGCCACCGAATCGCGTCGGCGTCTGGACTGGGTGCCAGTCCGGCTTCCTGCATCTTGGCAAGAACGAAGCGATCCATCCGGTTTCGGCTGAACGAGTCGTTTTCAAGCTTCGGCAATGATTGCGACTGTAGCGTTTCAAATGCCCAGTGCTTTCCCCATTTCACGCCGGAATCGATCCATGCACGAAGGATTTTGATTTCTTCTTCATTGAGCGAACGCCCATGCTCTGGCGGCGGCATTCGAGATTCATCATCGTCGGGCAAAAGCACACGTTCGATCAATGATGATGCTTCGGCATCACCAGGCTCGACGACGTAGGAAACGCTGTCTTCGTAGACAAAGCTCAGGTCACCGGCTTGCTTGACCCCACCGTGACACGCGACGCAGTGCTCATTGAAAATCGGACGGACGTCCCGGTTAAAGTCGACCTCAGGTGGACCATCCGCCGCCACCGCCATCGAACTTGACGCCGCCAAGACGATCGCGGCAATGACGGAAAACGTTTCTGCGGATCGCGATTTTGTAGGCAGCCAGTTAATTGTCATCTTGAATATTGGCATCATATGTTGCGGCACCGTCACGGTGGCACGATGAGTCTATCGTCGGAGATTCCGCGTCATCACTGACGCGAATAGATCGAGCGGAAGGTCAAGCGGCGGGCCGAGGCGATCTGTTGGTAGGACGCAGCCACACAGCGGGGAGGTAGGCGTTTGGAGGGCAAACTTCGCCAACGCCGCACTGAGAATTGTACCGAATGGCGTGCGATCTTTTACCGTATGTTATTCAGATTGCCACAATCTTGCACGACCGGTCCGGCGACAGCCCACCGAAAAGACAGCTTTAACGTTCAGCTTTCGATGCAGAATTGACGCCGCATCGGAATCGCCAGCGAGGCGGAACGCGATCAGAGTCGCACAAGCTTTTTAAAAAAGGCCTTCGGATCGTCAAACGGTGCGGATTCGATTTACCGAGTACGGTTATCTCCCTTCGTTTTCTCTGGCTGAATCGCGGCGTCGCATCATCTCTCGGCGGTTTGGAAAAGCCAATTTTTCAAGCGTGTCCGCGTTAGGGGCCGACTTACCCACCAACTTGGCGATTTCCGCGGCAACTTTCTCGCCGTCGACCAGCGATGGCTGAACCAACGCAAAATTGGCGACAACGTTTTTCTTATCACCCACAAGAATCGTCAGTTCAACATTTCGGTTCAGCCCATAGGCACCAGGTCCTTCGCCTCCGTCGGGTGAGACTCCGACAGGGACGTCCAAGTTCAACGACTTTCTCGCACGATTCAAATAAGCTTCCGCGTCAGCCTGATCATCAGACAGCCAAGCAACAAAAACTTTCGGCTGTTCCAAGGACTTCGCATAGCGGGTGATCGCTCGCGTCAGTGAGAAACCTGGTCGGGTTAGCTTGTGGACAAAGACGATCACGATCGGCCCGCCTTCTGCCATCGCGATTGGCGAAAACGTTTTGCCACGCTGCTGATCGTATACTCCGCGCAGCTCAAATTCGGGCAGCGATTCGCCTACTTGTGGACCTGAAAAAACGGGGTCTTCCGCCTGTGCGATTTGCTCACCAATTGGACATGTTGCCGACAGTAGAATTGCAGCAAACGATAAAACTGCCGCACGCGATCGCACGCACCAAACTGACATCGTTCATCCTTCGAATATGAGTGGCAAAGCGATAGAATCACAAGCGTTGGCCCCAAGCCAATCACCGATATTCGTGCAGGGCATTTGGCTAACGCGTTAGGCTCGCAAACAGCATTATAGCGACCCCTTGCCCTGTAGCGCTGATGCAGTGACGACACATAGTTAGCTTCTAATCCGCCTGCGGTTTGATGATTGAAATTTTCCCGCTGAAACGTTCCACATTCGAACATCAATTCGGAATCGCGGCCCTGACTCCGGACCAAGCAATCTTTGGTACGAACGCAAACTATCTCGACGAGATTGCCCAACGAAATCGATTGATCGGCGGCCCGCATCGCGATGACTACTTTATCGATATCGACCACGAAAGCATCGATCCGATTTTGAAATGGGCGATCGACCGAAGCGATCACTTGCAGCAAACCGATTCCTTGCTGGTCAATTCATTCACCGGTAGCACTCAATCCGTTTCGCACGACGCCTCACCTTGCGTACGTTGGGAATGGCTTCACAAAAACATTCAAGAAGATCTTGTTGTGCTGTCGCCGCGCGATGCGTTCGAAACACTCGGCGGTTGTGTGTGCTTTCCCAGTGGCTGGTCACTTCTCGAAAAACAGGGAAAGCCCCTTCTTGATGTCCATCGCGACGTCCCAGATTTCAAAACGGCTCTTTGGAATCCCACCGAGAAACTCTTTCGTCGTTTGAAACCGGGCAAAACCGTTTGGCGAAGCAATTGGGGAATCCGCCCCTCAGATGCCTTAGACCAGTCGCCTCGACATTCGAAGATGCTGAGTCAATCGCGTGATGCGATCAACGTTCAAAACGCTTTGGATCGGTGCTATTTCCGAGTTGAGTTTCAGACGTTGACAAGTGTGCCCATCAGCGACAACGCCAACTTACGTGAATCCGAGTCGCGTGTCGTTTTTACCATCCGTACGACGCAAAGCCAGTTGTGTCAGCTGTCAACTTCACAACTTCAAACGCTCTTGGGCGTGATCGAAACCTGTCCTGCGGAAACACTGCGATATAAAGGTATCGAGCCGATGGCTGATGCGATCAAAACGGCGATCGAAAAACGTCTGAATCAACCGTCAGACGCCGAGCCGCTTTAGAAAATCATCTTCAGATAAAATTTCGATTTCACCTTGGTGACCGCTGCGATCGAAAGTTGACGTTCGGCCAACGATCACACAATTGACCGTTTCAGATTGTTGATCGTGAAGCTCACCACCTGCTCGCTTGGTAAGTTCCTTTGCCTGGGTCTGCGACATCGATTGAAGCTCACCAACAAAAAAGACCTGTCGGCCACGCAGAGGCTGAATGAATTCGCACCGGATCGCGACCCTTTGCCAATCGACATGATCGAACGCTGCGGGAACGGCTGCGGAGCTGGAAACTGAACCCGCTACATCGCCTGAACTTGCTTTCGGCGACTGGCCAGATGACCGATTGCTTGGCGATTGATAATCAGGCGATGACTCTCGCATCATGGCCTGCTCATCAAATGGATTGGCAGGAAACCGCAATGGTCGAACGGTGCCGCGTCGCAGCTGGCGACTGGCGATGCCTTTGGGTAACGCTCGTTTGGGTGAAGACTTCGTGGAACCTGATCGTCTTCCATCGATACGTTTGGCGTTTTTGATCCCCCAGTTTCCGAACTTCCCTCGACTGATTCGCAATCGCTTTTCTAAATCGTCCAGCGACTCTGCACCGGACGACACACCTGCGGCAAGTAAAACCTGGGCACAAGCACGGGAGTCTTCCAACGCGTCATGGTGACGGAACTCCACACCCAACCAATTCGATAGTGGCTTCAGTCCAAAACGCTGCCGGTCAGGCCAAGCCTGCCGCGCGATCAAACGGGTACAAGAAAACGACAGGCTGGGAATTTCACATTCATGTCGCTCTAAACAAGCTTTCAGAACACCCACGTCAAACATCGCGTTGTGCGCAATCAAGCAATCGTCCCCAACAAATTCGGAGATGTCAGCCCAATGCTCGCCAAAATCGGGTTCGTGCTCCACATCGCCAGGACGAATTCCGTGGATGCCGATATTAATGGCGGAGAAGAAGAACGGCTGCGGACGAATCATCCACATCCTTTCGCGAACGATCTGCCCATCTCGTACCACCACGGCAGCCAATTGGCAGGCGCTATCCTGTCGGCGGTTGGCCGTTTCGAAATCGATGGCTGTGAAGTTGGCACGAAAACTCATATCAAAAGTTTACGGCTCTACTCACGAAAACACCATAGTTGACGCCCAATCGCGAAACCCCGAGGGCAAAAACATTGCCTGTTCCTATTAGCCCTCGATTCTGGGCCGGAAATCGAACCTAGCAGCCTAAAAACACGTCGAAGGTCACAAGCTTTGCTGCTTCAAAGATCATCCCACCACCACCTCACGGCGGGACATCCGATCCCATAGCCGTTCAGCCGCTTCGACATCTTGGCGACTCGCACTGCCCTTGCCATATACGATCCGGTCGTATGCCTTTCCAAGCCGATCGGCGGCTGGGCCCGTCGACGCGAAAAGTTGCTGAGCCTGCTGTTGCTGACGCGAAAGCAGATTCAGTCGCGTGATGAACTCTGCAGGCGTTTCGTCCTGACGCCTCACGAATCCGCCTTCGCGCGCCCAAGCCTCAAACGCCTGGAACGTGACCACGATAATTCGTCGCGGGTCCGCGCCGGCACCGATCGGATTTTGAAACGAAGAAAAGGGACGTGGCGGATCCGACTTCGCGGTCGCTTGGGGTGTTTCAGCCGAGGGCAAGTTCGCTTCCCGATCGCCGAACAGCCCCTGCAACCATTTCAAAAGCTGCTCACGAATTCTGTACAGATAGAACGCGACCACGAAGACAAGTCCGATGATTATCAGGAACTTCAGTATCGATCCCAAGTTGCGGAGCATCGAAGAAATGGATGAAGCCGCCGACGACTCAGCGGTTGATGATTCGGACTGTCGATTCTCTTCTGGGCGATCCTGTTGTGATTCACGTTTGATGTCCGATTGATCGAGTGAATCGGGAGGGATCGATTCATCTTCTCTCGATTCCTGTTTGGAAGCTGGCTCGGATTGATCCCCTTGTTGTTCGTCTTCCTGTCCTTCGCTGGAGGGTTTCGGCTGGTTCGACTGTTCCATGTCCGACTGCTGCGAACTTGATTGCTCCGCATCGTCGTTTGATTTGTTTTTTGATTGACTGGATTTTGCGTCTTCGGATTTGTTTTTTGAATCATCACTGGATGACTTATCCGATTGCGATGCCGACTGTGATTGCGAATCCTTCGACTTGCTTTCCCCCGACGTTGTCTGCTTTGAATTCTGATTGTCGCCTTTGTTTGCGTTCTCATTGTCCGATGCGCGACTGCCACCTGATTCGGTCGGCTCGTTCTGGTTGTCGCCTTGGCCTTTCTGTTGTTTGCCTTGTTCGGATTGCTCAGCGCCCGTTTCAGCATCATCCTTGCTTGCACTCTTGTCAGCGGCCTCGTCGCCCCAGCCATACCGACTAGCAGTAGTGGGCTCTGGACTCAAAAACTCCGGCACCGAAACACTTGCCAACATCGATCCCGGCAGCGGAATCAGGTACGACAGCAACAACAGAGCGGCGATCAACCCAATCCCTCCGGCCAGCCAAGCGATCGTGACGTCGCCAGGCATGTCCACATCACGTTGGCGAAGGTACCGTCGCAGGTTCAGAAAACTGGTCGTGACCAACAGAGACAAACTTGAAAACAGGTACAGCCCCAGCAGCAACTGAGCGTTCTGCCAAGTCCTGGGGTGGTCCTTCAACATGAACTGGCCGAAGCCGAATAGTGGCAACGCGGCAAGCGCCAACAGAAATACGGTGCGTCCGGGTTGATGCGATCGCTTTCGCCTCTGCTGTCGCTCCGATTGAGGACGATCATCAGCGTCTTCCTTTGCCCCATAACGCATGGTCTGTAGTTCATCCAAACCGCGGTCAATCAAGCCTTCACCACTAGCATCAACCTTCTCATCGATCAACGTGCAATCGTGAACGATTCGGTCTGCTAGATAAAAGATCAGAACAATCAGTCCCAGCGAAAAGAGCGGCGACCCAAGAAAGCGAAATGTCACCAAGAACATTGCTGCGCCGAGACCGAACGTATAGACAGCAGCGTAGTTGCGATCAAATTCGATGACGATACGAGCACACGCGACGGCGCCCATCGTAAACATCATGATCAAATAAGAGAGGTTGCCATCGTACCGACCGCCACTGAGCAACATGACGAAGTACGTTGCCAAACTGCTGATCATCAAGAAGATCAACACCGGGCCGACACCGATAGCCGCGTAGTCGGCCAGTTCCGGACGCCGTGACAATAGTTTGCTCCGCAATCGATCTAACGCGGGACTAATCGGGCGTCGGCCGTGTGGGCCTCGACTAGGTTGCCCTTTGCTTTTCCGTTTTCTCGGGATGGGCGCGACGCCAACGCTCCATCGCAGGCTTTATCTTATTCATTGGCACCCACTTGTTTCGCGTTTTAACGCTTTGAACCAAGGTTTCTGGAGAGATTTCTCCTTTGTCGATTCGGGCCAATAGGTCGGTCTCCGTAATCGGTCCGACACGCCGTGCTCTCCGCAGCCAACCGCTGGCCATAAAAAACCATTCTGCCGACATTGTGATTCACCTTCGCAAGTAGTGACTTTGCTTCTGGGGCCAATCCGTGGTCGATCCTACTTAATTCCGTTGCCCGCCCCCAAGATCAGGTTCGACTGAAATTATTCGTACACTAAAGCTTAACGAGTGCGATGACGCTAATGTTGGCTACCTGAGGGGTTTTCTGCACCGTAAGCAACTTCCAATTGACCATTCCATGCCTTGGTCGACGGACATTCGCCACCCGATTTGGGAAACCGGCTCATTCCAGGCACTAAACCGGCGTGTGTCAGATCTGCGTCCGCGTTAAGCCCAGCAAAACGACACCCGCCCAAGCCGGTTCTTACGTCTTACAGACCTTCGATTTAGCCCAAGTCAGTGAACACACTAGGTGAACACGACGCAGACCTGATAAAGTACAGTCCACCTAAGAATTCTCCTGCCTCTGCGTGATGTAACCTTCGCCAGAGCGGCAAAGCTCGTTATATTCCGCCGCTTTGGTGAAAAACGTTCGATGCCATATCAGCTATCAACCGTTCACCAACATCGACGCCGGCCCCCTTCGTCTAGTTGGCCTAGGACATCAGGCTTTTCCGCCTGAGACGCTCGTTCAAATCGGGCAGGGGGTACTCTTCTGGCGAGGTTCCATCGCGACTTCACATGCGAACCGCCCCTTTAGGTGGTCTGATCAACAGCCGCCTTGCAGCTCAGTTACGATGAGCGTTCATTCGGCGGATCAAACTTCAGCGGACATCCTCGCGATCTACAGAATCGACGACAGTTCGATCAATCTGGTCGGAAAAAACCGTGATTACCGCGCCGAACTACAGCAGTTAGGCCTAATTTTGTTTGACGACCTTCGTTATATCAGTGGATAATGCGAGGGAAATTGGCTCATCAGCTCTTAGCCGGCCTCTCCTCATCCCCCACCACGGCTAATCGACTCATCACCCACTCACATGGATTTGGCATGACAAGGACTTCTTTCGAACCGTCAAACAACTCCGCCAGCCAATCGGAGCCGACCGCAGTCGCGGTTGCAGCATCGCAGGGAAAACAGCGATTCGTCGTTGCCTGTCTAACAATGCTGCTGTTGGTCCTGTTTGCCGTCTTTGCCAGTAACGTTCGAGCTCAGCAGAACAAATTTGAGGTTTTGCCGGTCGAGCCGGTGATTGACAACAACTTGCCTGAAATTGAACGCAAGACGCGTGTGTTCATGACCAGCAATGACATTTCGACATTTCCGGCCAATGAGCTTGCCGTTCTGCAGCGTTATTACCGCGACTACATCCCGGCAAAAATCACTCAGCCGGACGCGTTACACCAAATCAACGACGTGATGGCCCCCGCCTACGCGATCGCCAGCCGGGCTATGCGTGCTCCCAATGCTGGCACCAAGAAAGCGATGGAGTGGCTCTATATCGGATTGAAGCGAGTCGCGACCGGCAACTATCAAATCCCTGCTCGGGTCAACGCGATCACGTTCATCTCGAAGTTGTCCAGCCCCGGCCAGCGCGGACTGCCAGTCCCTTATCGGTTCATCTTGACCGACATGAGGGACATCTACGTGGACGCGAACAATCCTGATGGCGTTCGTGCTGCGGCGCTACAAGGTTTGGAGCGTTACGCTCGCTTCACACCTGTGTCCCGCATGGACAAAGCCGCTTTGGCTGATGTGAAACAAGCGATGAACGACTTGCTTCAGTCGACACCGCCAAGTGGTCGATCGGAACTCGCACACGCTTTCCTACAACGTTATGCGGTCAGCATTTTGACCTATGTCAGCGAAGATGCGTCAATCGGAAAACAATTGGTCAGCATCAGCACCGACGACCAGCAACCAAACTTGATCGGATTGCACTCGGCTGCGGCAATCGGCGGTCTACCTGGTAAGCTGAAGCCCGAAGATGTCAAGTCCGCCGAGGTCCTGAAGAAATGGGCTGGCCGATTGTCGAAAGCTTATCAATCCGAAATCGATCGTCTTGATCGCATGGAGAAAAAGCAGCAGTCACAGCAGCAACCGGCTCCTCCAGAATCATTCGTCAAGCAATCCGAAGAGGCCAGCAAACCATCGGGGGCGCGGCGATCTGCCGATATGGAAATGATGATGAACGGTGGCGGGTCATACGACGAAATGATGGAAGATCCATCCATGGGATACGACATGGATGCGATGATGGGTGGCATGATGGGAGGAAGCATGATGGGCGGCGGTATGATGCGACCGACCGAAAAACCACAACCGCCAGAAGTCACCGCGAGTCGAAAGAAACTCAACTATGCGATGCAACAAATCGTCATCGGTTTGACCGGCAAGCTCGACGCAATCGAAGATGCCGATTCGGTTACCAATCCTGCAAACATCACCGGCGGATTGCTCGCCGCGATTCCACAACCAGAACTTGAAGACACCAAGCCATGGTTGACCGCGATGATCGATATTCAAACCGCCTTAAACGACAAGTCCGTCGGCAGTGCTCGTGAGTTTTCCAAAAAGCTACAAGAGCAAGTCGATGCGTTGAACGCACTTGCCGAAGGTCGATCGGTGGTTAAGAAAGCCACTGTCGAACAGCCGCTCTTCTTCGGTGCACCATCGGATGATGCTCCAGCACCGCCAGCTGATGGTTCGGCGACACCAGATGCCGCCGCAGGTGACGCAGGCTTAGAAGCGCTCATGAACCAATAGACGTTTTGCATCAATGATTCAACGACGCGGCCAATGGATCGGCATCCATTGGCCGTTTTTATTTCCTGAGCGATGTTCAAACAAACGGGCCTCGAATCGCTATCCAAAACGGCGCTGCAGCCGATGACCGCATCGCCCTGGGCTGTCTTTCGAGTGGTCCTAGGTGTCACGCTGTTTTGCTGGGCTCACCAATACTTGCAACTTGATCGTTGGCGCATCCTTTTTTTGCAACCGGAGCTGTACTTTAAGTATGCCGGTTTCAATTGGGTCAACATTTGGCCCAATGACGGTATCTGGTGGCATCTGCAAATCATGCGTCTTTCCGCACTTGCGTTTGCAATCGGCCTGGCGACTCGTCTCAATGCCGCATTCCTTTCTTTGTCTGTCGCCTATGTTCTGCTTGTTGATCGCCAACACTACAACAACCACGACTACCTTTTGGCATGCACCGCAATGCTGTGTGTGTTTTTACCCAGCAATCGCTGCTGCAGTGCCGACCGATGGATACGAGGGCACTGGAAACAGAACGATAAAATCCCACCGCCGATTCCGCAGTGGCAGTGGTGGCTAGTTCGATTCCAGCTCGCGCTACCCTATGTGTTCGGAGCTATCGCCAAACTGGACATCGATTGGCTTTCTGGTCGCCCGACGATGTTATGGGTCCAAGCTCGTACCGGTTTGCCGCTGATGGGTTCGTTGATGTCACTTCCATACATGAACCTGTTGGTCGCTTGGGGAGGCATCATTTTCGATGCGGCCATCGTACCAGCACTTTATTTCCGTCGGACTCGCCCTTTCGCAATTGTCGCTGCTCTGGGTTTCCATCTGACCAACGCGACGATATTTACCATCGGAGTCTTCCCTTGGTTCATGCTGGCAACGCTGTTTGTTTTCATACCGACCAAAACAATCGAACGATTGTTCAATAGAATCGCGCAGTCACTCTGGGGCAGAAATGCTGGATCCGATCTGCTCACCGCGACTAAGAGGTTTACAAACGACGCAATCCTTCGCGAACCCTCGTCCACCGAGCAACCGATCCGCTGGCATCGCATGGGAACGGTTCTTGCCGGCACTTATGTGTTCGTGCAATTGTTGCTGCCGCTTCGGCCTTGGGTATTGCCAGGTCAGCCCAGTTGGAACGAGCGAGGACAAAGATTCGCTTGGCGCATGATGTTGCGTCACAAGGAATGCCTGACATGGTTCAAGATCGAAACGGACGACGACTACCTCTTCGTGCCGGCGAGTCACATCATGACGCCCAATCAGTTAACTCATGGCCAGCATGATCCCGAACTGATCCGACAATCTGCAAACCACTTGCAAAGCATGGCATCACGGATCGGCGCTAGTCAAACTAGGGTCTATGCACTGCATTTGGTGTCACTTAACGGGCGTCGCCCAGCCTATCTAGTTGATCCCGACATCGATTTAACTAAGGTTCGCCGGGGCTGGTTCAAAGACGACTGGGTCAATCAAACGCCGGGTCAAACGATGCAATCGCCATGGCGGAAGCCGAAAGACGAGTGGTGGAACGAAATTCAGATCCCTGAACGCTTCAAGTTGTTAACTCGCTACAGTCCTGATGAAGCGACAACAATGTTTCAGTCATTGATGAACCGTTTTGATCCTCAAACGTCCAAACTGAGTGCCATCGTCGACGATGATTGAATCGTTCGAATGACACCTTTGCTTAGCAAAGTCATTGAGCAACGCGATCTGATTAGCCACGTTTGGGTCGAGGAATCTTACCGCGACCTTTGTTGACTTGTCTTGCACCTTTGCGACGTTGATTTCGTCCCGACCCGGTCGACTTAGGTTTATCAAGCTCGACTTCAGACAAAGGCTTGCCGATGTTTTCCTTCAACTGTAAGACGCGATCACGGAGTTGTGCCGCACGTTCAAATTCCAAGTCTTCGGCCGCAGCCAACATCTCTTGTTCCAGCGCCTCGATAAATTCGATGGTGATGTAAGTTGCCTCAGATTCCTCCTGGGCGGCGGCATTGGTCTGCCGCCGTTTAGCTGCCTCCGATTCAATCCCGGATTTAATCCGTTTGCGCACGGTTTCTGGCGTGATTCCGTGCTTTTCGTTGTATTCCATTTGAATCGCGCGACGACGTTCCGTTTCGTCGATTGCCAGTCGCATCGATTCGGTGACAGAATCACCGTACAGGATGACTTTGCTATTGGCGTTCCGAGCCGCGCGACCAATGGTTTGCACCAAACTGGTTTCGCTGCGCAAGAAACCTTCTTTGTCGGCATCCAAAATGGCAACCAAGGAGACCTCTGGAAGGTCCAACCCTTCACGCAATAGGTTGACACCAACTAGACAGTCGAAATGACCTGATCGAAGCTCTTGCAGCAGGTCAACTCTTTCAAAGGCATTCAATTCGCTATGTAGCCAGCGGCAGCGAATGTTTTGTTCTTGCAGAAACGTTGACAGGTCTTCTGCCAAGCGTTTTGTCAACGCCGTTACCAGCACCCGTTCATCTCGCTCGGCTCGCAAACGAATTTCGCCGACCAAATGGTTGACTTGGCCCCTCGCCGAAACGACCTCAATTTCTGGATCCAACAAGCCCGTCGGACGAATGATCTGTTCAACGACCTCACCTTCGGTCCGTTTCAGTTCATAGTCACTAGGCGTGGCGCTGACAAAACAAATTTGCCCCGTGCGTTCTTCCCATTCTTCGAACTTCAGCGGGCGATTGTCTAGCGCGCTTGGCAGGCGAAAGCCGTGTTCGACCAGCGTCGTTTTACGGCTTCGGTCACCGGCATACATCGCGCGAACTTGTGGGACCGTGACGTGGGATTCGTCGACAAACGTAATGAAGTCCTTTGGAAAGAAACTATAAAGCGTGTCCGGAGTCGCCCCAGGCGGCTTTCCCGACAGTGGCCGTGAGTAGTTTTCGACCCCGGGACAGTGCCCGACCTCGGCCAGCATTTCCAAATCGAAACGCGTCCTAGCCGAAAGACGCTGAGCCTCAAGCAGCTTGCCTTGCTTTTCAAATTTTTCGAGCTGCATTTTCAGCTCTTCGCGGATCACCGCGAGCGCTCGCTGGATGCGATTCTCAGGCATCACGAAGTGCTTGGCCGGATAAATAAATACCTGCTTCACTGTCTTGATGGTCTCACCAGAAACCGGTTTGATCAAAGAGATCTTTTCGATCTGATCACCCCACATTTCGATGCGGTAAGCAAACTCTTCGTAGCTGGGCCATAGCTCGACACTGTCGCCTCGAACACGGAACTTCCCTCGTTCGAACGCGTAGTCATTTCGCTCGTAGAGGACATCGACCAACTTTAGCAGCAGGTGATCGCGGCGGATCGTTTCGCCGACGGTTAGCGAAACGACCAACTGGCGATAATCGTCGGGCGATCCCAAACCATAGATGCTGCTGACGGACGCGACGATCACGACATCTCGGCGACTGACCAATGAACTGGTTGTCGCCAAACGCAGTCGATCAATCTCCTCATTGATCGACGAGTCCTTTTCGATGTAGACGTCGCGCTGCGGAATGTAAGCTTCCGGCTGATAGTAGTCGTAGTAGCTGACGAAATAGTGGACAGCGTTCTCAGGAAAGAACTCTTTGAACTCGCTGTACAGCTGGGCGGCCAAGGTTTTGTTGTGACTGAGCACCAGCGCCGGACGCCCAATATTTGCAATCACATTTGCCATCGTGAAGGTCTTTCCGGTCCCGGTGGCTCCCAGCAAAGTCTGCGCAGGCTTGCCTGATTGGAATCCCTTGGTCAGTTTTTCGATTGCCTGAGGTTGGTCTCCGCCAGGCTCAAAATTGCTGCTGAGATGAAACTCGGCCCTCGGCTGGGCTGCCGTCATATTGCCGTCCCCGGACATGTTTTGATTTTCTCGCTGATCAACGCTGTTGGGGAGATTATCGCGGAACGCACAGCCCTTGAAGCCCCATGGCCGGACCACGCCACAACGGGACGCCAAATCCCACACCAACGGGTGCCCTCAAGCTCAAGTGGCGATCCCGATTGACTCGTTCAGGGCTTGCTGTCCGCTTTCCATCAGATTGACGGCACCTTCGGCACAAGCGTTTTGGTCGTTACAAGCCTTGCGGGCCCGAGAATCGTTAATGTCACGCCAAATCGAATCCGATACGTAAACCAACGGACCTCAGTGCGCCATCGCTGGGGGCCGCCGGTGTGCCGAGGGGGGCACATCCGGCCGAATGGCAGTTCCCTCGCCATTTGACCCTAAATCACCGGATCAGGAACGCGGCATGCGTGCAAAGAGCGTCAACATCACGACAAAACCAGTCAAACTGTCTAACAGACTCGCCAAGCGGGCGTTGCTGATGTCGTTGGTATTGGCGTCGTCAAGTCTCGCGAACACTCAGTCGGTCGCTTTTGCCCAACAGGTTGGATCTCGAGCGCAGGCCACCCAATCGCCAGCGCAAGGTCTAATTCAAAATTCGGAGTTTGCGAAGTCTTACGGCAACCGCGTTGTTACACGGAAACAGCATTCCGGATCCAATGCCGCCGGCAACGTCAAGGCAAACCCGTTTTTCACAGCGACTGATCGACGCAATCCCAGCGCTCCTGTCCAACTGGCCAGTGGTGACCATTCCAATGGTCGCCGAATTGACCTGGACATGTCGTTGGACGTGCAACCGAACGATGCAGCCAAAGGCAAGACGCAATTCAATCCGCTGTTCAACGGACAACCAAACGCGAGCGTTTCAGAAGCGAATGCCGAACAAGCTGGATCGAATGTATTCGCGAACCAAGCCGCCCCAGGCAAGCAAACGCAGCAATCGGTTTCGCCCAAGGCAAACGCCTTTGATACCCAGAAACGTAGTCGCCTGACAGCAACAAGTGAAACCGAAACTCCGGATCTGCTGCCCGTCCAATCGACTCAGCGCAACGATTCTGTTGTTGACCACCAAGTCGTTCCTGTTGCCGATTCACGCTCAGAAACAGCGAAGATCGAAGAAACTCAGCCCATCTTCTTTTCGCTCTCTGACGATAGCGTCGAAGCGGACGCGACAGATGACACATCGAACAACAAGTCAGATGAAGACAAGAAAGTCCCGACCCAAGCGAGTGCCTCAAACGCCGCAGAAACGCAATCGGATGATCAAGCTGACTCGGTCAAGCCAGCCGCAAAGGGCTTGATGATCGAAGAAGCTCCGCTGATCGATTTCTCGAAAATCGAACTCGCCACTGAACCAGTTGAAGAACAACCTGCCGCGAAAGTTGAACCTTCTGATTCGAATCCAGAGCTTGAACTCGAAGTCGACTTGGAAAGTCTCGACGAATTGGTCGCTGACGAGGCGTTCGATGAAGACGAAACGACACAGGACGAAACTGGTGCGGCATCGAATGACGGACCATCGGCCGATCTAGCCGAAGTCGACTCGCCGGTCATGTTGGCTCCCGTGTTGAACTTGGCTCAGAAAGTACCAACGCCAGATCAGGCGAAGAGCCAACCTAAAAACATCAAGGTCAACCCGAACGTTCCCAAGGCCGACATGCCCTTGGACACGAATGGTCCCGGAGCGATCCAAGTCAATACGGCGAAAAACTCCCTACCGCTGATTTCGCAAGAGCCTGACGACGGCCGCATCCCAGTTGCCGTCGCCATGCCTCCGATCGAAATCGAGATGACGTTGGAGCAACAGGACGGAAAGCAACCGCTGCATCTCGGCGTCGTTGAACCTCCGGCTGTCGCGAAAGCTACTGAGGCGGTAGCCAGTGCTCCGCCAAACAATCCCGAAGACGCATCGATTCGAAGCAGCATCGAAGAGTTACCGATGCTGCCGCCACCCCGTGCAGAAGAACCACCGATTGTCGTTGCTGCACCGATGCCCGAGGTGAAAGCCGTTCGACAATCGCGTCCAGTTCCGAAGCAGGTTGCCGTAGCAGGCCCAACAGGCAACACGGCCCCCAAGCCAGTATTCGCCGAACGCCCACCATCGATTACCGATCTGATCGACAGCCAGCAAGCTCCACTGATTGAGCTGCCGGTTGACAATGATCCGACGAAGCCTGCTCCAGTGCCAGCGAACCTCGCTTCGGCGAAACGTTCTGCCACTGCAGCCGCAAGTGTCCTACCAACACCGACACCCACACTGGCGCCACCAAGATCGAACCACGGAACATCGATCGCGCACAATTCAGCAACGCAGAACAACAACGCTGCGTCGAAACCCGAAGGGCAACAGCTGGACATTCCGGCTCCGGCCGAAACAGCTAAGAACGTGATTGTTTTGAACCTCAAGAAAGCTCAGGTCCGTTCGATGACCATCGGCGGAACGCTTCGTGGGGTAACGATCGGCGACAAGACAGTCTGCCAAGCTTTCGCAGCCAGTGCGAATCAGTTCAAGCTGATCGGAACCGGGCTCGGTTCGACCGAACTGACCGTTTGGGCGGATGTCAAACCCGGCCAGCCAACTCGAAAACAAGTCTTTCGAATCGATGTCAGTGACTCGGTCGATGCGACTGGCGATAAGGCAACCGAGAACACAAAGCTGTTGACCGATTCGATTAGCCAAGCCTTTCCCCGATCAGAAGTCGTCGTGTACCAGCGTGGCGGCCAACTGTATGTCGAAGGCAGCTGCGAATCGGAAAACACCGCGACTCAGATCATCCGAATGGTTCGCAAGAGCTGTTTGATACCTGTCCAAGACCAATTGATGGTTCGCTAGGGAGTCGTTCGCTAGGGCCATGACTGCCAAACGAATAAACACCCTGATTTGATTGCTTGAATCCGACTTCAAGCACCACGACTTTAAAACTACCCATTGAATTCCAGCGGAAACGTTCCGCCCCGATTTTGTCAACGAGGTTCGACATGAACATCTGTCTGATCCACTCCGTCACTTGGCGCAAATGCGTTCGCGTGATGACGATCGCTGCCGCAGCAACGATGGCTGCTTTGAGCGGCGGAGACGCCTCAGCACAAGGCGTTCAATACGGCTTGCTTGGTGGCGACCAATGGGGACCGGACACTCAAGTGGTCCAGGCATCTGCAGTCGCGACGGCCGCAGACAGTGCTGCGTCCCGGTTGGCACCGGGTACGATTTCACACGCCCTTAGTTCGACGACGGGTGACACAGCCGACATCAATCTGGGCCAAATCCAACAAGTCGGATTTGGATGCCGATCCTGCATGCAACCGGGATGCTACGGCGGTTGCAACAGTTGCGGCAACGGACCGCTTGCGAACCCATGTGGTGTTCCCTGTGATCCATACCGCTACGTTCACGTCGAAGGCGTTTACATGCAGCGTCGCGGTAACGTCAACGCCAACTTTATCCGCAGTGCCGAACTGGATGACTTTGATTTTCAGTTGGCACCACGGATTACCATCGGCAACTTGCCAAACTGCGTGACCGGATACGAATTCACCTTCACCGGCCCCATCGAATACGATCGCCGTGTCGTGGCGGCCGATGGTGACAGCCGCATTTCAACCGTTTTGGTTGGAAGCAACGCGATCAATCAACAATCGATCGATCCTTTCTGGAACGCTAACTTGCAAACGCTGACTTACGACAGCGACTACTGGAGTGCCGAACTAAACAAAACGATGGTCGGCTGGGATGTTGCAAAGGTTCTCTTTGGTGGCAAGCTGATTCGTATCGACGAAGACTTGCTCTACGCTACCCAGAAGAACGTTTTCAACTCTTACGGAACTCTGGCAAGCCGTCCCGAAAACTCGATCGCGGTTCTGCAAGCCGGGTTGGACCTGCGTTACCCCGTCCGACCTCACCTTTACACTGACTTGCGTCTTCGTGCCGGTGGCTACCTCAACTTTGCCGAATCGAACATCCGTTTGACGAACACCGGCAACAGTTTGATCCACAACATTCGCAACGACGAAGAGTTCGGCGGCATGTTCGAACTGGGACTCGGATTCCGATACCAACTCGGAGAAATCCTTTCCATCCGAGCGATGGGCGAAATGTGGTACCTGACCGATGTCGTGACAGCTTCCGGACAAATCGACTCAGTCATCACCGAACGCTTGGGAACACGACTCGACTTTGACGATGTTTTCTATGTCGGCGTCACGGTCGGAGCCGAAGTGAAGTTCTAAGCGTCGCCCAGTTGGCAAACTCAGCGGGCAAACTTAGCGAATAAACCCAGCGGGCAAATCGCCCCGCCAATCGTTCACCCAGTAGCCGCCGGTTTCTGACCCGAAAGGGAAAGAAGCCCGCGGCTATTTTTGTTTCCGAGCGACTTTCTTTTTGAGCCAATTTTGAACGCTGCGGGCGGCTTCATTCGAAGCAGGTTCGGCGGGAACGGTCCCGGCAGGTGCCGCAACGCCGCTAACGGCTTGTTTGACTTCACGAGCATCGCGAATTCCGATGTCACGCAAACAGCTTGGACAAGTCACTGGTGGCTGCGTGACTTGTTTGCCGCATGAAGGACAATAGTAGTTGATCTCTGGTCGGTATGCCGCTTGGAATAAGCCGCCGACCTCTTTCGCCGGGAACCAAGCGGAATCGTCTTTGCGGAGCAACGTTTCAGGTTTCACCTCGCCCTTGCGGACAAGCTGCAAAAGCTCCTTCGGCTGCAAAGGGCCAACCTCGGACTTCACGTTCCCTTCCATTCGCTGCAAAAACCAGAGTGCCACAGGTTGCCATCGCTCCGTTGTAAGGGGGTTCGCTCGAGCTGAATCGACTAATAAGAGATGTACACCAATAACTTAGGCGGCAAACTTGCCGATCTCGAACGGCTGACGCCAAAAAAGTGAACCTTGTGTGAAGCGGGATCGCCTGACAGCCCCCCGATTCAGGTGTGTCACACCGGTCAGTCTATCAAAGAAACGCATTCCTTGTCGAATTGGCCTCATTTAGCGTCTGCAAGCCACGCGATTGCAGTCAGAACGCTCGACAGATTTTAAAAAACCGGTTCAAAGTAGACGCGATCGGATTTGCCGATTTGGTGTTAGCCCCAGTTGCCCCGCGAAAACCGCCGCTAACGCGGTGCGGCTGATGGGGCTGCAGCTCGATTTTCCGATTAGCCGAATGGCGTTAGCCACGGTTTCCCATCCAAGAACCGCCGCTAGCGCGGTGCGGCTCATGGGGCGGAAGCCTGATTTTCCGATTAGCCGAATGGCGTTAGCCACGGTTCCCATCTAAGAACCGCCGCTAACGCGGTGCGGATCATGGGGCCAACACAGTCGCCGTGGCTCAGGCGAGGCTACAAACTGGCTCTTGGATTCTGCGGACTTGTTTTTTCTGTGTTTTTTTGGACATTGTTAAGCTGAAAAGTCACGCCGATTCAGTCGCGTTTCCAAACACTTGGATTCAAACGTGTCGCCTATGCTAGGCGAGTAAGCTCAGTCGGTTCGCGTCCGATTTGTAGCTGTCCGCTCCGCCGAACAACCGTTATTTATGCGCTGCCCATTTTGCCACTGCGACGACGACCGCGTCATTGACACTCGGGCTGCCGAGGGCGGTTATATGATTCGTCGCCGACGTGTTTGCAGCAGCTGCAGCCGTCGCTTCGTGACGGTCGAAAAGATCGAACAGCAGACCTTGCGGGTTGTCAAACGCGACGACACCCGCGAGCCACTCGATCGTGAAAAGATCCGCCGCGGCATCGAGCGAGCCTGTTCGAAACGCCCCGTATCGAGTGATCGAATTGAACAGCTGGTCCAGTCGATCGAGTCAAACATCTACAACGAATACGAAACCGAAATTCCGGCCAAAGAAGTCGGTGAAATCGTGATGGCGCATTTAGCCCAGTTGGACGAGGTCGCCTACATTCGATTTGCCAGCGTGTACCAGGAATTCCACACCGCAAAAGATTTCATCCATGAGGTCGCTCGGTTGACCCAAGGACCTGTGCCAACGAGGTAAAGCACCTTTATTGGCTCGACAACCAGCGGGTGATGGCTGGTCGTGTTTTCGATCAGAATTCTTTCACAGAGAATTCTTTCACACGCAGATTTTTCGTACAGCGCGGCAACTTCGATTCATGCCGCGCTCCATCGCAACAAGCCACCGAAGTGGCTGTTTTCAAATCGCTAACGAAGCTGATTACTCGTTATTGGCGATCTTATTCTCTGCCATGAATGGGTTTGCCTTTACAACGCCCATCTGAACGGGAGTGACCGATTTCGAGCGGCTGATGCATGGATTGCATGTCTCGACAGGCTTGTCGTAGTCGGCGTAGACAAAGTCAGTGGCCAATCGCCCACGATAGCCTGGACCGGCTTCAACCATTGGTGGTGCCGCAAATGGGCTCATCCCGTAAGGTCGCGCGTAGCGGGCGCCGTAATAAACCGGTGGATTCAAAGCGAAATACGGAGGCGTTTGCAAGCTGGATCCGTACTGTGCGCCATAGGGCTGATAAAAACCGAATGGAGCGAATGGATAACCGAAAGGGTTGTTCGCCGAAGCGGTTTCGACGTTGCCGGCGACAACCGCGAACAATGCGGCGACGGCAAGAGCAATGCGTTTCATGATGTTTCGACCTGTTGGTGATGACTTTGTTTGAGAGATCCCCCAATCACATCACGCTAGTCAGCCAACAAAGCCTTGCAACCGTCACCAGCGTCGAAATGCACGAAAGCCGCAAAGTACGTTCGGGTTGTGCAGCCTGTCCGCCGTCCCTCAGAATCAAACGACTTTCTGCGGAATAATCCCGTCCGCTTAAGAATCGTGAGCTAGCAATCAAAACGATGTCAATTCGCTTGCCCGACGTCGTCAGATGTAAAACATCGTGCCATCTTCTGTCGATGCGCGTTCAACGATTTCAGCTAAGGTGATGCCGCCCAGCACACGACGCCATGCCTCGCCGGCTCGATCCCACGCCGATTGAAGTTCGCTGTCGAGCAAGGTCTTCTCAGATGCCGCGGGATCTTTCCCAGCAGCCGATTCGGAGCAGCCGATCGCTTCGGCTATTTCCAGCAAAGTCAACTGACTTGGGTCCGCGATCAGACGGTACCCACCCTGGCTGCCACGGATACTCTGGACCCACCCCGCGCTGCGAAGGGCTTGCAGAATTTGAACCAAGAAAGGCCCTGGGATGTCGTGTTTGCTGGTAATCTCACGAACCGCGACAGGCGTAGCACTGGTTTGACATCGCGCCAATTCGGCGAGGGCGATGGATGCATAATGAACTCGGGCGGAAACCAACATCGCAGAGCGCCGTCCTAGTTATGAAGTCCACATTCTGTCTTTTGAAATCCGCTCCATCTCCCGGCCCGTTCATCCTCCCCCAACTGCACCGCACGGGTGCAGGGCCAGCATCCGACACTTGGGTAACCCTGATCATGCAAAGGGTTGTACGGGATGTCGTTGTTGATGATCAGATTCCAAACGTCTTTCTTGGTCCAATTGGCCAAGGGACTGATTTTGACAAGCTGAAACTTCTTGTCCCACCCAACGATCGGGGCCTTCGCTCGGTCCGGACTTTGGTCCCGACGAATCGCACTCGCCCACGCATGTAAGCCTTTCGCTGCCTGTTTAAGGACACTCAACTTGCGATCACCACAGCAACGGTTGGGATCGGTTTTGTAAACAGGACCGCCATTGGCGGCTTCGTATTCTTCGACCGAGACGGCTGGGTACTTGTATTCGACCTCAATGCCATATCGTTCTTTGACCCGCTCACGCAGGTCTAGCGTTTCCTGGAACTGGTACCCAGTTTCCAGATTAAAAATCGGTGTTTCCGGGGCAATTTCACTGAGCATATGAATGATGGTCATGCCCTCGGGCCCGAACGCGGTCGCCATCGAAAACCGCGGAGCAAATCGCTTGACCGCCCACTGCAAGATCTCCTGAGGCGTTGCAGTTTCCAGCATCGCACTGGAATCTGCCAACTCAGCTAGAAAGTCTTCGGTTGGGTGCAGCGGTGGATCGGCCGCAAGAGCCCCCTGAGGCCCATCGTCTTGAGGTTCGCCAGAATCGCCAGGTGGTAGGACCGGCAACATCGTCATGTATCCAAATAGAAGCGAAGTTGTGCCAAGTATTCTGATGACACGTTACTGAACACGTGTCCGTTTCGACAGCGGAATGATACAAATATGATCGGTTTAGTCAAGTTTGATATCGGCGGAGAATTTGGAATGCGTGAGCCGATTTTTTGTTTCGCACTACAATTAACTTGTGAATCGACTCCGCAGGTCTCTAATTCAAGGCATTGCCAACACCGACCAAGGCTTTGGGTTGCCGAAGTTTGAATTGCCGAAAAACGCCGGCTTTGAAGCGCCCATCAGCAATGCCCAACTCCGCTCGCAAGGGCTATCCATCGAACATCCGCCAGTAGCATGAATTCCAACAACGTGAAATTGCGCACTGCTGAAATGAGCACTGCTGAATCGAATCGAATTTGTTCGACGCGTCGACGCAGGGTTCGCAATGTTTCGCGTCGGCTCACAGTTTTTGTTTCGATACTGACGTTCGCCTCGTCTCCCTTCGGATCACTTTCAGCGGACACGGTCGAAGTCAGCGGCGGTGCTTCTGTCGACGGAAAAATCCTCAGCGAAGGCGACGATGGGCGACGTCCCGTCGTGATCGAAGTCGACAACGATCTAAAAGTTGCCGTGCCAAGAAGCCGCGTCCGCAAAACTGTCCATGACAGCGACGAAGATCTGTTGTGGTATCAGACCGAGCGGGCCAAACTTCCTGAAAACGCTGATGCCCACTACGAGTTTGCCAGACAATGCAAAGGACGACGGCTCCATCTTCAGTGCGATTATCACTTTCGACGCGCAATCGAAATCGATCCGAACCATAGCAAAGCTCGTGCGGGATTGGACTATGTTCGCGATGGGAACACGTGGATCCGATTCGAAGATCAGCAGCGGCAGCGTGGCCTGATGATGACTTCCAAGGGATGGCAAGTCCCCGAGGTCTACATGAAGCTTGAAGCTCAGGACGAAGCGAGAAGTGAAATCAAGCGGCTAACAACTCAGTTGACCAAGCTACGGACGGCTGTTCTTCGCAACAACAAACGATCAGCCGAAGCCCTCGAAGAAATCAAATCGATCAACGATCCACTTGCCGCCCACGCATTCGCAGAAGCATTGAAAGAGACCCGCGGCAATACGAATGAGTCTCCATCGCTTCGCCGGCTTTACCTCGACAAGCTCGCCTCTTTTAAGACGACGCCAGCCGTTGCGGCCTTGGTCGAATGTGGCATGTTCGAACCCGACAGCGCGATCCGTGGTGAAGCCTTGCACCACCTGCAAAGCTATGGTGCACCTTCAGCAGTAGCGACTTATTTGAACGTCGTGCGTAACTCCAAGACGAAACCGGCCGAGGTGACGATGGCGCTACGCGGGTTGACTTATTTCCCCGATCCAGAACTGTGGGAAGATTACGTCGAAGCCTTAAACACCCAGTACAGAACCATCATCGCACCGGGACCTGGCATGCAAGTCGGTCGCGATAGTTCCGGCGGCATGGGCATGAACATGGGAAGTAAACCGCAAGAGAAAATTGATAATCAGCAAAATCCAGATGCCCTTGCGCTCCTAAAGGAGATCGCCCCAGAAGCAGACTTTCGCTACGACGAAGCGAGATGGAGACTTTACTTTGCGGAGAAGCTGATGGGGCAAGTTTCCGATTTGCGGAGAGATCCCTAGTACGTCGTCGCACATTGGTACCAGAATCGGCGTGAACCCATCATCGATTTTCAAAACGCGAACGCCGCTGCGCCCGCATCGCTGATCTTCTTCGTTTAGCCGTTTGCTCGGGGCCGAGTGACAACCAAGGGTGCGACACCGGCGCGTTTTCGCAACCAGTTCGCAGAATTCAAAATTGCTTTTCGCTCGATCAATTTACGCTCAAGTTTCCGTTTGCCAGGAAAGTCCAGCAGAAAAATTGCAACTGCGATGGTCAATAAGCCCTGACCTGGCAAAACCAACATGGCGATTCCCAAGATCAACAAGATCACTCCGAAAAGATTTTTGGCAATCAAAGCAATCCACCGAAAGATTGGATGTCGCCACAGGGTATCTGTGTAAGAACGCCGTGGTGCAATGAAATAGTCGGCAGGCAACCTGACGATTAGCCATGGAACCAGAATCATTCCGCCGACAAAAACGATGAACGACACAAAGACAACCCAACCGGCGAAGTCGGCGTGATCGGACAAGAATCGAGCGAATTCGGTAGGTACGAAGGAACTCAATGGCGGATAACCAAGATGGGCGAATCAAATCCGCCTGACAAGCGAGGGGATAAGTCGATGACAATTCCAGTCTTTAGCGCTGGCGACTTTCGGAAAGTGAAAGAGCTACGTTTGGTGCTGACCGCTGCGGGTATCCCAAACCAGACTGTCCAGCGTCATGGCGGTTGGCAGTTATTGGTACGTCCCGATGATAGCGATTCGGCAATTGCCGAATTACAGGACTATCAAGCCGAAAACACCAGCCGCACGGTCGATGTCGCTCGCCGTGCCGAAGCGCCCGGAGCTGCTTGGGCCGCACTGTTCTACTGCTTCGTTGTCGGTTCGATAAGCGTCTTGGCTGCCCCTTGGGGATATGGAGTTCGCCTCGCCGACCTCGGTACCTCGATCGCCGGAAATGTCACCGCAGGCGAATGGTATCGTTGTTTTACTGCGTTGACGTTGCATTTGGACATGGGGCACTTGGCTTCCAACCTTTTGTTCGGCAGTTTCTTTGGATTTTTGCTCGGTCGTACATACGGTGGCGGCCTGACCTGGCTGCTAATCGTGTTGTCAGGCTTTCTTGGCAATCTAGCCAACGCCTATTTCCAAGCACCGGAGCACCAATCGATTGGAGCATCAACGGCCGTCTTTGGCGCGATCGGTTTAATGATGATGGACGCGTTTCGATCCTATAGCCGCCAAGAGAGTTTTCGTAAGTGGACGCCCATTCTTGGTGGCATCATGTTACTTTCGATGCTTGGTGTCGGAGGCGAACGAACCGATGTGATGGCGCACGTGTTCGGATTAATCGCAGGTGTGATTATCGGAGCCGCCGCAACGACCATCCCTGATTCGGTTCGAATGAATACCAAGGTTCAGTGGCTGATCGGCATCGCCGCACTAGGCCTGATTTCGACAGCTTGGTGCATCGCCTAGCAGCGTGTTGCTTTTTCATTGTCGCCCTTTACTCCGTGAACGTAGCGGTCTTTCCAGCGGAGATCGTTGCCCGGGTGGCAATTCGAAGAGAGTTCAAACAGGGAAACCAACAGGTCTCTCGATAGTGGACCTGCTGTTCGAATCTTTTTCGTTCCTGTTTTCGAGAACTCTGTTGGATAGTGGGGCGACACAAACTGGTGACCCCAGACACAACCGTGGGCCGGTCACAGATTACTAGCCAACCAAGTCCAGGGGCCCATCGGTGCAGAATTCCGGTGAACCGAAAGACTTCAATTCGTGATGTCCTAGACCGTTAGCGATTGCTAACCACAACCGATTGTGTGCGACCCCCTTAAAGTCAATCGCACGCCCGGTATGGAATCCACTTCCGCCGCCGACGAGAAGAAACGGGATGTTATCCAGGGTGTGCGAATTCCCTTTGCCCAGCTCGTTTAGCCAAACAATTTGAGTGTTGTCCAACATCGATTCGTTTTCCCGACCGGGCTCGGGGATTTCAGAAAGCCTTTTGGCCAGATAGGCAAGCTCGCCAGCGAACCAAGAATTGATTCGATGAAGCTTTTGATGAGCGTTCTCGTCGTTGTCAGGTTCGTGTGACAACGAGTGATGCCCTTCTTCAATGTCCAACCAACGCATTCGGGCCTGACCAACGGACCGCATAAATTGCAGTGTTGCCACCCGAGTCATGTCATTGGCGAGGCTGTTGACCAGCAAATCAATCTGCATACGACTGATCGCTGGGGTATTGTCATTAACCAATTCGATGTTTGGGTCAATTTCCGGTTCGGGGTGGACCAGTGTCGCTTCTGTCGCGGCCGCTTCGATTTCACGTTCAAGTTGGCGGACGTTTTGAAGATGCTGATCAAGCATCTGCCGATCGGTTGTACTTAGACGTTTCGACACCTTGGCAATGTCATCACGGACGTGATCAAGAATGCTGGAAACCGTCTGACGATCTTGAGCACCGCCGTAGAGTTTCTGAAACATCTGCTCCGGATCATCTATCGGAGCGACAGGCCGATCGCTTCCGGCGTAACACATCCGCGTCCATGGGTCTGCGCGATCGGGTACAGCGACTCCGAATTCCAAAGATCCAAATCGGGTTTGTGTGGAGTCGCTGGATTGAAAATGATTTCGGACCTCTTGATCGATCGAGATTCCGCTCGCCCAACCCGCCGGCGTATGGCCTCCACCCTGGATATTACCCGGATTAAGCTGTCTAGCGGTTAATAAACACGACATGCCACGCATATGGTTGTCGCCATCACCACCGACTTGATTGTTGATTCCTTTCAGGATTAACGTCTGGTCCCGGAACGGTTCCAGAGCGGCCAACATCGGCTTTAGCGCCAATCGTCCGTTGGGATCAAACTCATCGGGCCAAAACTCACTGGGCAACGTCCCATTGGGCGAGAACATAATCACCAGTCGTTTCGGGGCAGGCACTGGCTTGCCATCTCGGATCGTCTCTGCCGCACCGGACTCAGCGGCATTCAGGCTTGGCAGGCGTCCTAAGAATGGCAGCACGGCAGCCCCCACGCCTAGATCTCGCAGAAATCGACGACGTCCATCATTAAGTCGACTCATTGTGAATTCTCCGTCAAATGGTTGGACCGGGGCGATGCCTTTTGGGTTGCCAGGACAGCAAGCCGGGCACAAAGTTTCTGAATATTGAAATCATCTGCGGCAAAGGATTGTGTCAGCTGCTCTAGCTGTTCTTCGCCCGCTTCGTGGGCACTTTGCTGAAGCATGTGTTCGTAAAGATGTGTGATAAACGCTCGATGGGCGGAAGGACTTTTGACTGCGAATTCGGCTACATCCCTGGCACTCCCGAGCTTCAATACCTCACCCGATTGTGTGACATAGTTGCTTTCGGTGTCGATCGGTTTCTCATTTTCAGAAACTCTCCATCGCCCCACTGCGTCGTAGCTTTCGAGCGTAAAACCCAGCGGATTGATAACACTGTGGCAAGACATGCATGCGGAGTCCTGAGTCAGCAACGTCACTTTTTCACGCATCGTTAAGTCATCCGGGAATTCATCGTCCTTAAACGCGATCGCGTTTGGAGGTGGACTTAACGCGCGTCCGACGATGTTGCGTGTTAAGAAAACACCACGGTGAATCGGCGAGGTGTTGTTGTGATACGCCAAGACGCTCAATAGATAGGGATGCGTTAAAATTCCCGATCGCTCAGCAGCATCGAAATCCACGGGTTGAAACGACGAAGCGAACTCACGTTCTCTTGCGCGCTGCTTGATCTCCTCACCAGACAATTTCCCATCCGAATCATTCTGTCGCTCGAAATAGAGTTCCGACAATCGTTCGTTCAACATCAGATGGTCTGCGAGCAACAATTCGCGGTAGTCCGATCGGCGGCTCCAAACAACGCTATCAATGAACAGCTCCAAAGATCGCCGTAAATCAGCGACAACTTGTTCGTCAAATTCTGGAAACAAAGCCCGGTCTTTTGAAAGATCTCGTTCTTCGATCTCCAACCACAGACCGAAAAAACGCCGGATCTTCGCTTTCGCTCTCGGATCTTGCAGCATCCTTCTCGCTTGATCTTCGATGCCTTCTCGCTGATTCAACTTTCCAGCCTTCGCAGCCTCGATTAATTCCGCGTCTGGGATGCTGTCCCACATCGCAAACGACAACCGCGAAGCAACGACCAGTTGTGATGGTTCGTCACCAAGACTCGTCAGATCAGGATACAGGAAGTGAGGCGACATCAAGATCAACACCACCGATTTGCGAACGCCTGACTCCAAGTCATCGGGGTTTGCCAGCGTGATCGACCGCAGTAGCTCGGCCTCCTCGGGCTCAATCGTCCGCCGAAACGCCACTTCCGCGAATCGCTGCACGAATCGTAAAATCTTCTCATCGCGATCGCCGCTTTCGGCGGTTCCAGACAGCAACGGCAAACGACTTATCACCTCAGCTGCCGTTTGCACGGCTCCAGCCATGACTGCCGATTGCCATTGTGGTGAAACGTGACTTCCACGTTCAAAGCCCAAGCTTCGGTCATCCGCTGGAAAAGGGACATCACAGGCATAGGTTCTTGGCGAAGACTCCGTTGTCACATGGTTGAAGTCCAAAACTGACCAAGTGCCATGCGGTGGCTTCCATTCCAATTTGATTTGTGCGGCGTCCTCAAGGTATTTGAAGAACTCCAATCGAATTGGGTAGTCACGTCCGCCGAGCAGAAACATGCTTGCTGACTTTGTCCGCACCTTTCCAGATCCGACCCAATCGTCAATGAAGGCTTCGTTGTCACCCGATGAACGGTCGTCACGCAATGACCCCGTGTTTGGACGCGGATCAAAGTTAAGGTACAGACGAGCTCCGTTTTGCGTTGTCAGCCGAAAGGCATATTCACCGGTATGATCGGCGCGTAAGCTGCCTTGCCAGATAATGGCGAATTGGTCTGCGGTCAAACTGGGAACAGGAGCGTCCCTTCCAAAGTCAAAATCGATTCGAGTGTCACTTCGATAGTGAGCCAGACGCTGGGCTTTGTTCATCCCTTCGGATTGATAGTATTCGCCGCGCAGCCCCGGTACTCCGTTCCCATCGCGACGCGATCGTCGCCGTCGATCGGTTTGGTTTTCGTTGCTCGGCTGAGGAGTGAACTGTCCCAATAGATCAGCGATCGAATTTCGATATTGGGCGACGGTCAGACGCGTGATTCCTGGGGAGTTCAATTCCCCTTTGGAACCCTCGAAAGTTTCGAGGATGAAATGTGCCAGTGCTTTTGCTTCCTCACCAACGCAACTCTCCGGGTCTTCTTCGGGCATTGTTTCGGCGATGACTTTGGTCAATGCTTCGACGGACTGTGAAGTATCAAGAGGCTTTGAATAGCCTTCGCTTGTGCCCTGGCCATGATCCCCGTGACAACGAAGACATTTTTCTTTGTAGATGGCTTGAACGTCGAAAGAGCGTTCGCGCTGGACTTGTTCATCCGCTTGAGTCGTCGAAGACGCAAGGACTGCGAAACCAATCACCCACAGCGACACGAAACGGAAGACATGAGTCGGCGAGCAAATCGAGCGTCTCATAGGCGGGCGTTTTAGCGAGGGCATTAGGAGGGGAGGTGGGATGCGAATATTCTATCGCATCTCGCAAGGCCGCTCCAACCGTTCCAATCCTACGCGGACTAACTTGGCAAAAATCTATCCGACCGTGGCGAGACAAATCATCGTCTTACAACCAAATCCGTACACACAGTCAAATAGCTATCTGAGAAGCAGATGAGGACTAACCCTTAACTGATCAATGAACTTTGTCGATGCAGTTTTCATTTGTTTATCGCTGCCAACGCTTCGGATTTTCAAGATCCATCGGCGATGCTTTAGGGATGGTGAAAGCGGCATTTGGAAACTGAACGTACGACTAGGGCATCGCAGTGACGAGCGGATTCAATGTTCCCCGAAAAATGACCGTGTATAGGTCAAATCTGCGTCCTAAGTTTCGACAGCCATTGAAATGAAGCGTTGCCTGCTTTTCGACGCAGCAACGGAGCGCCGCGTGCAAGACCTGCTGGATGATTCCATCAGTGATTTGTTGTTTTGACGCCAACCTTGTCGGTCACTTGCCAGATCGTGAAGGCGGCGAGCTCAACAAAAGCCTCTCTCGCAGTGTCTCGAAAGCAACATTACTTCCGCCGTTTGTTCGAGCGTGAAGGGTGACGCGTCGCGACACCAGACTGCGACGAGCATTCATTCCGATGTGTTTCCAAAACAATCCCAATCGATGTCCGAGACGCTGACGCAATAACATGACCGACACCAATCAAAAGTACCGTTTGCTGACACGAAGCGATTTCGACGGCCTTGTCTGTGCCTTGCTATTGAAGGAACTGGACATCCTTGGCGATATCAAGTTCGTGCACCCAAAGGATATGCAAGATGGTGTTGTCGAAGTCACCGAAAATGACATCCTGACAAACTTGCCGTATGTCCCAGGATGCCACTTGTGCTTCGACCACCACTCCAGTGAGGAGCTCCGAAACGAAGGCATCCAACCGGACAACTACGTTCTCTCGACCAATGCCGATTCGGCAGCAAGAGTCGTCTATGACCATTTCGGCGGACGTGAAAGATTCCCAGCGATCAGCGAAGAAATGATGACAGCGGTGGACAAGGCTGACGCCGCCAAATTCTCTGCCGACGAAATCAAGAACCCTCAGGGTTGGCCACTGCTTTCGTTCCTGATGGACGCTCGCACCGGACTCGGACGATTCCATACGTTCCGAGTGTCCAACTACCAACTTATGATGGACTTGATCGATTGCTGCCGCGATTTAGACATCGAAGACATTCTATTGCTACCCGATGTTCGTGAACGGGTCGAACTGTATCGCGAACACCAGCAGTTGGCGGTCAATCAGATCAAAGAGTGCGCTAGCGTTCACGGCAATCTGGTCATGCTTGATTTGCGCGACGAAGAAACGATCTACGCGACAAACCGATTCACCGTGTACGCACTTTATCCCCAGTGCAATATCTCGATCCATGTGCTTTGGGGAAAACAAAAACAGAACACAGTGTTCACGATCGGAAAATCGATTTTGGACCGTTCCTGCACAACCGACGTCGGCGAACTTTGCCTGAAATACGGTGGTGGTGGACACGAAGCAGCAGGCACTTGCCAAGTCGAACATGGTGACGCCGAGCGAGTGTCACAAGAGTTGATCGACCAAATTAACTCGGACCAGCAGTCAGCCGTACCTGCGACGGTTTAGCAGATGCAGTCTAGCGACGCATCAATTTTCAGGTTTGCTGTCTTCTAAAGTCGCCATTCACTCGCAGTAGCCGTGCGGAAGAACGCCGCCGACCCGGAGTGAAGAGCGACAGCTGAACGCCAACAGACAACTAGTGGCCATCTGCCTCGCCCTCTTGAACGGTGTCATTCGACGGAGCCGAGTTCGATGATGCTGTCGGCCCTTTGCTTGACGGCTGATGGCCCACCGGCATAAACCAGCTTGATCAATGCACCGCTTATCATGCGGGCATACAGATACGGCGGCGGGACAACGGGCGCATAGTCGGATGAGACCATGCTACCTTCATTCCATCCGACCGCCGCGGCGACACATGCATCGGGCGTTTCGTATTGCAGTTGCTCTGCAAGCTCCATCGCCTTGCAGCGTGTGTTCTCACTGGCTTCAGCGAGCCATTCTTCGACACATTCGGCAGCCAGTTTGTCCGTTTCAGAACGCTGCGTCCCTTGTAGCTCGGAAACGCAGCGGCTTGCCCAACGGATCGCATCGACTTTTGGAAGATACAACGCGATAACCTTGATAGCGTCGATCGGCAAAGCATGCTGGCTTAGCAAATCCAGGTAAGCAGGTACTGAAATCGCGGGCGTTTCGTTTGCGAGTTGCAGTGCATTATCACTCAGCTGGGCTTTCGAGATCAGTTCTTCGAGCGACAGCGGTGGATCGCTTGTCTCCCCAATCGCCTCGCTCTCGGATTCTTCCAGCAGTTTGCCTCCGGCGCTGACGACCGACACGCTCATCCGGCTTTGCCCAGCGGCAATCTGATCACCGTTGGCGATCACGGATTCGGCGACAGGCTTGTCGTTGATCAATGTCTCTAGGACGGCGTCGATCGACCGCAATTGCGGAGACTGGCCCTGGTATACAATTTCAAAATGAACATCAGCCATGTCTGGATCATGCAAACAGACATCGGCGGATTCGCTACGACCGAAACGAGTCCGCTCACCAGCTTGCACTGGTATCTTGCGTCCGCGGGCAGGTCCGGAGACGACGTGAACGATCAACTTCATGTTTGTACCGCGAGTGCCTTGTGGGGCTAATTTATATTGACGACGCCGCCTTCAAGTTTCAAACTTCCGTCGGCAGCAACGGAAACAACGGCTCCGGCAACATCGACATTGACGCCGGATTCGATCTTCACCGCCGTATCAGCGTTCAATTCGATCGTCGGAGAGCAAATGGAGATTTTATCCGGCAAGATCGTGATGCTGCTCGAGCCGACCTTTAATTGAATCTTGTTTGCAGCTTCGGTTGTTTGTGACCCCGAATCGATCGACAGCGTATCGTCGCCGCTTTTGACGGTCGTTTTACGGTCGCCCGAAGTCACTTCAAGCGTTTCGTCGGTCTCGATGGTGGTTTTGCGACTGCCTTTTTCGACCGCGATCGTTGCATCACCTTCCTTGGTTTTGTGTGTAAAGTTGTTAAAGACCGTCACCGTTTGACTGCCGTCGTCGGCATCCGAACCGCCGACGATCACTTCTTGATTGTTGAAAATCTCAATCTTTTGATCGCCCGGATCCATCTTGTCAAAACCAACTTTCAAGCTGTCATTGTTTTCGACGTGACGCTGAAAATCTTTCTCCGCATGGAAATAGACTTCTTCTTTGCCTTTCGTATCGTTAAACGTGAGGGCATTGAAGTTTTCATCAGTCGCGTCCTTTGAACTATGCGATTTGATCCCACTGACAAGACCATTCTCCGGAAGTGCGTAGGGCGGCATCTCATCAGCATTGTAGACCCGTCCGGTGACAATTGGCCGATCTGGATCACCTTCAAGAAACTCCACGATGACTTCTTGGCCAATTCGCGGGATGTGAATTGATCCCCACCGTTTTCCAGCCCAGGATTGCGCGACCCGAACCCAACACGAGCTGTTCTCATCCTGTTTGTCGAAACGATCCCAGTGGAAGTGAACTTTCACTCGGCCATATTTGTCCGTCCAAACTTCTTCACCTGATTTGCCCACGACAATCGCGGTCTGTGGACCACGAATCATTGGCCTGGGTGTCAAACTAGGTGCGCGAAAGACCTGCTTGTAATCCATCGCCTCGAAGTCACATTTGAATTCCGTGGTCTCCGTGTCCTCTCCGGTTTCAAAGTCACTGTTTTGAGCTTCGATGCGACTGGCAACCACCAAGTATTCGGCGTTCTGATCGGAACGCAGATGACCGGTCAATTTGAATGTCGAACCGACGCTCAGTCCACGCGCGTTGGTCGTCCCTCGGCTTCGCACGAACTGACTTTGCCGCTCTTGAATTCGAACCTTAGAACGACTTTCACCATCAATCAACTCAGTATGCGCGCCCGGATAATTGAACACTTCCATTCCGGAAAGTGCATGATCGCGTTGGATCATCGCTTTGGCGGTAAGATCCGCCTTCGGTTTTTCAAAATCGAAATTGGCTAAGACGTATTCACCACTCTGAACTTCCATTGAGACATCCCAATGGTAGACATGGTCATACTCGGCAATCCGGCGAGCCTCGGGCGGGAAATATGCAAGCGAGGCGTGTGTCTCCGATGGCTTGTGGCCGCTAGCTGAATCGCACAACACGAGGTCATGCTTTCCTTCTGAGTGTTCGAAGAAGTAATAGATGCCTTCTTCTTCCATCAAGCGACTGACAAACTGAAAGTCGGTTTCACAGTATTGAACGCAATACTCTCGATTGCCGTGCGTGCCCGATAACTTTTTACTAAAGTCGCTAAATTGGTTCTGATTTTTAAAAATGTCGGTGATAATATCTACCACAGTTTTGTTTTGATAAATCCTGCAATTCGCCGTCTTGGTAAGCATCCAAAACCACGGCACGATCGTCGCCCGGTATTTTGAGAAATGCCCATGGGACCCGGCCCAAGAAAGCCGACCAAATAACCCATGCAAGTAGCGTTTGTCGCCGGACGACAACTCGAGTTCGATCGTCGCTCCGGTTCCAAGCAAGCCCGACAAATCAATATTGTGATCGGTCGATAGCAGTTCGACGTCAAATTCGAACAGTTGGCCTAACCGTTCCGTGGCGACCAGTTTTGAGAGCAGCAATTTATCTGCGCCAGCCGTGGTCGTGATATTGAGTCCGCGATTTTGTTGAAGCTCGCTCATTGAAAATTCACCCGTCGTCGTCGGGCTCCATCCCTGTGGTTCGGTTGTCGAAGTGATCTCAAGACTGCCAACGGCTCCACTTTCGAAACTTATCTTCGATTACCTCCAATGCCGCAGATTGCGACAACAATATGAAGCCTGTCGACCTGACGGTTTTGGAATCGAAGAGTGCAAGCCTCTTAAGTTTGCTGGCAGTTCATATCTGCAGACCGTTTTGTACCTTTGGCAGTTGATCGTGGTTGCAATTGAGATCAAACGAATTGTACCGAAATCGTTCGCCACGCCACTAGGGCTACCTCATCGGCGATGCGGCTTGTCATCGAGCGAGTCGGTGAATCAGAGTCGGTACTCCGCCTTCAGCCAATCGACCTAGGCACCTGAAAGCCATTGGCTTATTCGCCTTCGATTTTCTTGATCGCCCATCGGCACGCTTCGGCAACGACCGGATCTTCGCCGAGTGATCGTTCCTGCAAAACGGGGATCGCATCGCGGCAGCCTTGATTACCAAGCACGATTGCCGCGTTTCGCTGCATCCCTTGTAATTTCGTTCTCCAGAACGGTGATTTTCGATATCGTGTTCTAAATTCAGATTCGTCCATTTGAAGAACCGCGATCAGATCGACAAAGTCTGTCAGGGCCGCTTCATCGATCGGCGACGCGTTGCGAGTCGGCTTGCGGTTCCACGGGCAAACTTCCTGGCAAACATCACATCCAAACACCCAATCTCCAATCGCATCCCGATATTTCGGATCGATTTCACCTCGGTGCTCGATCGTCAGGTAACTGATGCACTTTCTTGCATCTAAAATCCCTGCATCGACAAATGCATCCGTCGGACAGGCATCCAAGCAAGCAGTGCAACTGCCACAATAAGACTTGTCGTCTGGCTGGTCGTACGGCAATTGCTGGTCAACCAGCAAACATGCGAGAAAGAAATAACTGCCCTGAGCCCGGTTGAGCAGCAACGTATTTTTGCCCCGCCAACCTAAACCCGCCAGCTCCGCAAGCTCACGTTCAAGCAGCGGGGCGGTGTCGACACACCCGCGGAGGCTAACCTCCGGTGAACAATCGCGAACCAGTTTTTTGATCGCTTTAAAGTGGCTGTGTATCGTGTCGTGGTAGTCGATCCCGGACCAAGCGTATCGCGCAACACGCCCCTGACCAGATACACCACTAGAACTCGGATTGGCGAAATACGGGTACGCCAAAGCAATGATGCTTTTTGTACCGGGCATGACGCCATCGGGATTTCGGTATGCGTCGATGCGGTTGGAGAAATACTCCATTCCCGCACAATTCCCAGCTTGAACCCAATCGATCAGTCGATGAAATCCCGCCGCATCGACTGCAGGGCAGATCCCCATCAACGAAAACCCAAATTCCTTTGCGGCATCAAGAAGATCGTCAAGCCACGTCAACTTTTGCATCGCATCGGATGTTTACGTTAATCAGTTTCGGTTGATTCAAGATAAGCGAGCAAGTCACGCAATTCGCCGATCGACAGCGTTTGCTCTAAACCTTTCGGCATGATCGACTGATCGCTGAAGGAATGAAATTCGATGTCTTCGAGTTTAACCGAAAACGAACTTCCATCAGCTGCTTGGAATCCGATCGCCCCACCCACACCGGGAGTAGGCGTTTTTAGTCCAATCAGAACGTTGCCCTCCGTTGTGACAATTTTCCAAGGCACATAAAGCGGACCGACTTCCTCACTCGGGTACAAAATTGATCGCAGCAGCCGTTTGCGTGGTTGTCCAACCAAATTTGTCAGATCAGGCCCCGTCATTGCTCCTCGACCATGGCTGAGGTGGCATTTACTGCAAGTGGCTCGCTGAAAGACACGCGCGCCGGCTTCGGCGTCGCCTCCATTTCCGACCAAACGAAACCAAGCATCAAAATCATCGACAGCCGGACGCTTTTGACGATTTGAACCTTCGATTCGCGACAGGACTCGCCTTGCCTCTTCACGAATCTCGTTTGGTTCGGATGCGTTCATTTCAAGTGCCCGAAGCCCCGATTCGTAGGACGCAACAAAGTTGGACAAGCCCGAAATCGCGTCGGCGCGAATGGCTATCGGTAAACTTGAATCAACCGCAAACGAATGCAATCGTTTTGCGTCAGCTTCCGTTCCCCGATCAATCAACAATCGAACCGATTCGCGTTGCAGTTGTGGCGACTCGGATTCCTTTACCCAAGCGGTGATTTGATCGCCACCAGGTTGGTCCGCCGCAGCAGGAATCCGCTGAATCGCCAGTGCGCGGATCTCTGGTGATCTTGTCTGGTCTGATGCTAACTCCGCCAATAGTTTCTCTCGAGCCGGATCACGCACGCCGCTGCGAGCAGTCCCGTTTTCGAGAAATGAAATGGTGGCAACGGCAACTTCGAATAGACGTGTCGTCAGCAAATCTCGTTTCAACACCTGCTGAATCTCAGCAACCAATTCTCGATCTTTGCGTTCCGCAGCCCAACGCAATCCGAACAAGGTTGTGTCTTCGTCCAAATCCTCGAACGCATCCGATAACATCATTCGCCTTTGGACTTCGGTTAGCGAATCTCGATCACATAGCTCCCGCCAACGCCATGCTGCCATCAAGGCAAGCTTTTGCGGGGACTTGTGTTGGACGACCTCATCGGGACTGGGCAGACTTTCCAATTCTGCAAGACGTGTGATAGCAGCCTGTGCAACAAAAACGTCGTTGTCAGTGGCTTGCTGTAACAATGCCGTCAGATCCATCTCGTCACCGGCACTTGCCGATTCTTTTTCGACAGAACTGAGTCCCGGAATGACACCCGAAGCAGCTTTACCGGACACTGGTTTCAGCCTCCAGATTCGGCCGGTCTGGTGGACTGAGTAGTCACGTCGGACCCAATCGGTGATGTAAATCGAATGATCGGGCGCGAGCGCTATTCCGACCGGACGGAATAGAGTGTCGCCCTGCAACACCGTTTCAGTTTCGCTTACCCATGTGCCGCCATTTTCCCGAAGTCGATAAGCTTCGACGCGGTTGTCGCCCCAGCTGGAAACCCACAACCGGTCGCCGATCGGAACAACGGCGCAAGGAGCTTCACCGGTGCCTGCGGCAGGCGGCATCGTCACAGGAAGTTCACCCATCCATGACTGCAGCGGATGAGTTCCTCCACGTCCGAATTGGAATTCAAATCCATAATCACCACCGCGCACGACATGCATCAGGCGACACGGTGGCATCGCGTCAGGATCATTTCCGACACACCAAAGTCGATCCGCGGAGTCGAAGCACATCCCGAACGGATTCCAAAATCCAGTCGCAAAGCGTTCCAGCTGGGTTCCATCGAACCGGATGCGAAAGATATTGCCGCCTTCGCCGCCACCCTTTTGTGTTCGGCCATCTTTACCGACAAGCTGGTAATCTTCGCCAAAGTTCTCGCCCTGGCCCACGTAAAGCCAACCGTCTGCTGCGGCTACCAATCCGCCCAATCCGTTGTGCGGGTAGTTGGCGTTGGTATCCAGTTCGGCGAGGACTTCGACCTGTTCGGCCTGCCCGTCTCCGTCGGCATCGCGAATACGCAGCACCTTATCACGATGTGTAACGGCAATCCAATTGTCGTCCAGTATTGCCAAACCCATCGTGAACTTGCCTTGGTCAAAAAACACTTCACGACGATCAAGCGTGCCATCGCCATTGCTGTCCGACAACCGAATGATGCGGTCATGATCAGGACCATCGTAACCTTCCGGCGGAAAGTGAGTGTGAGATTCGATCACCAGTAAGCGACCTTCGTGATCACACACACACATGACAGGCGTCACGATATCCGGTTCAGCTTTGACCAGTTCGATCTCCCAACCTTCTTCCACGATCACCGGAGGAACCAAATCGACTGCGGATAACGGCCAAATCGGTAGCAGGACATTGCATAACGCCACACCGATGGCTACTCGGAACCAATTCATAGGGAACATCACAGGGTCGATCATGGAGAGAAACAGGCTGAACAGAGACGCCGCGATTGATCGCGAAAGAACGTCGCTTAACGCTTGAGCGTGAATTCGGGAAGCTGAACTTTCTCCCCGCCACGAAGCGCCGACTCGTGAGCACAAAGTCCCACACAGGTCCAGTTGGCGCTGGTCACAGCATTGGGCCATGGGTCACGATCTTCTTTCACCGCGCTGACCATTTCGTGGACCAAATGCGGGTGTGATCCGCCGTGTCCGCCACCTTGGATGAATGACAGGTGATCGGCATCATGAATCTCCGACGGCATTGTGAACTTTTGAATCTCGGCCGGCAGTAAGTGCGCGAAATCGGGCACTTCGATCTTTTCTGGAATTTCGGGTTCCGGCTTCTTCGCGGTATGAATGACATGCGGCTCGTTTTCGACCAATGTCCATTCGAAGCTTTTCTTGGTCCCATAAACGTCAAAGCTTTCACGATATTGTCTTGCGACGTCATAGAGGAAACGCCAGATGTGGGCAACGACATCACTGTCTTGAAGCTTGATGTGACAGGACTCCACAGCAAACTTGTTGCCAGATTTTTCGGCGATCGAATCACGAACACGACCAGAGCCAAAACAGCTAACGTACTCCGCTAATGAATCAGTCAGCCCCAAACAAGGGCTAACAACATGAGTCGCATAGTGCATGGGAATCATCGCTTCCCAGTAACTTGGCCAACCGTCCATGTCTTGTGGGTGCGATGCGGCAAGGTGCTGAATTTCGCCCAGCTCACCTTTCTGGAAAAGATCTTTGATGTAGAGGAACTCGCGGCTGTAAACCACGGTTTCGGCCATCATGTATTTCAAACCAGTCTCGTTGACCTTTTCGACGATCTGCTGGCATTCTTCGATGGTCGTTGCCATCGGCACCGTGCACATCACGTGCTTGCCAGCATCAAGCGCTTTAAGCGACATCCATGCGTGATCCGGAATCGGGCTATTTATATGCACGTAGTCGATGTCAGGATCGGCAAGGACGGCATCGTAATCGGTGTATCGTTTTTCGATGCCGAACTGATCAGCCGACTTGTTTAGCTCAGCCTCGTTGCGACGGCAAAGTGCAACGACATCGGCGCCAGGATACGCTTGATAGATCGGAATGAATTCAGCACCGAATCCCAAGCCAATCATTGCAATGCGAACTGGTTTTGACATCTGTGTCCTCTTTTTCGATCGTTTACGATGGAATAACAGTTGCCCGCCGAAGGGATTGGCGGACGGAGGGGCATGTTGAAACGCGGCCTTGGGTTAGATCGGCCGCAGAGATTCCCACTCGTTCAGGAACGTGCAAGCGACGTTTCTTCGACTGTCGAAACGCTGCATTTGCGGATGACACCGATCGAATTTCAGCGTGCGACGACTGGAAATATCTCGGGCGCTAAGATACGCAATTTTCACCCTGGCGTGGGCTAGCGAGGCCACTGGACACCATTTCATCGAATCAATGGTGCGAATCGCTGCGATTACCCGCGCAAGCGTTTAGGTCTGACAAGACGCGTTCTCTGACCAATGTCGATCGATTCGCCGAATCGAGAGTACCTCCGCAGCCTTCTCAACTTGGAAAGTTGAGCGACACTAGTGTCGATCGATTCACCGAATCGAAAACACATCCACGAGGCCTTCGGCACGCACAGAGCAACTACCCAGCGTTCGCAACTTGGAAAGTTGAGGGACACTAATGTCGTTCGATTCTCCGAATCGAAAACGCATCCACGAGGCCTTCAGCACGCACAGAGCATCTACCCAGCGTTCTCAACTTGGAAAGTTGAGGGACACTAGTGTCGATCGATTCTCCGAATCGAAAACACATCTACGAGGCCTTCAGCACGCACAGAGCAACTACCCAGCGTTCTCAACTTGGAAAGTTGAGGGACACTAATGTCGATCGATTCTCCGAATCGAAAACGCATCCACGAGGCCTTCAGCACGCACAGAGAATCTACTCAGCGTTCTCAACTTGGAAAGTTGAGGGACGCTGTCATACTCACTCACCTTCAACCCGGTAGTTTTCAAGAACGGAGGCATCGCGAGGAAAAGCGGATTTATCCCTGCTGGGTCAAGGCATAACGTTCGCGGATATGGTCGATGTTGACATCGCCAATTTCGTCCCAGAGTCCTTTGACGGAAGGCGTGATCTCCTCCCAGAATTCGGCGCGGACTTGATGCTCCAACAACTCGCTTCGAAGACGAATCTTTTGGAAACCGAGTGTTCCCGAACACCCTTTCAACTTATGAGCTTCCCGGCCGAGTGCTTCGAGATCCTTGCTCTCGACAAACGAGTCCATACGTTCAAGATAGCCTCGAAGTGAATCAACAAATTCGATGATCAGCTCGTCAAACAGTTCGTTGTCCTGAACGCTCGATCCTGAGTCCATGGTCTGCACCAGCGATAAAAGGGTGTTGGTCAGTTAATAATTAGCTCACCATGCGCGACACATCGTACCGTTGACGGAATGCCCTCAAGAGATTCTGGACAACTGACATCGGGTGTCACTTGATGGGTTGAATCGAGCGAGTGGGTAAACGGACTCTCGACACCAATTGCGAAGTTGGATTCGGTCTATTCGCATCATTCCTCGGCTTCACCTACTTTCTTCAAACGCGCGAACTGTCGCTTCCGTCGTTGGCGGTCACTTTTCGACCATACAACAGAAAAGATTCGCCACCTGAGAAGATTCACCAGCTGGAAGCCGGATGCCATCGACAGTACTGGCGTGATTCAGTCGACATGCGACTATCGCTCGTTCGATCGATGGCGGCTGCGATGACTCCCTATCGCCCAAGCTGGTCGGAGAGCGTCCGACAACGATCTTCGCTCGCATTATTTAGACCAACTCAGGCCTCGAAGACCTCGCGGGACACCGACATGGGTACGACGGGTGCCGCATTCCGCGTTTCAAAAACCGCCGTGGCGCATGAATTGCATTAGCGTGAACTGATACCAAGAATTTTTACGCAACTCTGATTGATCGTTAGGCATCGCTACCTATGAAGGCCGCCGTCGAAATCGTGTTATTTCTGCTACTCGCCGTGCTCGTCCTGGGTTCGTTGCTGACATTAAGTTCTCACCCGCATTGGTTGATCCGCGGGTGGGACTTCCCTCGCGTCCAAATCATCGTGATCGGTTGGTTGATTGTCATCGCCTTTGGAATATGGCGTCTTTGTGGTTTCGGACCGGCGGTGCTTTCATACCGTTGGTTCTTGCTGCCTGCGGCATTTCTAACTCTCTGGCACGGCTTTCTAATCGTTCCGTACACACCGCTTTTTCCCGTGCAGGCAAAGGCGACATCCGCTGCCGAACGAAAATCACACCTGGAAGATGCTCGGACGATTCGAGTCGTCCTGTCCAATGTTGAGAAGGAGAACCAACAATACGATCGTTGGTTAGAAGTCATCGAAAACGCAGACCCCGACGTGTTGGTCGTGCTGGAGCCGGACGAAGCTTGGGTCGATGCGATTAAACCGCTAATTGAACGCTATCCACATCGTGTTGTCCGGCCGCAAGACAATTGGTACGGGATGGTCATGCTTTCGCGTTTACCGATCAAGGAACATCAAGTCAGATACTTGGTTCAAGAAGACATCCCATCGATCGACGCAATGATAGAACTCGAGAACGGCGACTTAATGCGGGTGGTCGCGGTCCATCCTCGGCCACCAGAACCATGGCGTGGCAACGACGCGACAGCTCGTGACGCTGAGCTGACGATATGGGGCAAGGAGCTGGAGGACGAAACGATGCCAGTTATCATCGGCGGCGATTTGAACGACGTGGCCTGGTCATCGACAACTCGGTTATTTCTCAGAACTAGCGGTTTGCTAGACCCGCGACGCGGACGCGGCTTCTTCAATACATTTCACGCCGATCACTGGTTTTTGAGATACCCGCTCGACCACGTTTTCCATTCACCTCATTTCACGGTTTCGAAGATTCAGCGTCTTCCCAAAGTTGGCTCAGACCACTTCCCGATGATGATCGACTTGCGTCTGGAACCATGGAACTCGGATGACCACGACGTGATTGAAGAAAAGGAAGGGGACGATGAGGAGGTCCAACTCAGGGTGGAACGGGCTCGCAAGGCTGAAGATATCGACGGTGAGGCAGTCGATCGAGATCCGGACAAAGCCGTCTTAGACTGATACCGGAAGGACTTTGCCCAATCGAGACTTTGCTCAATCAATACAGAACCAATGGTCATCCTTCGATGAACAACGTTCTCGTCCCATGCCATTCGCGATGGCCCCTGGAATTCAAATTCCTGCGAGCCGATTGAAACATGCAGGAATGCAGCACATCTAGAAATTAGGAATTGTTTGGCACATTGCTTGCGAGCTTATGTTCCCCTCGAACCGCAGCCTCGCCTCAATGAAAAACGCCATCATGAATGAACCACCAAGATCGACCTGGCAACGTCAATGGAAATCTTGGTTGACGAGAACGATCTCCTCTGCCGACGATTTGGCCGATGCAGGGATTCGCCGTTTGCGCAAGCGCTTTGGTCGTGAGGGCATACCGAAGATTCAAGCGTACATGGGTTATGCATCGTCAGACACAGTTCAGTTGCATGGCCGAGTCCTCACCAACCCGCCGATCGATCCTGACTTTCATGAAGATCAGTGGTGGGAGAATCTAACAAACACCATCCGACGTTTTGCGAGTGATGAAGTACCTGGTGTGCAGATTGAGGCAACTTTTGGCGGGGAGCGAAACTTGGCGACAAGTGACGCCGAGGGCTACTTTCATCTGCGGCTACCAAGACCGAAAGGACTGGCTGACGTTTTCTGGGATGTTGCGAGCTTGCGAATTATTGAATCAACAAGCACTCGGCGGCAAACTGATCGAACAACCTGTCCCGTGATGATGGTCCCCGAAGAAGCAAAGTTTGGAATCATCAGCGATGTAGACGACACGATCCTTCACACCGGTGCGACGGATATCGCAACCATGGCAAAGCTGACGTTCTTTGGCAATGCTCGAACGCGAGCGCCGCTTAACGGCGTTGCCGAACTATACGATCGATTGCAGAACGGCAGGGACGACTACCCGACGAACCCGATTTTCTACGTCTCCAGTTCGCCCTGGAACCTCTACGATGTGCTCGAAGATTTTCTAGAACTAAATGCTATTCCGCCTGGCCCCTTGCTGTTGCGTGATCTGGGCTTCGATGAGAACAAGTTTTTGAAATCGGGGCACGATCACAAACTCGACAAGGCAAGACGTTTAATTAACACGTTCGATGAATTGCCGTTTCTTCTGTTTGGCGATTCTGGACAGGAAGATGCTCGGTTGTACGCGAACGCCGCGAAAGAATTCCCAGACCGAATCTCCGGCATCTTCATTCGCGACATCGATCCAGGTTTCGCCAGCAACCATGACGAGAAAGTTGATCAGTATGTCCGCCAAGCTGCTGAAGTTGGCGTTCCTATGTACTTGATCGACGACAGTGTCCAAGCCGCCAAAATTGCGATCGAACATGGCTGGCTTTCCGCTGAAATGTTCGAACGAATTGCGAAAGCAACCCAACGAGACGAGAACCGGTCTGCTGGAATACTGGAACCGTAGCAAACTTTGAGTTGAATCACGAAGCGGGACACGGTGCAAGTCCGTGAAGGTGTGCAATACCTATGGCATGTCGCTTCAAAACGCCAACCAAGCTCAGTTGCTGCCCTCGCGGCATTTGATCCACTGTACGCTCCATGGCATATCTTAAGATCGACCCAATCGCCGCTAGGATTTGACTTGGGGGGTGAGAAATAAGAAACTATGCGCGGGAGCTAAACTTGGTTCCTTACCGCCAGTGGATCACTGTCGCAGTTTACCGACCGCGATCTTCTTTATTTCGCGCATCACGAACGCGACTTTCACGACGGACCACAAACTTGATTTGAGCGCTAGTGATGCTGAAAGCCAGGTACTGACAGCCAGTGCCAGCCTACCAACAGCGCCAGCATTCCAAAGAATGGGTTCAACATGATTCAACTCCTTGCCGCGACGCACTCCGGTTGCCGCCGGGTATTGCAGCGTCAATCACTTTCAAAAACCGCTGCACTTTTCCTTATCGCAGTCTTCGGCCAGTTCACAAACGCTAAGTTTATTGCCCTCGCAAAAGCCGAATCAGCCACTCGGCCAAACTTGGTTTTGATCATTGCGGATGACCTTGGCTATGGAGATGTGAGCTACCAGGGTGCACCTGACATCAAAACGCCTAACATCGATCGCCTGGCTCAACAGGGGATTACTTTCACACAGATGCGAGCGAACTGCACGGTCTGCTCGCCGACAAGAGCGGCGATAATGACGGGCCGATATGCAGACCGCTCTGGAGTCCCAGGTGTCATCCGAACCGAGCCCGAGAACAATTGGGGTTATCTGTCACCATCGCTAAGCACTCTGGCAAATCGGCTGGGTGATGCAGGGTATCACACCGCGGCGGTCGGGAAATGGCACCTCGGCCTGGACACGCCGAACACTCCACCGGAGCGTGGATTTGATCATTTCCATGGCTTTCTTGGCGACATGATGGATGACTACTACACCCACCTGCGCGGCGGAAAGAACTTTATGCGTCTGGGCGACCAAGTGATCGATCCCAAAGGTCATGCGACTGATCTATTTACCGATTGGGCGATGGAATATGTCAGCGAGCGGTCGCAGAACGAAAGCCAGCCGTTCTTTTTGTACTTGGCGTACAACGCACCACACTTTCCGATTCAGCCGCCAGACGATTGGCTTGATAAAACTCGCGAAGCGTATCCCGACATGGACCTCAAGCGTGCGAAGAACGTCGCACTGGTCGAGCACTTGGACCACAATGTCGGTCGATTTCTTGATCGAATCGAGAAGCTTGGACTTAGCGAAAATACGGTGGTGGCGTTCACCAGCGACAACGGCGGTTCGATCCCGCATGCCCAGCGAAACCTGCCTTGGCGAGACGGCAAACAGAGCCACTATGACGGCGGTTTGAGAGTCCCTTTCATTATTCGCACGCCAAATCACAATGTGGCGGGAACGACAAGCGATTATGCTGGACTGAACTTTGATTTGCACGCTACTTTTGTCGAACTTGCCTCAGGTGTAGCCGATCCCGGCACGGACGCGGTCAGCCTCGTCCCTGTGCTTAACGGTCAGCCGATGCCCCCCGCCGAACGTGAGCTTTATTTCGTTCGCCGCGAAGGAAACAATCGCTACGTGGGTGGGGCATACCATGCACTTGTGCGAGGACGATGGAAACTGCTTCGCAATGATCCGTTCTCGCCGCTGGAGCTCTATGACATCCAGAATGACCCCTATGAAACTGAGGATGTCATCAGCAAAAATCCGCGAATTGCGAATGAAATGAAACGTTCGCTACGCCACCATATCCAACGTGGTGGAATGATCCCTTGGCAGAAACCGACCTACCTATCCGACGGTCAATTGCCGAGCGATCAATAGCGTTCCGCTGCGTCCCCATTTTGCCTCCCTTTCTAAAAACGTATCTATGACCGTATTGAAACCGATGCGACGTGTCTTCTCGACTCTTGTTCTGTCCCTTTGCACTCTAGGTGTGGCACAAGCTGGTCACCCTGTTGTCGCCAACGAAGGCGGCACGCTGTGCTGGTTCGACGCCGATGGAAATTGCACCGGCAAAGCACAACTGAGTGGTGCACCGCACGACATCCACGTTCTCAAGAACGGAAATATTCTCACACACCAGAACACCGAAATCGTTGAACTGGACGGCCAGTCTCACGAAGTTGTGTGGAAATTCGAATCACGCAAGCTGACCGATAAGCGGCGTGTCGAACTTCACTCGGTTGCACCGCTGCCAAATGGTAATCTGATGGTTGCACTCAGCGGCCAGGGGACCATTTACGAAATCGATCGCGATGGAAAGGTCGATCGTAAATTTGATCTCAAGCGTGATAACCCGCACCCTCACCGCGATACGCGTCTTGTTCACCCGATTGTCAAAGGTGACGACTGGACCTACCTAATCGCGCAAGAAGGCGACGGATTTGTGCGTGAGTACAACCGTGACGGAAAGATCATTTGGGACTACGACGTTCCGATGTTCGGCAAGGAAGCGAAGGGTGGACATGGCCCCGAAGCCTTCGGTGATGCGGTCTTCAGTGCAGTCCGTTTAGAAAATGGCAACACCCTGATCGCAACTGGTAATGGACATAGCCTGCTGGAAGTCACACCAGCGAAAGAGATCGTTTGGAAAGTTGAACAGAACGATCTGCCGGGAATCACCTTGGCCTGGGTGACCACCCTACAAGTCATGCCGAACGGAAACATTGTGTTTGGCAACTGCCATGCCGGACCAGGGCAACCTCAAATCATCGAACTGACCCGTGACAAGAAAGTTGTCTGGTCGTTGATGGACTTTGAAAACCTTGGCAACTCGGTTTCGAATTCGGTCGTCATTTCCGAATAAAAAACGATCGTCAACGCTCGTTCGCAATCGATTGGCAAGTGATCGCTATTTCACTAGCGTTCACTTGCCTTTCTTTATGCGCAGCAGCCGATTTGAATCGGCTGTCGGCGGGGGCGCAAGAGGAAGCTTCAACGCCACTTCGATTCCGCCAGGGCAATAGGTCCACCGAGATTCCGCGAAGCCGTTTTCAACGACGCTGGATTAGCTTCGGGAAAAGCCTTCCGGTGCGACTTCGGTAGTCTTCATATTCAGCGAAGCGATGGCTCATCTCGCGTTCTTCAGTTCTGGCTTTGGCGTCCAGAACGATCAATAAACAGCCCCACATCAGGCACCGCTCGAACGCAAACGGTGTAGCAAGGCTTGCCGCAGTAAACCAAAGCAAGCCTGCGTACATCGGATGACGCACGACAGCGTAGGCACCGCTCGTCACCAACGTTGTTTTTTCGGTTACGGTCGGTTGAATTCGGATGTTGCGGAACCCGATTCCGAACCACGCCGCGATCGCCAGCGCAGCCCCTGGCGCTGCGGCGATCAACATCCAGATCGGAAACGGTCGCCAGCGGATCGAAATGACCAAAGCCGCCGAAAGCGCAAACTGGGCGACAATGGCCAGCACATGGGTCATCTGCATTGATCCGAATTGTCCGGGCTGTGCTTACTGTAAATACAGTGCTTGCTGGAAATACAGTGCTTCGTTCCAGCTCGATTTTAGGATTAGCCGCAAGGCGTTAGCCACGGTTTCAGTGCAATAACCAGTGTGAACGCCCGTCGGCTGATGCCCCGAAGCTGTTGCATCAGCAACTTAGTTGTCTAGGTAGCCTAGCGAATCAAAGAAAGCGATCGTTTTTTCCAGCGTGTCATCGAACGCTTCGTCACGATTGAAAAATCCATGAGGCGCGTCTTTATAGAGGTGTAATTCGCTGCGAACACCCAGAGCTTTTGATTTGTCACGGAATGCTTCTCCGGTCGAAACCGGGATTAGCTTATCTTTGGTTCCCAAAAACACGATGGTCGGTGGAACGTCTTCGTCCAGATTGTGGATCGGCGAAATCTCTTTGTAGTACTCTTTTACCCGATCGTAGCCGTAGCCATCGGGTCCGTTGTCGTAGACTGGATTGAACAGAGCCAATGCGTTCGGTTGGCAACTTACCGTGGTGTCCTCTCCTTCGGCATCGAAGTGGTCAACGGTTGCAGTCGCGGCGGCCACGTGCCCACCTGCTGAACCACCGCCAGCCGCGATACGATTCGGATCAACATTGAACTCTGCGGCATGTTTTCGGACCCAACGCATTGCCGATTTCCCATCTTCGACACACTCTTTCGGCGAAGTCCCGTGCTGCTTTTTGACGCGATATTGAGCGCAAAATGCGACCATACCTCGATCCGCCAAGGCTCGCGACTGCGAATAAAACTGCGATGGCGTCCCGCCGACCCATCCGCCACCAAAGAAGAACACAATCGCGGCGCGCGGATGTTCAACGTCCTCATTCTTGGGTTTGAAAACGTGCAGCTGTAGTTCGACGCCACCGACCGTTTTATAAACGACCTTTTGGTCTGGGTTCGGTTTGTCTTTCGCAGTCTTTCCTTTTTGGGCAAACACAGCTCCAGACAAAAGAGCAGCGATCGTGAGGGCGGTCGTGAATCGAAACATGGCAGGCACCGAAGTGGGAGTGAAGAGAGGTCAAGCGAAGGGGTTCATCGTCTTGAAATTCTAACTTCACTGGCCCACCGAATGTTGCCTCGGAATGGTTCGCTTTGCCGAAGCACACATCGCCCTACAGTCGACGCAATCCATCCTCGGTCATTGGAGTCGGGATTTCAGCATCGATGTCATCGATCCGCTGCATTGTCTCGGCGTCCAAGATTAGATCTTTCGCTTCTAAAGATTCGTTCAATTGTTCGACGGATGTTGCACCGATGATCGTCGACGCGACAAAGTCATGCTGGCGACTCCATGCGACCGAAAGTGCGGTCACGGAAACGCCGATGTCTTTGGCGATTTCCGTTAGACGCCGCGTCGTTTCTAAAGTCCGGTCGTTCACGAACCGCATCGCCATCCGCTTTTGACGTTCGCCGTCACCATTCAGATAGGCAGTGAAGCGTGCACCCTCGGGTCGGCCATCCTGGTATTTCCCCGTCAAAACACCACCACCTAGCGGCGAATAGGGAAGCAACGAGATCCCTTCCTGACGGCAGACCTGTGCAAGTTCACTTTCGCAGCGCCGGTTGATCAAACTGAAGTTGTTCTGCACGGTTTCATAGCGATTCAACTGACAGACGTCCGCCGTCCAGCAAGCTTTCATCATGCCCCAGCTGGTTTCATTGCTCGCACCGAACGCGCGGATTTTTCCTTCTTCACGCAATTCGGTCAGCACGCCGAGAACTTCTTCATAGGGCATCCCATGGTCTGGCCAATGGGTTTGGTAAAGATCGATATAGTCCAAATCAAGTCGACGCAGTGAGTCTTCGCACGCCTTGATGATTTGATGGCGATCGAGTGTTGTCTTCCCGTCGCGAACCGGTGGCTTGAACCAACCGTGTCCTGGCCCGGTAACCTTGGTTGCCACGATGACTGTGTGTCGAGGCTTGGTTTTGATCCACCGTCCGACGATCTCTTCTGTCACACCGAATAGTTCGGCCGACGGCGGCACTGGGTACAGTTCTGCCGCATCAAAGAAGTCGATTCCGGCGTCATAAGCCGTATCGCAGATCTTGTGGCTTAGCTTCTCATCACACTGCAATCCGAACGTCATCGTTCCCATGCAGATGTCACTAACGACGATGCCACTGCGTCCTAGTCTTCGATATTCCATGATCAACCAACCCGTTTTGCGTCTCGTTCAATTCCGAACGGAAGATCATAAGGGCCAGCAAACCGGACAGGCAACGGCACAAAGTGCTCGACCCAGCAAACGCCAGTACCAAAATACGGTTGCAGAACGAGACGATCGATAAACGTTGCCGCCGACAGCGCTATTCGAAAGCCACCAACCAGTACGGCCACGAACGCTTTATCGCAGCGGACGTCCGGCGAGGACTTGTGCGGCGTGCATGACTTTGATGGGCGTTTTTTCCCGAGAGATAATTCCCTGTAAATGCATCAAGCAACTCATGTCGGCAGAAACCAATACTTCGCTGCCTTTGCCAGAGTGATCTGCAATTCGGGCTCGCCCCATCTCCGCCGACACGTCTGCTTCGTTGACAGCGAATGTCCCTCCGAATCCACAGCACTCGTCCGGGCGTTCCGGTTCAACCCACTGGATCCCATCGATCAAATCGAGAAGCTTACGAACCTTGTTTTCCCGCGGCGTCATCGATTCACTGGACTGCCCCAACCGAAGTTCTCGAAGTCCATGACAGCTTTGGTGCAACGAAACCCGGTGTGGAAACCTCACATCCAAGTGTTTGACTTCAAGTACGTCGTGAAGATATTCGCAAAGTTCGAACGTGTTGCTTCGAACGTGGTTGAATGCCGCATCTGAATCGTCAAAGAAAGGCGCATAGTGATTTCGCACCATCGATGTACACGATCCAGATGGGCAAACGATCGCGTCATAGTCGGCGAACATTTTCACCGTTCGCAGAGCGATCGGTCGCGTATCTTCCACGCATCCGGTATTTGCCATCGGCTGCCCACAGCAGGTCTGGCCTTGCGGATAGTCCACTTCGACACCGAAGCGTTCGAGCAGCTCCAGCGTTGCGATCGCCACATCGGGATAAAGTTGATCGATGTAGCAGGGAACAAAAAGGGCAACTGACATTGCGGCAGGGCAGTCGGTGGGAGGTGGATAGAGAAATCTACGGCAGTATAGTCGCCAATGCGCGAACGTTCATCGCCCCGAAAATCTCTTGAAACACAACAAAAGCGACTCGTTGTTGCCCGTATGTCGATCCGATAGCCAATTCGGGTACGCCGAGACGGGCTGAATTCTTGGTCGCGATATTTACTTTATCGTCGCTTTTGCGAGGATCTTTCACGCAACACGCGAATACCCCTGGGCTTGACCAAGAAAGTTTTCGACAATGCGTCGAATCCCGCACACGGAAGATCTGCAGGGGGATCATCAACGACTCCCCGTCACATTTCCCTTCCCTAAGTCAACTTACCGAACGACACCGAAGTGGATCGGTCACTATGAGCGAAGCAAGCAGCGAAGCACGTCTGGACGAACAATCAAGCGACGGAATCGAAAGAATGGCGCACGAAGCGGCCGGCAACCCGACCGACCACGCGGCCGCCGCGACATCGGGTGAAGATTCGCCAAACATTGACGCCCCAGCGATCGGTGCGCCGACCACAGATCCGGTCCAACCACCGTTCGAAGTCAAACTTGCCTCGCGAGTCGATCGTCTGCCGCCGTACATGTTCGGGCGGATTAATAACCTGCTGTATCAGAAACGTCGCGCCGGTGACGACGTGATCGACCTCGGAATGGGGAACCCCTCGGATCCGCCGGACCCTGTTGTGGTTCAGAAACTGCAGGATGCCGCAGCCGATCCGGGCAACCATGGCTACAGCAAGTCCAACGGAATTGTGAACCTGCGACGAGAGCTGGCCGGTAAGTACCACCGCAAATACGGTGTCCGCTTGGATCCGGAATCGGAAATCATCGCGTGCTTAGGCAGCAAAGAAGGCTTCTCGCACATGTGTTTGGCCCTGATGGGCCCCGGCGACACCGCGATGATCCCATCGCCGTTTTTCCCGGTTCACATGTATGGCGTTATTCTGGCATCCGGCAATGTCGTCGCACTTGACGTGGCGGATTCCGAAAAGTTTCTTCGCAACGTCGCCTATACCTGCGAAAATCTGACGCCATCGCCAAAGCTGTTGATCGTCAACTATCCGCACAACCCAAGCTCGGCCGTCATCGAGCCCGAATTCTTCGTCGACGTTGTCCGCCTGGCCAAGAAATATGGCTTTATGGTGATCCACGATTTCGCCTATGCAGACGTGGCTTTCGACGGATACGTTCCGCCGAGCTTCTTGGCTGCACCAGGCGCGAAAGATGTCGGTGTCGAATTCACCACGATGAGCAAAGGCTACAACATGGCCGGATGGCGAGTCGGTTTCTGTGCCGGCAACCCTGACATGGTACGTGGACTTGGAACCATCAAAGGCTATTACGACTACGGAATGTTCCAGGCGATTCAAATCGCCGCGATTGTCGCGCTTCGCGAAACGGAAGCCTCGGTCGAAAAGCAGTCGGAAATCTACCAAAGCCGTCGCGACGTCCTTGTCAGCGGCCTTCGACGACTGGGCTGGGAAATGGAAACACCCAAAGCAGGCATGTTTGTTTGGGCCAAAGTTCCTGAGCCATGGCGAAGCCGAATGTCCACGATGGACTTTGCGATGAAGCTGCTCGAAGAAGGCAATGTCGCCGTCAGTCCAGGAAGTGGATTCGGCGCCGCCGGTGAAGGCTTTTTGCGGATGTCATTGGTCGAAAACGAACATCGATTGCGACAAGCCGTTCGCCAAATCGCCAAGTGCCTTTCCTAACGCCGCTTGGGATCAATGGGAGTCTGATGAGGCTCCCGCTGTTTCCCCGCTCGGTGAAAGTGTTACGACGACAGCACGATGGTCGGACCCCATCGGCTCCGCGACCTCGTAGCAATCACAGCTAAGGTCGTCGGAAACCCACACATGGTCTAGCACCAGTCCCAGCGGGAATAAGTCTCGTCGAGCATACCAAGTTGGCTGAACACCTAAGCCGATAAAAGCACGTTGAAGTCCAGACTGCGTGGCGAAGTCACTAAAGATCGGTGACCAAGGTGTCAGGTTGAAGTCTCCGGCAACAATCATTGGCTTCGATCTTTTCACTTCAGATCGTACATGTTCGGCTAACTTCGCAAGATGCTCGTTGCGAACTCGAAATCCTCCGCTGCCCATCGGCGGCAGCGTATGCGTCGCGATGAATTTAAACCTTTCAAAGTCGACCTCGATCGAATTGAGTGAATGGCTGAATTGGATGGCGGTATGGCCATTCGGTTTTGATTTACAAAGCACGCCAATTCCGAAATTCCCAGCGTCTTGCGGTAGCAGTATCTGATGCGGGTATTGGTCGACCAGTTCATCCCCGACAGTGCTCGCGAGTTGTGAACCTAGCTCGACTATCGCGACGATGTCCGCGTCGAATTCCCGTATCTGAGCAAGGATCTGTTCGTGCTGCATATTGCGAGTCAGCACGTTGATCGTAACCACTTTGATCGTATGATCCGTCGAGTTGGCCTGACGTTTTGTGGCGATCGGATTTCCGATTTGGGGAACAATCCACGTCGCATGGACCAACACGCACACCACCAAAAGCACTGCATGACGCCACTGCCGCAAAGCGATCGATAACAAGATCGCGACGAAGAGTCCGAGAACTTGTTGCAGTCGCAAACTGGCAAGCAATTCGGCCAACCACAACTGCCTTGCCGCCAGTGAGCCTATCGTCATCACGACGAGTATGAGCGAAAGCACCCGTAGTCCAACGAGCAACAATCGCGACCACCAGTACTGCTGCTTCCTTTGAAACGGCCGAGCGTCCTTCGTTGCCGGCCCCAAATCGGTGGATTCGCCTATTGATGGTTCTTGATCGGTCGTGCTCACTACAGCACCTTCGCTTGAAAAGTCATCCATCGTCGGTCTAGTTAAGCTCCATCCGACCGTTCAGCATCGATTGACCTACCCGCCACGCAAACAATTGCTTACAGCTAGATTAGTCGCGTGATTAACGCTTTTCAGCAAGGTAGTCGGTCAAACGTGCAATCAAGCTACGGTCATCGGGAATGGTAAGCCGTCCGACCTGGCCGCTTTGAATCGACATGCTGGTCATCACATCGAGAGGAATTACCGCTTGCAGCTGAGGCTGGACCAGCAAAACCTGCTCTGAATTGGACGCAGGCTGAATCGCCAAAGGACCTCCGTTGGACGCCGCAAGAGCCCGGTGTGGCAACGAACGCGACGCGGCAGGCTGCAACGACGCTAAAGGAGCTTCGAATCGAACGCCACCACGCAAACGAATCGTGGCGACATCGGAAGACTCCACAGCTTTTCGGTAAGCCTGCATATTGTCTTCAGCGACGACGGCCAAGATTTCTTTTTCCTGCGGGTCCGATACCCGAACGATCTCGTCGCCTTGTTGGACAAAGCTACCTAACAGCTTGTCGACTGCGGATGATGTGACTTGTCCGCTGCGATCGGCAACGATTCGCAAACTGGCAATTTGATCGTCCAGTTCTTCAATTTGTCGCAGCAGCGATTCAGACTTTTCGATTGCGGCATCCATCAAAGCGACATCACCACGACGGCGATGCTGAATAACCTTTCGTGACGTCACATCGTACTGATCCGAAAGCTGATTTCGCTTCACGATCAATTCGGGTTGCTCCAGTTCAACGAGCAACTTCCCGCGCTCGACCCGTTGACCGCAGCGGACATAGACGCCTGTCACAAAGGCACCGACCGGTGCGCGTTCGATTTGTTCGTTGTGATAACGGACCACCACAGGAACTCGCCGTGAAAATGGCGACGCATTCACCATCAGCGTATGCACCAGAACACAAGCCAGACTGCACAGCGTCAGCAAACGCCTTTGATAAAACGTCAGAAACCATCCACTTCGTTTCTCAGTCGTCCAGATCTTGCACATCCAACGTATCAGCGGAATCGCTGCCCACAACAATCCGGCAACCACCGCGATCCCGAGCCCCAGTCCCTTGGCCCAACTGGATACAGCAACGATCAATCCAGTCATCCAGATCACTTGAAAGATCACGCTACAAAACGCATGGATGACCGCAACATCACGTCGCCATCCCGAAAGGCGACATTCCGGCATGGGCAAACCGAACAATACACGTTCGATCAATTGGACAAGACGCTTGCGACCATGTTCACGGAGGTTGGGGATTTCCAGAAGATCGCTGAAGACGTAGTACCCGTCCAGTCGCAATAGCGGATTCGCATTGACCAATAGTGTTGCCGGCCCAGCAATCAGAAACACGTGGGCTGCAAAATGCTTTGCCATTCCGGTCGGCGAAAAATACCAAACCCATGCGGCTAGCGCACCGATAATCAGTTCGACGTAAACTCCGGCAAGCGCGATTTGCACTCGGTCGCGTCGACGATGCAACTTCCAGGCATCGGTCACATCGACATAGGCCAGCGGCGCAAACAGGAAAAACATCACTCCCATCTTTCCCACCCGAACGCCCAGCCGTTTTGCACACACGGCGTGACCACATTCATGGACCAACTTTAGAACACACCATAATGCTCCCATCCAAAGCCAAAGTCCACGGTCAAAGATCCGTTTGATCTCCAACCCGAACGCGTCATAGTGGTTCCAAACCAAACCGATGCCGCTGAAGATTAAGAACAAGAAGGCACTCGTTGCGGCGGGATGAAAAACAAACCCGAACGTTCGCAATAGTCGACTTGCCAGACGGTCGCCATCAGCAATCGCGAATCGCTGAGATAACAACTTGGACATCAATCCGACTGCACGCTGCATTCCCTTCGGTTTTGCTGCGTTGGGGGCTGGGCCCTGTGGAGCCTCATTCGTTGTTGCGGGTGCAACGCTTTGATCGGCTTGAACACTCGCCAATTTGTGTTGCACTAACTCGCGAGCGAAATTTAAAACATCAGCCGATGACCAGAGCACTGCATCCTTTTGCAGTTGTTCGCTGATTTCGCCGAGGGTGCGCGATCCATCCATCAGATTGGCGGCGTGATATTCACGTGCACCGAACCGAAAGAATTTACCGGTCCTAGTATCGTTGGCGACGTACGTCGTCTCCGTCCCTTTTCCCCGGGCCGAAAAATGAATTGCGGGATCGATTTTGACGCAGATCGCTAGCGGATCTTCAGCGACAGACGCCGGCTCGGTGGAATTGGATTGGTTCATCACATTAGCCCTGCGGAGCGTGATCTCATACTACCGACTACTAGTATCCGATCCACCAAATGACGCGTTCCAACACATCGCGGATACTTGACCACAGCCAGGGACGAATCGGGCCGTAAGCGATCGCTTCGCCACGCATTCCCGGTCGCAGTTGTCCAGCCGAATTCTGCACCTCGATCTTGGCGATGAACACGTTTTGCTCGTCGCGAATCTCGGCCGCCGGAAGGATTGACTTGATCGGTTGATCGATCACCAAATCACGCAAACCGCTCAGTCGTACTCTTGCGGGCGTTTTCGGTTCGACAAACCCGACTTCCGACTCAGGAATTTCCAATTCGACAACCATTTGTTCCAGTGGAGCGATTTCCAAAACCGCCTGTCCCATTTCCATCGTCATGCCAATCGAACGTTCCAAGTCACCGTTGACAACGATCCCATCAATGGGGCTGACAACTTGCAGTCGACTCAGCCGACTTTCGATCAAGTCACGCTTGCGGCTCAATTCGCGAAACTTCAACGCTGCCTGCTGGCCTTCAGCGACTTTGCCTGACGCCAACGCAATGTCACGTTCTTTGTCCGCCTGCGCAAGCTGAGCGTCGATCGTTTCCATCTCCAAACGGAGCGGTCGCCCATCGAGTGTCATCAATACATCGCCCGCCATGACGGCATCGCCAAGTTTGACGTTGGCAGTCTGCAGCGTCGACTCAAATGGGGCCGCTACAACGCGTGCATGCATCGGCTTGACGACCGACGTGCAACGAACGCGGTACGAGACGGGCCAAGAAGCAAGCACGACGACGGCAATAACGACAAGTGCGAAATACAAGCGAGCCACATAGCCATAGCCGCTCAAATGACGCAATGTCTGGGAGATGAAACCACCACTACGATGCCAAAGCAATGACCGTAGCGTCGGTAAGGCTCTGCGAAGCCAAACGCGGTCCTGCTTAACAGCATCAGCACCTTCGATCCAAAGCACACAGCGGCCGAGCCCGACTTCGTCGTCGATGTTCAGACGCACACTTTGGCCGGATCCAGAAAGAGATCCAGCAGTCATCTCGTCGCCATCAAACGCAGCGTCGCTACCCAACGCCGCATTGATCAGCTTGGTGTCTTCGTCCCATTTCTCTGAAGCCTGTCTGAACAGGTCACTAGCTGGTCCAAGCCACCCTAACTTACTATCGAGGAATCGTCGAATCGAAGCCGCACCGATTCCACAACGCACGTTGCATGTCGGAAACTCATGTGCAACAAAACGTACCATGATCGAGATCGCATCATAGCGATCTGACGTTTCAGCCATCCGTTCGATCAATGCTAATGAACGAAAGTCTGCCTGCGTCTCGGTCTGCTTTGGAGCCGCTTCAAAATTCGGATCTTCCGCGATTGCAGGAATCGAGGTCGGAACCTCGTTGCCGGCAATCGGTTGCCCCGCGTTCGGACTGATCATCGAACTTGGTTGCCTCCACGTGTTGCCGGAGAATCGGCCGCGCCAGGATACCGCCCGATTTGAATTTGCGGTCGAAATGGTGTTCGTTTCGCACTTCGCTTCATAGGCTTCATCTGACAACGATCACCCGCACGGAACTTTCCCGAGCTATTGTCGAGCAAGACTCGCACTTCGATCGTACCGCTTTCACCATCGATGTCGGGGGCAATCGACTCGACAGTTCCATTAATGCTTTCCGATGCGCTCATCAGGTGGACAGAAACGATATCGTTGACGTTAACGAGATCAATTTCTTCCACCGGAATATTGAACACACCCAACAGTTCGTTCATCACAACCAACCGCACAACGGCAGGATCGGCTGGCGTAATGTATTCGCCTGGGCCATGATAAATTTCTGCAACGATACCCGCCATCGGAGCTTTAATTTTGCGACGGTCGAGTTGCAACTGGTATCGGCTAAGCTCAAGCTGACGCAACTGATCTTGCTCCGACGCGGCCAACTGCCGCGCCTTTGCGATTTCCCAATCGGCGATCGCTCGCTTCAATTCATCTGGACGAGCCATCGCCTGTTGATCAAGCGAACGAAGCTGCTCCAGCCGCAATTCCTTCAGCTTGGTTTCTGCATTGGCGGCATCTGTTTCGCCATGCATCTGCGCGCGCCACTGGGCCGTCGCGACAGCTTCGTTTTGAAGTCCGTCTTCAAGTTGCGCAATCACTTGGCCCTTTTCGACCACGTCACCGATTTCAACCATGACGCTTTCAAGTCGCCCGATTTCGGTTGCGGCCAACATTAAATCAAAACGGGGTTCGGTAAAGCCTTCGTATTCCAATGACAAGCTAGGTGATCGGTAGGTCGACGGACCTCGTGAAACGGAATTGAATTCGCCCGTTTGTGAATTTGCCTCGTCAACAAATCCGGGGGTCGCGCAAGCGATCAACGTTCCGGCAATCAATACACTTCCGTAGCGTTTGGCACGTTTGCAGACATGCGCACCAATCATCGACGTGAACACACCATAGTTTTGGGTTAGTCGTGTTTTCATCGCCAAGCCCCATAAGGAATTGATTTTGCGTTGGTTGGGATTGCCGCACCCGGCGAGCTAATTCGCTGTGGGAATTGAGCCGTTTTCGGGGGCAACTGCATGCCCTGCCGGACTGATGATGTACCGATCCGTCGCGGTACCGCTCGAATCGATTCTGGATTCTCCGCAGAGGTCTCGCTCGACTCATTCACCGGCAATTGAAATGGCGAAACGCTTCGTGAACTGCTTTGTCCCGACGCTAGGACATGACCGGTTCCCATGGCCTCATTGATGCCCCGGCCATAAGGGGTCAGGCCCTTTTGCGATTGAATTTCACTCGATGAACTTGACTTTAGTGCCGGCAAGCGACGAGGCGCCGGATAGTCACGTTCAACCGGCCCTGGCACCGAAAGAGGTTCGGATGTCGGTTCGGCAGGTGGATCGAGTTGCAGCGGATCCGGCTCTTCATAAGGCGTTTGAGACTCTGTTGGCAAAGGAACCGCTTCGCTGGGGAGATCATTCTCAGACGTGACGTCAGTCTCCGTGACGTCACCGTCCTGCGTTGAAGGTTCAACCGTCGCATGGTCAACGATCGCTGTTTGCTCAGCAATTGCCCCAGAGTTTGGCTCAGCGATTGGGTCAGCAATGGCCTCATTCACAGTTTCCATTCCGTCAGCGAAAAACTCGATCTCACCGCTGCATCGGTTTTGGTGTGGCTGGATGCCTTCGTTGACCAGCAAAGTCCCCATCGCACGTTGCAACCGCATCGTCGCGGTCATGTATGCCGATTCCGCCGCGACCAAATCCTTTTCCGCATCCGTTCGTCGTTGCTGCGCATCGAGCAAATTTTCAAGCTTTATTCCGACGCGGGAATCATCGCCTCCGATAATTCGCCAGTTGACCATCAGGATGTTCTCTTCATCAATCGCCATCTCCAGCACCTGACGCTTGATAGAACGCTGACGGGAAAATCTTGAGATATCGATCAAAGCAGCTTCAACTTCGAATTGCGTCTGCTTGATCACTTCCCTTAGTCGCTCGGTTCGCTGTCTTGATCGCAATAGTGCTTCGCGTTGTTGCGAACGTGCCGCACGGCGACCTCGAGGCAATTCGAATTCAAGTGCGGTTGAAATGCCCGGCGCGTTTGCGAACTGCTCCCCGAACGACCGCGCCACTTTGCTGGAACCGTTCAGCTGGGACAGATATCCGTTGAAAACCCAATTCAATTGTGGTTGCAGTTCGACCCGTGAGATCTTGAGCTCAAGCGCCGACAGTTCAACATCTTGCATTGCCGCTCGAATTTCCGGGCGGTACTCCAAAGCTTGCGACATCGCATCTCGCAACGAGAGTTGACTGTCTGAAAACTCGGGAGCCGAAATCGGAATCAATTCCAAGTCTTGGCTCATCGTCTGCAAAGCCTCACTTCCGACCAAAGTGGCCAAGCGTGCTTGCAAACGATTCAGTTCCGCCTGAAGTTCGATCAGTTGGTCGTCGCGTCGTGCCATTCGCTGGCTCGCCTTGACGATTTCGATTCGAGCGGCATCGAAATCCTTGCGGCTGTTTAGAATCGCAACCAGCTCTTTGCTGCGTTCCATCAAAGCACGTTGCTGCGCGACTTGAGCGCGGATCTCATAGAGTTGCCAGTAGGCCGAAATCACATCCGCGATTCGTTGCTCGACGGCTCCCCGCATTTCGTGCCAAGCGGCACGGCTTTCGATTCTCGCTTGGGTGATCAGACGCTGGTTGTAGAACTGTTGTCCGCGGGCAAGCAGTGGCTTTGTCAGGCCGAGGCTTAGGCGTGCGTTGCCCTGATCAGTGGGTACAAAAAAGGAACTGTTGCTATCGAGAAAGCCTAATTGCTGCGTCCATTCGACCTCGGTTCCACGCCGCGTCGTTTGACGCATTCCACCATTGAAATTCAGCGATCGCTCTCGCAAACGGTCCGCACCGCCTGTGGTCAACGTATTGCCTACAGGATCGTTCGTTGCCCCTAAATCCGTGCTCAACAAAATCGAGGGATCAAACGCCGCGTCCTGTTGGATGATTTGCTGAAAGGTGCTGCTGGCTTGGTAGCTCACACTTTTGATGCGAGGACTGTTTGCCAGCGTGTCTAGCAAGACGGTTTCGAGATCAAACTGAACCCACCGTTCACGCGGCGTGATCTGTCCAACAACCTTGTCACTCCACCAACGCATGGGGTCGGTTTGCGATGGCGCCGTCGCTGTTGCAATCGCATCGGGATGTGAATGCTGTAGCGAGTCAACAGCACCGCTCGCAGCGGCATGTTCGGTAACGCCTTGTGACAGGGAACCGTCAACTTGAGGGACAACGCCACTTGGTAAATGAAAACCTGCTGGCGTGGGTTCGTCGGCGCGCACTTTCATCGGCAGGGCAACAGCAGAAGCTGTGACCAATCCGATGATGGCAGACCAACGTTGCAGTGCAGGCATCCTTACCTCGTCCGTAATCCCTCAGTGCCGCGCAATCCTCATGGACCGGTGGCACGCAGATTTTGAATCGGACGTCAGTGTCGCCGTAGTTTCTTCAGCAAGACCTAAAAGAGCTATCGAGATCGTGCAAGCGCGAATAATCCGCAAGGGCCGCAAAGTCAACGCATTCGGATCCGCGCTGAAGTGGGGGCATTAAAGAACGTTTGCCAAAACTTTGAATTTTTGCCCCCCCTGCCGTCGCTATGCTGACGTAAATGCGCATCGCTATGATCGTCGCGATCGATCAGGTTGAACCACAGCTCATATCTTTTCGCACACTGTTAGAAAGGTTTCACGTCGGCCAACGACGTCGTTATAGGCGCGAGCAAAACTTCGGCGTTGACGTGTGGACTAACCAAACCACTCGGCAACTCCTATCGGGGTACTAACTACACACTCGCGCCGCACCGTCGTTTCTGTTTTGGGCAGGGTCTACTTCCAATCGATTCGCTTAGCGTTCGCCCTAGTCTGCCTGGGGGCCAGCCTGATCCTGGGTAGCCAGTGGTTCGGGCTGTTGCCTGATGTTGCGCAGATCAAAGCTGACTCGCGTAGGCGGCTAGCTGAGTCCGTTGCGATCAACGCGGCTTCGCATGTCCGTAAACAGCAATGGATCGATCTACGTGTCGGAACGCAGACCATTGTCGATCGTGACGAAGATCTTCTGTCGATAGGCGTCCGCAGCAATCGAGGGCAGCTTAAAGTCGACGCCGGACACCATGACGAACTTTGGTCAAGGGTGGCGTCCGACCCGACTGGCATTGACGCGATTGCCGTCCCCATCACGCTCAATCGCCGCGCGTGGGGAAACGTCGAATTCTGCTTCCGTGCTCCCGACCAATCTAAATTCGGCGCGATCACCGAACACCCGCTCGTTCGCTTGATCGCGTTCTACTCCATCACCGGTCTGTTCGGATACACGTTGTTCGTTGGCAAAGTGATGCGAGTCTTCACGAACACCCAAGTCGTCCCTGATCGCGTTCGGCAAGCTCTCGATACGCTTGCCGAAGGTCTGCTGGTTTTGGACGAACATGCCAACATCGTTCTGGCAAACCGAGCCTTCGCCGACACAGTGAATGTCTCCTGCGAGATGCTGGTCGAATCGAGTGCCAACGAACTGCCTTGGTCATTCGAAGATGAAGATCTATCGACGTTCCCGTGGATGACCGCGATCGACGAATCGGCAACCGTGACCGAACAAATTCTGCACCTACAAGTCGACAACGGCAAACGAAGGATCTTCTCTGTTAACGCCGCACCAATCGGTGGCGGTGATTCACGTCGTGGTGCTTTGGCTACGTTCCGTGATGTAACGCATATCGAAGAACATCGTGCCGAGCTTGAAACGATGCTCACGATGCTTCGTGAAAGTCGGGACGAGATCGAACAGAAGAATCGTGAACTGGAAATCTTGGCAACCCAAGACGCCTTGACCGGATGCATGAACCGTCGTGCGTTCTTCCAAAGGTTTGGAAAGCTTTGGACCGCAGCTGCGATTCAAGAAAAGCCCTTGTCGTGCATCATGATCGACAATGACCATTTCAAAAACGTCAACGATACATACGGCCACGGCGTTGGTGACGAGGTGCTTCGCCAAGTTTCGCGTGTCCTACGTGAAATGCACGGTGATCGAGGTTTGGTCTGTCGCTATGGCGGTGAAGAATTCTGTGTCCTGCTACCTGGCATCAGTTTCGAAGTCGCAATTCGCATCGCCGAAGACACTCGTAAAGCGATTGAAGCGATCACGTTTGACGAACCGGCAGAACTGCGTTTGACCGCCAGTATCGGGGTTTCTGAAACCCGATTCGAAGCCGACACGCCACAAGATCTGATCAACCAGGCTGACGTCTGTTTGTATGCCGCGAAACGAAACGGTCGAAACTGCGTTGTCCCATATGATCCAAAACTGGATGACATGGAGATCGACAACACCGGACGTGATGAGCCTGAAGCTCAAATACCGGCACCGGCTGTCAATGCGATCCTGTCTTCACTTTCCTATCGTGATCCTGAGACGGTCGCCCACAGTCGTCGCGTTGCCGAATTGTGTAACCGTGTTTCGCCCGAGCTGCTTGATGCGAAGCAACAAACGCTGGTGGAGACAGCCGCGTTATTGCATGACATCGGTAAGATCGGTGTGCCAGACGAAATCCTTCTGAAGCCTGATAAACTAACCCCACGCGAACTGGAGTTGGTCGCGCAGTACGATCGGCTGGGAGTCGAACTGGTCGCCACCGCTTTCGAAAATGCAAAGCTCACTGAAATTCTAGATAGCTTCAAAAAGCGATTCGACCATCCGCTTGACACTGATTCAACATCGACGCGCAACGAAGTTTCCTTAGCCGCTCGTCTGCTTGCGATCAGCGATTGCTACGATTCGTTGGTTTCCGACCAAGTCTACCGCCGCGGCTGTTCGCATGAACTCGCTATCGAAGAACTGAAGCGATCCGCTGGAACTCAATTCGACCCGGATGTGGTCCGTGCATTTGCATCGGTGATCACGTCCAAACCAGAACTCGCCTCCGATTCGGCCAATCAACGCGACGCGGCGGTCCAAATTGAATTGCAAATCGAACGGCTTGCCGTAGCGATCGAAGCGCATGACGCCGATAGCCTGATCCCTCTAGCGGAACGACTGTCCAAGTTCGCACGGCAATCCGGAATCGAGTTGATCGCGACCGCAGCAGAAAAGATTCGCGATCAGGCAACCACTCCCGAGGTTGGTTGGCTCGAAATGCTTCGTCAATCAAACGACTTGCTCGCAATTTGCAGGTCGGCGAGAACGACTCTGGATCGCGAAACGGTTCAGTAGCCAAACGCTGCGGCGGTTCCGCGCTCGGACGCCGGTCCTAGCCTTTTCTTGCAAATCTGACAGATTGATGCTTTTCGCTCTCGATGCATCTTGGGAAGTACCTGACGGCTTCCCGGCCCCTCACAGAAATCGGCCAGGGATATTTGCCAACCCTTGTGATTTCCAAATTCGATTTCCCAGTGCGGCCAAAATCGGGCATAATGCTGGGATGGTTAAGAGGGATCTTCACAAGGAGGAAACGCCAATGGATGCGCTATCACCCAGTCGGACGGAGTTCGGTTTTGGCGTTGATCCTTTTAATCCGCGTCCGGCACGTCCGATCGAAGTTGTCGGTGCGATCACAAAGGACGATCTAAAGCTTCAAATCGTCCAGTCTTGCCCCCGAGTCCCCGGGGTATATGGGATGTTGGATCGCAACGGAGAATTGATCTACGTTGGCAAAAGCAAGTCGCTTCGAAATCGTTTGCTCAGTTACTTTGGAGCCGCAAACGAGGATGAAAAAGCTGGCCGAATCATCGAGAATACTCGCGCGATCCAGTGGGAGACTCAGCCGAGCGAGTTTGCCGCGTTGCTTCGCGAACAGCAACTGATTCGACAGTTTACGCCTCGCTGGAATGTCCAAGGAGTCCCCAAACGCCAACGGCCGGTCTATTTGTGCCTTGGCCGCGGTGCCGTGCCGACGTTCTATCTTTCGGCAAAGATTCCCCCGGACTACATCGCGATCCAAGGGCCGTTCTTCGGTACCAGCCGCATGAATGTGGCCGTCGATGCACTGAACAAAGTTTTTCGGCTCCGCGACTGTGGTCAAAAACAAGTATTCCAGTTTTCCGAGCAACTGTCATTGTTCGATCTGGATCATCGTCCCGGTTGTTTGCGTTTCGAACTTGGCACCTGCACCGCGCCCTGTGCCGCCGCATGCACCCGCGGTGAATACATGGAACAGGTCAGCGCTGCGGAAAGCTTCCTTGATGGTTTCAATGATGAACCGTTGATGATGCTGCAGGAACAAATGCAAAACGCTGCCGCAAACCAACAGTACGAGCTAGCCGGACGCGCCCACCGGACTCTCAAATCGCTTCAATACGTCCACCGCAAACTGACGATGCTGGCCGAAGCTAGGCGGAAATACAGTTTTGTCTACGCGGTCGCTGGCTATGACGGTTGCCATAACTGGTACCTGCTGCATGGAGGCGAAGTCATCGCGGTCGCCGCAACTCCGATCGGTCGCGAGTCATATATCGCGATGAAGCCGACAATCAGCCACTGGCGTGCGACTTTGCAGGGGCCGACCGACCGAGTCCACGGGCCATTTCCCTACACATTGGGTTTAGTCGCGTCATGGTTTCGAAAAAACCGTAGCGAGCTGGACCATACCTTTGCACCGGAACAGTCCGGCCGAAAGTACTATCGACGTTCAATGACCGCACGTGCCTCGTAACGTCGATCGCGACTCAACCCTCTCAGTGGCAGGGTGACTGACCACGATCTACAAACACGAGTTTGCAACTTGTCGCATTCAGTTTTGACGAAGCGATATCACTCCGCGTCGTCTTTCAATGGCTGCATGAACCAGTCTTTGTAATCGAACACCTCGCCCGGCGGCAGCGGCGGCGGAGCCTCTCCGGTCAATCGCTCGATCGCCCAGAAGCACGCCATTCCGACTCCTCCCGCACGCATCGACGCGTACTTCTGGAGTGTCGGCATTGCTTGTTCGGCGCCCATGCGTCCGATGGCTAAAGCACACATCTGACGCACCGTGTCGAATTCGGGGATCAACGCTTCGGTGTCTCGGATACGGCCTTCCATGATTTTGACTAAGTCCTCGTCAACTTCGCCCTCATGGATTACACCGAGAGACCAACACGCGGCACCGCGTGGATAATCACCCAGCATCAAATTCCGAGGAACGTAAGTTCTCATCAATGGCTCGGCTGGCAGAAAATCCATTTGTCCGAACGCTAGAAATAACTGGGTCAGTAACTTTCCCGGTCCAGGCGTATCGGTTGTGTATTCACCCGACTGATATCGATCGTAAATCTCCTGAGCGCGACCGAGCATCGCGTCGAGATGCTGTTCCTGCGAGAGTAGACGAAGCCCCCAACCGGCCGCAATCATCGTTTCACCACGAGGGTGGCGAATCAGGTCAACCAATCGGTCACCCGATGGTTTGTAGTCCAAACTGACCAGTACCCGGGTCGCTTGTTCGCATCCACGCCAATCGTCTTGATCAAGGATCGCCATCGACTGTGAAATCACTTCCTCGGTCAGCTCAGACTTTTGAGCCAATTCGAATAGCATCGTCGCGACACTACGACGCAAAGTTGGACTCTCATCTGCAAGCAGCAGAGCAAGCGGTTCGATGTTCTCTTTCGAACCAACGGTATGCAAGATGCCCGCTGCGATGTCACGAACTGCATAGTCGTCGTGATGCACGGCCGCTTTGGCCACATCGTTGACGATCTCTGGATCGATCTGATAAAGCCGCTTCATCGCAGCGGCCTTTGTCATCCCATGATCCAAGTCGGTTTCTGAATTTGCCAAGCTAAGCAAAATCTCGATCGTCTTCTCACTGGTGTGCTGTCGTAACAGTTCCACTGCCAAAAGCGACGTTACCTTTGATGACCGATCTTCCGATAGAGTTTCGGCGAGATCCTCTAGGCCGCCATCGTGCAATTGTCCTAAAGCTCGTGCAGCGCAAACTCGCAGTGACGCAGGGCGGATGGAATCGCTAACGATTGACCGAATCGAATCACTTGATGCCTGATCTTCGATCGCGGCAAGACCTTCAATCGCAGTTCGCAGCGGCGTTAAACGAACACTGCGATCGGTCAATCGCTTCTGCCAGTCTTCTTTCAATGATGCGTTTTTCCAAACGACCATTGCAGGTTCAACGATCGATGCGATCGGTGTGCCATAATCGCGTGCTTGCTGAACAAGCCTGGCGACGGTCGATGGATCTTCGAACTGGATCATTGCCGAAACAGCCGCTCGTCGCACCGTTATTTCCAAGTCGTCCGTTTGCAACAATTCGTCGATAACCGGCAATGCCTTGTCAATTTCAGGCATTCCACGACGTTTTGCAATCGCGATCGTATCCAACGACGTGCGTTGCAGCTTTGCATCGGATCGTTTAACAGCCTTCAGCCACAAATCCAAGGGCGCAGACGAGATCTCAATGACGGGCGGATTGCTGAAGAATTCCGGATCAAGAAACATGACGTAGTCCACGTCAAGGATTTCCTTTCCCAACGCAGCCAACTGAGGATCAGTCGTTTGTGCTTGCGCATACGAACCCCAGCAACTGGCCACAAGGACTGCAAAAACGATCGCAATGTAATGTTTCATACCGACTAAGAAGCAGGTCGTTCGATTAATTAAGCGGGCCGCGTCAGTCGCCATACCTGAAATCCAAAAAGACAAAACATGATTGCGGACAGCACACCTGAGATCCACCACGCCCCGGGGAGCAGGGTGTAGTTTTCGAATCCTGGCGTATTGATTACTGAAAGGGCAGCACACGCAGGGTTGGTCATCAATGCCGAATTGACCAGTTGGTGTCCAAAGGGTGCGTCTCGCCCAAGCCAAATTAACATCGGTGCGACGAAGATCCCAATCACGACGATGTATGTCACCGTGGTTGCCGTGGCAGTTGTCCGAAAGAGGCTGCCGATGGCCGCACTAACCGCAAGTGTGTAAACGACCGTAAGCAACAGGCAGATCAACACCAACTGGATTTGCACGATCATCTGCGGCTGGATGTAAATCATCACCAAGTAGCCGGGCAACGTCGCGAACAACACGAGTGTCAGTGTCCATAGGACGCTAAACAGTTTGCCCCGTACGATCTTGCTAGCCGACAGGGGCGTCAATCGAAGCAGTTCCCATCCGCTGCCGTCTCGTTCGCCGCTGATCAAACCGGACGCCAAGCTGGGGGTCAACACAACGATCAGGATGCATTGCAGGATCACCATCAAACCGCCAATGGTTTCAGTTCCCCACGCGGTCACACTCGTCGCCGCTGCGAACGTGAGCCCCATCGATACGACGGCAGAGACAGCAACGAGACGAAACAACCACTGCGATCGGCCAAACTTTCGACACCGAAACTCCTTGACCATGACAGGATTCATGTACCAAGGAATGCCTGCTTTTCGACGCTGAGGATCGACGATGTACAGCAGCCGACGCAAAACGCGTTCGCTGGTCCGGCGATCATCGGTCATGACACCTTGGGCACGAGAGCGATCAAAGATTCGATAGTTCAATCGCGACAGAGTCCAAGCAGCACATCCGATGCTGCTGACGATTGCAAAGGCGACGAACCGTGGCCAAGTGGACTGTGCGATCAAGCCTCGCTGCCCAGGATTCGATTGCTGCATCAACTCGGTTAGCACTGGGATTGGCGAAACACTGCGAAGGTACCCCGCAATCGTTCCAATCAATCCGCTATCCCCGACAAAGAAAGCCCCCGGCAATAGCGTCACTAAAGCTAAGGCAAAAATGATGCTGTAGGTCAGCCGCACACCCGCATCTGCCGTGTGCACATAGCTGCTGATCAACATGGCTAGCGTTACGTAGTGCACGATCATCAGAATCAACAACAAGTAGAACCGGCCGATCCCGCTATAAAGATCGATGCCGCCCATCACGTAGCAGGCCGCCGCACCAGGCAAACTGGCTAGCAGGACGAGAGCGGCGAACATCAAAATCCCGGCCAACTTACCGAGGTAAATCTTCAGCGGTGTCAGCGGTGAATTGAGCAGCAACGCCAGTGTGCCGTCATTCTTTTCATTGACGATCGAGACCGCCGGAAAGGCGGGCACCAAGAACACAACGCCGGCCAACAATCCGTAGCCGAACATCCGGAAGACCGCGATCGATTGTGTCCCCGACAGATCAACAGTTCCGGCAGACGGCCAACGAATTAAAACCGCGATCGTAAAGATCACTGTCAACCCGAATAGTACGCCGAACGCTTTGGGCGATCGTAAAATGCCAAGGAACTCTCGTTTGGCGACCGGATTGGTAACCGAACCATCGTCGTGAGAGTTCACATTTAAATCAGATTGCGAAATTGATTGTGCTGACATCAGGACGCCTCAACCTTTTCAACGCTCTCGGCTTCGGACGCTTGAGGTGCGTCATTGCTTTCGCCTTGATTGGCAACCGAAAGGAATGCGTCTTCCAAGTCAGTCGGGACTTCACGGAACTGGGCAACCGACTGTCCGTTGCCAATCAAATGGGCCAACAAGGGCGCTAACTCGGCATCGCTATGGCTGGTCGAGAAACGCACGATTGCTTCGGTGTGCGCCGTTTCCGCGGTGGCTTGTTGTGCACTCGCTTCCAACCAGTCGTTCGTCATCTGTGCGACTCGATCGACTGATTCGGAATTCACCAATTGGACTTCCATGGTGCGGCGTTGTTTGATGTCCCGCATGATTTCATCAACCGTGCCAAACGCTCGCAACTTGCCCTTGGTGATCATCGCGACCAAGTCACAGACCCTTGCAAGTTCGGGCAGGATATGGCTGGTGACGATCAGCGTTTTCCCCATATCGGCTAAACGCAACAACATCGTCCGCATGTCGATACGAGCTTGTGGATCCAGACCATTGGCAGGCTCATCAAGGATCAGAACCTCGGGATCGTGCATCAGCGTTCGCGCGATCGCGACGCGTTGCTGCATTCCCCGACTAAGTGCGTCGACAAAGAGATCCTTCATGTATGTCGCGCCTGCGATTTCCAGCACCTCGTCGATCCGCCTGACTCGCTTTCGGCGACCGATCCCATAGGCGGCACCAAAAAAGTCCAGGTACTCACCAACACGCATGTTGTTGTATTTGCCAAAATCATCTGGCATGTAACCAACAAGCCTTTTGATTTTGCGAGCCTCGGTCACACAATCCGCTCCGGCAATCGACGCCGAACCGCTGGTCGGTCGCGAGAGTCCGACCAGAATACGGATCGTTGTTGTCTTTCCAGCACCATTAGGCCCGATAAAGCCAAGAATCTGGCCGCGTCCCACACGAATCGACAGCGAATCGAGCGCCGTGAATTCGTCGTAGCGTTTAGTCAGACCATTCGTTTGAACGACCGCATCGTCAGAAATTGAAGGCTTGTTCACGGAGGCTATCGGTAGGCGAGAAAGTGTTGAGGTTGACTATGGGTTGTCGATTGAAAACAGATTGCAACTTGCAACCGGGCAGAACTGTACGCGACGATTACTTACGGTGCCGCGACACCTTCGACGTCGATTGCCAAAGCATCAATCTGCCAGGTCTTACTGGTATTTTCTGTTTCCGCAATGATCGGTTGAGGTGCCCCCGGTGCAGGCCCGTTGGACTGCCCCGGATCACCCTGCGAAACGACAAAGCTGCCCTTCGTTTCTTCAGACCCTTCCGGTGCACTGACGGCAATCGTCAGGACCAATCCCTGATGAGTTTTCGCATCCAAAATGCTCGGATCATCAATCGCGAATTGAATCGTTCCCGTTGGACTTTGTTGTTCAAACACCGTGGTACTGTCATCACCGTGAACCGCGCTGATCGTCAGCTTTCGTTCGGGAGCGTTGATTTTCAATTTCACATTGACACGTTCCAATTCGATTTGTCCGACAGCATCAGGGAACTTGAATAATAAATCTGTCTCGGTCGACTTCGTCACGTCGGTCAACCACTGCCCGTTTCGTGGATTGAACAGCGAAGAGATCCCACGATACTTGGCAAAGGATTCGGTCTGAATGAATGTCGAGGGTATTATGATTCGACTTCCTGATTCTGGAGGAACAAGCCTTACGGGCACCGAGATCAGCGAAGTACCTTTGCGAGTAAACGAGTCGGCGACGCTAAGGCCAACCGACTGCGGATCACTCCAAAATAGCAACTGTGGACCGTTGACTAAGAAACTCTTCTCTGCGGTTTCGAAAAGCCGACGTAGAACGACTTGTCGTTTGGATTGCTCATCATCCAGCAATGTGTCAGCGACGAATTGATCTTTCGCAAGAACGTCCGATGGACCGATTCGGACCTCGACTTCACCGCCAGCTGGGTTTATTGAAACAGCCGAACTTGGCGATGGAAAACCGGCTAGGAACGCATCCTCGACCTGACTTTCACCCGCAGTCGGAAAACGACCGACAAACCCTGATTCGTCAAATGTGCCGACAACCGAACGAACGATTGCAGACGACTGCTTAGATGAGTCTTTGGTGCTGGCGGAGCGTACAAACATAGACGTATCGGAATACCAGTTTTCAACCGTTCCCGGTGGCTGGTCCGGTTGAATCCATCGGTTGATTCCGCTGTCTCCCCACTGAACACGTTTCGTCCGACTTCCAGACCAATCCAGTGGCTGCACGAATGTGTCTGGTGCGGACGTCAACTCGATCGGCGTTTCTTCTTGGCAATACACCGCATAGGTGGATTGGATATCGGCTTCTTCGGTAGCGTCATTGATTACCACCAATTGCCCCGAAGCGATCGTTGTGGGAATCGATCCAGAATTTTGATTTCCGACCCACAGCATGACCGCGCTTGTCAAAAGAGCGACTGCAGGAATTAACACGGCAAGCATTTCAAGCCGTTTGCGTTTCATCCACCACAGGCCGCCGAGCGCAATCAACAAAGTGTTGGCTCCCATCAACGATGCGGCGATCGATCGAGATGGGATCGAATAGCCGATTTGATCATTCACAACCGGCACCATTGCCGTGACGGATTCAAACGGTTTCGCTCGCGGTTCGAACAATCTTCGTGATAATTGCCCCAGTGCCACCGTAGGAGCTGACTCTGCCGTCAGCCATCCTGCGTGTCCCAAAGTCGTGAAAAGCACTTCGCCGTCGCCGACTGACTGCCAGAACGCAGCTGGCCACCCATTCACATTACAAGTCACATCTTTGGACGCCGTGTAAACTCGGACAAAGTCAACCGGAGTTTCTGATTCCCATTCTTCACTCGCAAATGCTTGCGTGGCGACAACATCAGCAGTTTCTAAAGTGAACTGATTCAGAGTGGTCCTGTCGGCGATGTCAAATTCCGCATCGTCACCCAATAGCGATCGAACCAAATCGGCATCTGTCAAATCAAGCATGATCCACAGTCGACCACCACGACGCAGCCATCGTCGCACCGCCAACAGACCGGCGCTGTCCTGTTTCAAAGCGTTGCCCGCTATGACGATCTGATCCAACTGATCCAGACCGCCTTGGGTATCAGGTAAAAAGTTTGACGCGAACGCAATGTTCGGAAGCTCCATCGACTGTTGAATCGCAGTCGATCGTCCAGCGTTGATCAGCGACATCAGCTCCTGCATCCTGGCGACTTGCTTTCCATCCAAGTCGATCTCAGGTGCCTCCATCAACAGCCCCGTGTTGATTTCGAACTGAGTCAGCAGAAGCGAACGATCAACCGTCGCCGAGTCCGTCCAATCGGGACGTAGCGTCTCTCCATCGGGACCGGATTCGATCGACATGGTTGTCAACGGAATGTTGACGCGGTCAAAGTCGTCTTGGGGAGGTACCAAAAGCGGAATCCAAGCTTGTCGCCGGCTATTCGCCGGGATCCAAAACTTCGTCGCGAATTGGATATCAGCGTTTCCGTCCAGATAGACCGAAACAATTTCTTCGCGATCTTTGTCGGTTCGGTTCGCTCCGACGGCTGTCAGTGGTGTCCAGCGACTATCCGAAGCTCGCTGGACAACCGACGGTGCGACCAAGACGTTAGGCTTTCCTGCCGACTCACCCGACTGAGCTGTCGCCAACGACGGCAAATAGATGACCACGGCAAACACAAACGCCGCGATAGAAGCACAAGAAAGCCGGCGCGAACCTGAGGGGCAAAAACGCATGGTGGGCAAGCGATGCGGATAGGATTGCATGGTGAAAGAACCAAGATCCTAACGCTCTGTTAAGGCAATTAATACTGCACTGCCCAAAGAAAGATGCCTGACCACCCAAATGAGCGGCCAGGCATCGAGATTCAAAAGATTGAAAATGGAGGCCTATCAGGCGCTACGCATGTGTCGCCTTTCTTGCATCAGGCCGTTGATAGGACTCTTTCACACGGACCGCATTTGGCTCGGGACGAATGCCTTCGCCATACATGCTGGCGTAAACCTGAGTCGCTTCAGCCCCAAGTAAGACGATCATTCCGGTGTAATAGATCCAAACCAATAGGACCGCGAGCGAGGCCGCTGCGGAACCGAGCTGCGCACCGGGCTCCGAAAACTGAAAATACACCTGCAACAAGTATCGGCCAACCAAGAACAGCACCGTCGTGATGGCCGCACCGACTGCGACGTCACGCCATTCGACTTCTGCGTCGGGCATGAATTTGAAAATGGCTGCGAAAACCACCATGACCACAATCGCTTGCACAGTGAAGTTGATGACCTCAGCAGCGAAGCCGCCCATTCCGATCAACGACCCGACCTGGTCGCCTATTCCGGTTAGCACTGTCGAAACAACAAGCGACACGAGCAGCAAAAACGCGAGCCCAAGAATCATCCCCAAGGAGAACACCCGTTTCCAAACGAAGTCCATCGCGCCCGACTTTTCAGGATCCGGCTTCACCTCCCAAACCTGATTCAGGGCAGCCTGTAGAGCAGCGACGACCCCGGTAGCACCGATCAAAATACCAACAAAGCTGATGATCGTTTTCCACCACTTTCCGCCGCTATCTCGGTTCGATTGCAGAATACTGGAAATTTCATCACTGATCTGTTGATTGCCAATCATCGCGGCTGCTTGATTTTCGATCGTCTGCTGAGCCTTCTGCTGCGCCTGCTCGGATTCGTACACCGTCGACATGCCAAATGTCAGTACGGTGAGCAGCAGGAACAATAGCGGTGGCAACGCAAACGCCGTGTAATAGGCCAATGCCGCCGCCAATGTTGAACAGTTGTCGCTCGAAAACTGTCCGAAAACTCGCTTCAAAAACTCCATTGCCTCGCTCACAAACTTGGGTCACAAATCGATTTGTTGCTCAATGACCCGAGCAACTTCCGTTCCAGTTAAAAAGAAGGGGTGAGTTTTATTTGGCATATCGATGCGTCAGGAAAAAATCTCATCGGCTGAAAGGGTCCGCGCTGAAAGGGTATGCTCAGGGCCGAGTAATCAATACAGCGTCAAGCAACTTCTCGATCGTCTACCGATCAATTCAGACTGGAGAATCAAAATGTCTTTTCAAGTGGAAGGTTCCGTTGCACTGGTCACCGGTGCAAATCGTGGCATTGGCAAAGCAATCCTTGAAGGCTTACTTGAACGTGGTGCTGCAAAGGTTTACGCCGCCGTGCGAGACATCAAGTCGGTGGAACCTTTGATCAAAACCTACGGCGATAAAGTCGTTGCGATCGAGACCGACCTGTCGCGTCCAGAAACGATCGTTGCGGCAGCTAAAAAAGCCAGCGACGTCACGTTGGTGATCAACAACGCAGGGGTCTTAAAGAACGCTCCGGCAATGGATCCTGGAGCGATCGACGCACTGCAGTTCGAGATGGACATCAATGTCTATGGATTGATCCGCGTCGCACAAGCATTCGCACCGGTTTTGAAATCCAACGGCGGTGGTGCCTTGGTGCAACTCAACTCGGTCGCATCACTAAAGAACTTCGCCGACTTCGCGACCTATTCGGCATCCAAAGCGGCGTCCTATTCGATCACCCAAGGACTGAAAGCTCAACTGGATCCGCAGGGGATCGCCGTGGTCAGCGTTCATCCGGGACCGATCGCGACAGACATGGCATCAGCCGCTGGGCTCGAAGAAATCGCCGAGCCGCCCAGCCTGGTTGCCGATGCGATCGTCGAAGCTCTGCAAAGTGGCCAGTTCCACGCCTTCCCTGATTCGATGGCAAAAGATATTGGCGAGGCTTATGCCTCTTTCGCGGAAAACGTTATCCAACCCGACATCGACGAAACTGCCACCATCGACGCCTAGTCAACCAAAGGGGAAAGTCCAAGACAGGGGAACGAGGTTACAAACGCATTCAGCGTAAAACCGCTTCCCCCTTTCCTAGCAGGTTGTGCCGTTGCTTCTTGCAACATCGCCTGCCTTCGCAGAGAATCCAATCGAACTTCCAGGCCTCTTTATATAGCCTGTGCGTGCGACAGCACCGAAACCGAAATCTATATCTGCTCTCCCAGAAAGAATCTCAATGCCTGTTCGATTGAAGGCTTTTGTAGCGGCTTGCCTGCTGGCAGTCAGCACCTGTGCGATTAGCGATGCACAGGATGAACCAACGACAGCTCCGATGCGTTTCGTGTCGTTTGATCAGGTCCAGATGGACGATCAAATATGGCAGCCACGGATTCGCCTGCTGGTCAACAACACGTTACCGCACGCCTTCAAGAACACCGAAGTCGCTCAGCGTCGACTTCGGCTTTGTGCAGAATGGTTGGAAAGTGGAGGTCAATCTGAAAAGCCCGAACCGCATCGCTTCAACACCTCGGATCTTTATAAGGTGATGGAAGGTGCGGCTCTGATGATTCAGTCAGAACCCAACGATGATATCGAAGCGATGATGGACCACATCATTCACATCATCGCTCGAGCCCAAGCTTCTGATGGCTACCTGTATGTTCCACATATCACAGGTTCAATCTACAAGAATGAAATGGGCGATCGCCCCTACAGCTTCTTGATTCACAGTCACGAACTGTACAACGTTGGCCATCTCTACGAAGCCGCTGTTGCCTACGCTCAGGCCACCGGTAAGACCAAGCTACTGGAAGTCGCTGAAAAGAACGCCGCTCATGTGCAGCGAGCGATTTTTGATGGCGACCCAAACTACAACGATGGCAAGCCGATCATGCAGGCGCCAGGTCACCAGGAAATCGAAATCGGCTTGCTGAAGTTGTACGCCTACACTGGCAAGGAACTTTACTTGCAAATGGCAAAGCGATTTCTGGACATCCGCGGCGTGACATTCGTTCCCGATGGAGATGGAGTCAACTCGGCAACCTACGCTCAACAACATCTTCCGGTTGCAAAGCAAAAGTCAGCCACCGGACACGCGGTCCGAGCGACCTATCAGTACGCCGCGATGGCTGAAGTCGACAGCCTTCGAAATTCGGATGACTATTCAGAAGCCTTGGATCATATCTGGCATGACATTGTCGACCGAAAGATGCACATCACCGGCGGTTTGGGTGCTGTCCATGGCATCGAAGGCTTCGGTCCCGACTACGTTCTGCCAAACAAAGACACCTACCTGGAAACCTGTGCGGCCGTCGGCAATGTGTTTTTCAACATGCGGATGTTTCTTAAATACCGGGACGCTAAATATGTCGACGTCGCGGAGATCGCACTGCTAAACAATTGCCTTGCCGGAATGGGCGAAGACGGCACCACGTTCTTTTACCCCAATCCGCTGGAAGCCGATCAAAGGCATCAACCACGTAGCGGTTGGTTCGGCACGGCCTGCTGCCCGTCAAACATCGCTCGACTGATCCCGCAGGTATCCGGCTACATGTACGCTAGTGACAATCAAAGCGTCGACTGCGTGCTGTACGGCAGCAATTCAACGACAATCTCGATTGATAACACGCACGTGCAATTGCGGCAAACAACTGACTACCCTTGGTCAGGAAGCATCAAAATCGATGTCAATCCGAAGTCAACGATTGCGTTTCCACTGCGACTGCGGATCCCGACCTGGGCCGGAAGCCAACTGGTTCCCGGCGAGCTGTATTCGTTTGCGAATGCGGCACCAAAGTGGGAAGTCAAAGTCAACGGTCAAGCGATTCAGACTGAGGCAGTCGAGGGATTCGTCACCCTGGAACGACAATGGAATGCTGGCGACCAAGTGCAGCTGATCCTTCCGATGCCAGTGCGCAAAAATCGATGCATTGATGAAGTCGAAGCGAACCGTGGAAGGTTTTGTTTTTCACGCGGACCGATCGTCTACTGTGCAGAAGGAATTGATAACGAAGGCGCCGTGCAGCGTTTTTTCGTTCCCGATTTTCGATCCGAACACGTAAAAGAAGTGGCTACCGATAAAGGATGGCCTGAGTTGGTTGTGCCAGCGAAAGAGCGAAAGCTGGAAGCTGCTGCGACTGATCGAGAACTGCGGTTGTTGCCCTACTTCGCTTGGAGCAATCGTGATCGCAGTTCAATGCAAGTTTGGTTTCCAGAATCCGAGGCGTTGGCGACCCCCGACCTGACTTCTCCAGACAACCTACGGTTTGCTGCCGTCAAAGCCTCTCACACGTTTGCCCAAGACAACGTCGACGCAGTGAGAATGAAACATACACCAAAGTCATCAGCTGACACTTCGATCCCACGCTGGACCAGTTGGCCAGAAAAGGGCAAGGAGCAATGGGTGGAAGTTCAACTGGAAAGGCCGATGCAGATCCGCAGTGTCGGCGTCTATTTTTATGATGACCAAGGCGGTGTCCAAGTTCCCAAATCTTGGGTCGTTCAACTTCCCGACGGAGAGAACTGGAATACGATGCCGATCTACAACACCGACCAGTACAGCGTGTTGCCGGATAACTACAACACAATTCATCCGGCAACAACCACCGTCACAGATCGACTGAGGCTACAACTTGTGCCGCAGCACGATCAAACCACCGTCGGGATTCTGTCGCTGGACATCGATATTGCCAGTCCCAAGTAAAACGCGATCGCGTTATTGCTTGGAAGGTTCCGAGTATTACTCGGTCAATTGCGCCTTACTCGGACGAATTCAGGGGCAGCTCTGCAAATTCGATATTCGGTTTCTGATCGCTGGTGGATTCTCGCTTGAACGTTTTCCCTGGCCGACCTGTTCGGTCAAAGAATCCACAGTTCCGCATAAAAAAGTGACTGCCTTCGGCGCCGCCATCGAAATCAAGGCGGTGCTTCCCGGCGCCGGTGGCATCGACACTAAATATCGCGCTGGTGCATTCGTGCCACTGTCCGCTTTCGTCGCATACCCAGGTGTTGCCATACAACCCGCGGCGTTCGATGAACCCGGTCGCCGGCATAAAATTTTCCAAGAACGAGTGAAAGCCTCGTAGTGTCGTGTCCGTCTTTGGACGGCTAAAACTCGCGATCAAACGCCATGGCTTTTCCTTCTCACAAAACCAAGACGTGTAGACGGTACTGCCATTTCCATCGGGTTTCACCTCGGTCAAAAAGCAATAGGTGACGCCCGACTTCCATGGCTCAATCAGATAGCTCTGCCCACCTGATCCCTCGTTGCCAAACTCGCCAACTCGAACGCCATCGCCACGAGCGAGCAGCTTCACTCGCTGGTCTTCCGGGATGTCGCTCGGACGATCCGTTTTGAAAGGGCTCCAAACCGAAAATAAGACGCGACGTTCATTCGAACCATTTACTTGGAATCCAAAATAGCCTTCACCAAAACCGTTCGCCATGAAATACGATCCCAACGTATCCTGCCCCACTGGAACGGTGACTTCTGAATAGGCGTACTGCAGGTTGCGATCTTTCGGCACCACGTAGCGCAGGTGCACCGAAGGCCCACGACGTCCCCAGTAAAACATGTTGCCGTCGTTGTTCTTGACAAAGTCAACTTCCAATCCTGTCGTGTCCGACGCAACCATCAGATCGCCGAGTTCCAGCGCCGATGGTCCGGCCACATCAGCGAGCTGGAAATCAACTCGCACATATCCAGCATGATCCACATCGACGTTGCCGATTGGATAGATTTCCTGTGTTGGCCCAACTTCGGTTTCGAACCGCTTTCCACCAACTGATGTGATCATTTTCACGCCCGCAGCTTTGCTGCTTGCGGTGATTTTCAAATCCAAACTGGCAGGTCGATCGACGTGAAAGAATGCCGAATAGACCACCTTCGGATCTTTCAAGTTGAGCGAACCGTCTCGACGAATCCCACGATCGTTGAAATCAGTCGCCGTCTGAAACGCATTGCCCGCAAGCGGAACGGTCCACTCATCAGCATGTGACAAGTTAAGCAGTAGAGCCAACCAGAGTGGGGCAAGGCAGTAGCGAATCATGGTGTTCAGTTTGGATTCGGAAAGAAAGCTGGCGAGGTGTTTCGTCTTGGCATCATAGCAGCGAGATAGACACCGCCGAATCAAAGAACCAATTTTGCCCGCGCACCACGCAGCTATCCAATCCCCCCCCTGAACTCCAACCACTCGACACGCCTATAGGTCGTTCAACTATTCAGTAGCCCAATCAGGACGGTAAGAAATGGACTACGTTGAATCGGCTTCATCTCGACTGCACTCGTTCCCGAACGTTTTCGCGGACCCTTTCGAATGCGGCTTTATTGGTGCCGTCCGCGGTACGTAAACCCAGCGTTTGGAGATACTCGCGATAGGCCAGTTGCTGGACAGCATAGTACTGAACCATCGAATCGACTTGCGACTTCGGCAGGTCGCAGGTCCAAACTAGATTCACGACGGGAACTTCATTGACTTGCTTATCCCAGGCTTCGAAAAGTGCATCAACGAACTCGGCTTGCCTCGCTTGGGAACTCTGACACTTCGCACCGCTGGGATAGCCTGTTTCCAGCAGGTAGACCGGCTGATCAGTCAGGCTGACCATTTTCTCAAAGTCGCGGGACACTTCGCTGGGATCACGCACCTGAAACTGGTCGTTCAACGGATAGTACGTCAACATGATTGCGTCTGAGTGCGAATCGATCGACGCGAGTGCACTCTCGATACTTCCCGTCCGCCCTGGGAATGTCATCTTGCATCCGACGACTGCATTGGGAATCTGTTCGCGAATGTGGCCGGCGACCTGTTCGTAGAATCGGGCGTACGCTTCGATCTCATCGGGATGTGATGTGAAATAGGCATCAACTTCGTTTCCGACACTGACAGCGACAATCTGAGCGTCTGATAGCTGAGCGATGGTCCAATCAAACCATCGATTGAACGCATCGATTCGTTCGTGAGAATCCCAGTCAGCATCCAGCAAGTGTTTCGGAACTCGGTTCGCCGCCGTGTCGATCGGATTCATCGACAGGACGAGCGAGGTTTCCAGCTGCGGGTAAACTTCATTTGCCATGGCAACAAATTGGCTTTGGTAGTCCCCGTCAGCCAGTTCAACTTCATCCCACTGCTGCGGCAATTCGATGAACTGGATGCCGGCGTTCTTCGCCGATGCAAATGCAAGTTCGTAGCCAATGTTTCCTTCGGTGATTCCAAATCCCAGTTTCCGATCCGTCATTCGCCCGACAGGTTCACCGATCGGCGACGCCTCCTCACCACATCCGACTAGGAAGCAAAGTTGAGATAGAAGTAGCCCAATCAGATTCACTTTTGGCATTTTGCAGATTATCGTTTTGAATTTTAGTTCACCGATGATCTGGTCCATTCGCTAACCGATTGGCAATCTTGGCATTGAACTGGCATCTTTCGAGATTCTCTTTGCCGTCACACCGAAGTGGGCACAAAGGACATCGCGATCTGAAAGCCGAATAGTCCAAGGCCAAACCCAATCGTGTAAACGAACTTGCCATTTTCCAGTTGCGGTGCCCCCACCGATCAACATTCCGACGAATAAAGTCTCCGAGGAAACACGCGGAAATTGTTGTCGGTGTCTGCCATTGGGGCTTCAGTCTTAGCGTTTCGATTTCAGCTTCGCCGACAGTTCTCCCAGTTCATCAATCTGAGCCGTGGTCAAATTTATGTACCGAGTACTGGTTCCCGAGCTGTTCTCATCGGCAAACGTATAGACGACTCGAACTGCCATCCCGCCTTCGGGCAACGCAAATGCGGTGGTATTCCCAGGCTTTCCCAGAGGAACTGTGGGTTTGAGAGATTCGGCGAGAAGTGTGTGGATGAAACCCTCAACGCCGTCCACACGTTCATTGCCAACCATATACAGCACATTGCCAGGTGCAAGTTTGCCGATCTTGAAGGACTCCAAGTTGGGGCCTTGATCCAAGACAATGGCGCCATTCACCGAAGAAGGTATGAAATACGCTTCCTTGATCTCTGGTGTGACGTTACCAATTTTCAACCCGGCAAATTCAATCACGTCAGGGATAGCCGCGGTCACCTTCGATAGCTTCAACGTTTTTTGATCTTCGCTACGTTCGATTTGCAGCTCGGTCTTTAACGAGGAGGAGTGGGGCACGTCGCGCACCGTGACAGAATGCTTCCCAGGACTCAAACCGATCATCCGAAATCGGCCGTCGTCGTCGCAATAAACGCCGTTGTACTGATAGCTGTCTTCATTTTGGAATGAGACCAGTCGCCCTGCCGCGGGTTCCCCTTCCGGTGTCAACAGTTGGCCTTCATAGGTCAAACCTTCCTTCAGAACAAATTTCAGATTTGATCGTTCACTCTTAGGCAACAGATGGATGCTTTCCATGTGTCCGTCGATAAAGCCTCGTTTGTGGAACCCTAGGTCTGCAGTCAGACTATCCTTTGAATCTTTATCACCTCCCGAAAATAACTCGAACAACTCGTCTTGATATCCAAAGATTTCGAACTTGCCATCTATATCTGTCTCTACCCAGGCAACACCTGCACTGAATGTTTTGCCTCTCAAAGAGGCATGAACCAGCGTTTCAGGCATTGGATCACCCGAAGTGTTTACCACCGTCCCAGCGACATACCAGGCCGGGGATAACTGGGCGTCAAAAATAGCTGTCTTGCCAACTGATAGATCTATTCGATTCGGATCACCAACGGACATCGGTGTCCCGACGAGACGCTTAAATCCCGGCTTTGAAAAGTCAATCGATGCAGATGTCGTTTGCCCCGTCACAGGGACCTCAAGTTCATACTCACCTGACGAATCGGTCTTGGTTCGCTTCAGCATCGTTTCAGCGCCAAGTCGGTAAACATAGCGAAGGTCAGCTTCGGGTGTGGCGAGCGTTACAGTCGCCTCAGCGATTGGCTGGCCATTTTTGTCAGTCAGCTTTCCTTTTACGGTCGCGACTTTCTTCTCACCCTGTTCGCTGTTCGCTTGCGGTGATTCCGCCATCGCGACGCTTGTTAGCCGCAGTCCCCGTCGGTACAACGAAAAACAGACTGATCGCCAGCAAATGGATGGGTCTCCATTTCAGATTTGCAGGTTTGGATAACAAAGCAAGTCTCCTTGAAAGGTGCTGAAAAGAGCGTTCGTCGGCCATGGTGACCGCCGGTGTGAGAACTCGAGATAGAGAAGGTCGGTTGGCTTTCGCCGGACTCGTGTCGCAAGACAGAAATTCAATCGTGTGCATCAACGCTTTGGCGTAGTTTCGGAGATGACTCGCGTTCTGCATCGCGACCGCCGCATCGGACGCGTGCTCTTCCAGTTGGCGTAGCTCTCTACAAGCCAGCCAGACGATCGGGTTCCACCAGAACAATATGCAAGTCAATGCGACGACCCATCGGGTTTGGTCGTCTCGACGACGAAGGTGAGCGATCTCGTGCGCCAGCACCAAATCACGCTGGGTGTGATCTAGATCCGCCCAAAGCTCGATCGGCAAATACAACTTTGTTGAGTAGCCAATTGAACTAAGCATTGGCGGCAAAGACACCTTGCCGAACCTTATTTCGACGCGGCGGCGACACCCCATTTTGCTGGCGACCTTGTCAAACGCCTGATAGGTTTCCACATCCGCGCGTACGCTATGCTTACATAGTACCTGTCGGAGCCGGAACAACCGCAGCAAGAATGAAGCAAACAGCACGGCAGTCCCAACTCCCCATAGGCTCAGCAAAATCGCAGCAAGACTTAATGACGAGAAAGGTCGCCGATGGTGCATGCTGTCTTCGGCAAGACGTCGACGAGTCGCATCATTTTGGGAAGAGCCACCTGCGGTTTCCGCCGTCCCGATGTCTGTATTTTGCCGAAGAGAAATGGCAGGGTTCCTACCTGCGCTCGACCAGTTGTCACCCCTGGAAATGCGTGTTGAATCGAATCGAATTTCCGGAACACTAGGAAGTGGAAGATTCCAAGCGATCGGGACAAGCAACTTGACACATAGCAGAAGCCAAGCGGCGTGCCAGAATGCGGGATGACGAAAGACTCGGCTAAATCCCCAAATACATCCAGCGATCAATGCTGTTATCGGTAGGCTGCCGAGTCCCCAGATCCAAATATCCGATGCAGTTGCGCCAGAGAGCGTTGAAAAGAAGCTATCGATCATACTCGCTACTTCTCCTGATCAGGAGGGAAGAGCTCGTCAATCATCTTTCGCAGTTGCTGGCGTTGGCGTTTGTTAAACCCTTTGGTCTGAACAAGCGCGGTCGCTAACGGCATCAGCTTGCCACCGCAGTGTCGCGTGGCAAGGTTTTCGAGCTGCCGCTGCAAGAACTCATCGCGACTTATTGCGGCGGTGTACTCTTTCGGTCGCTTACCGGAATCGCAAACCACATAGTGTTTGTCCATCATGCGTCCGAGCAACTTCTGTACTGACGCGGTCTTGGAATCTGATTCCGATTGATAGACGCTTCGTGACAGAGCACGGATCGTGGCCGGTCCCAGTTCCCACAACTTTTCTAACAGTTCCATTTCGGAATCTGTGAGCTGATTCACAACAGTCTCCATTTGGGAAGAAAAAAGACAGCTTGTCTGTCTTCATCTTCTAGGTTCTCAAAGTTGAAGTCAAGTGAATTCTTAGAAAATGATGTCGAGCGTGTGACTCCCCAACCTCCATCAGCCGCAGAGCGTTAGCTCAGGGTTCCTGCGTAGGCGGATCTGCGGTTCCGGGGATAACCGCACGCTGGCGCGTAGCGGCTGATGTAACGGCCCAACCTCCATCAGCCGCTGAGCGCAAGCTCGCGGTTTCTATGCAGGAGAATCTGCGGTTCCGGGGATAACCGCACGCTGGTGCGTAGCGGCTGATGTAACGGCCCAACCTCCATCAGCCGCTGAGCGCAAGCTCGCGGTTCCTATGCAGGCGGATCAGTGGTTCCGGGGACAACCGCACGCTAACGCGCCTGCAGCTGATATGACAACCCAAACTCCATCAGCCGCAGAGCGCAAGCTCGCGGTTCCTACACAAGCAGACCCACAGTTTCTGTGACAACCGGACGCTAACGCGCCTGCCGCTGATATGACCGCCCAACCTCCATCAGCCGCTGAGCGCAAGCTCGCGGTTCCAATGCAGGCGGATCTGTGGTTCCGGGGACAACCGCACGCTAAACGCGCCTGCCGCTGATATGACAACCCAAACTCCATCAGCCGCTGAGCGCCAACTCGCGGTTCCTACACAGGCAGATCCACAGTTTGCGAGACAACCGCACGCTAGTGCCTGCGTCTGATGCAACCGAGAGTTACAGCGCTTCGGTCTCTTTTGGATAACCTTTCAGCACAACGTTGGTAACGATCTGCTGTACGACCGGCGCGATAAAGCTAAGACAAAGGAAATTGAAGCCAACGAAGACAAGTAGCGCCGCGAACAACCACCGCTCGCGAAATGTGTTGATCTGTGCTTTGTCTGGTGCAGCGGGGTCGTACAACACACCGACTTGGTCGCCGATTGAATACGAAAATTTCGAGATCGGCATTGATCCACTGACAGTACGAATTGATTCGCCCGCAACAAATTCAACGCTCGGGAGATTCGCTTTAGCCCCTACAAGATCGACAACGGTCCCCTCTATTCCAACTTTTCCGTTTTCGAAGTACAGATTGTAGCCTCCTTTCAACACACCAATCAGGCATAGCAAGACACCGGCGGCTCGCAGCAACTTGATTGTCAACTGTGTTAGAAAGACGTGCCGAACTGATTTTCGAAGTTTCAGCTGAGCTTGCTCTGTAGTTTGGTGCGCTGCTGATTCGGGGACTGGATGTTTTGTCGCTGCGAATCGATTTGTCTCAAAGCCGAGAAAATTTCGCATGGTATTGCGTGAACGGATAACGGTATCGGTGGGAAAATGTTGTTCGAGGGCGACGCCGTCATCTGGTCATTTCTCTGCATCGGTTTCCCGAGAAGCTCACAGATTCTGTTGACCCTCGAGAGAAACATACGCCCCGGTTAGCAGGTGCGAAGATCGACAGCCGATCGACGTCCCTGCGGGCTGACCACAACGACACCGAATGTTTGTTGATTTGCTGTGTTCGATCTGGGAGAGAGGTCACATTCGTTTTTCGAGAAATTCTGGCAAACGCAATTGCCAACGATCGTAAAGCGACGTAGGCGGACCAGAACATTGAGGTTACGGCTGCCGGTATGAACGCTGCAAACAGCCGCGGTGTTGGGATCGTAAGCAGTGCTGAGATTCACGAATGTTTCCGGCAAGGAAGATTCGGTGGTAACCGCACGCTGGCGCGTAGCGGCTGATGTGATTGTCCAACCTCGATCAGCCGCAGAGCGTTAGCTCGCGGTTCCTGCACAGGCGGATCCGCGGTTCCGGGGGATAACCGCACGCTGGCGCGTAGCGGCTGATGTGACCGCCCAACCTCCATCAGCCGCTGAGCGTTAGCTCACGGTTCCTGTGCAGGCAGATCTGCGATTCCCGGGACAACCGCACGCTGGCGCGTAGCGGCTGATGGGACCGCCCAACCTCCATCAGCCGCTGAGCGTTAGCTCGCGGTTCCTGTGCAGGCAGATCTGCGGATCCGGAGACAACCACACGCTGGCGCTGCGCGGCTGATGAAGTTGCGATGTTGCTGGAACGTGCTGGGATAACCGCACGCTGGCGCCTGCGGGGAATGGGGATTCTAAAAACGGCGGCCTACCATATAGATCAATCCGATAAATGACCCCGCTAATGCTAACATCGAAAATCGCCGATGGGCTTCCGATTTTTTCGCCTCTGAATGCCGTTGTAATGCCAACGCAGCATTCTGCTCACCGGCGTCTGCTGCGTTTTGCAGTAACTCGATCGCACGTACTTCGTCGGGAGCGATTCCTTTGCCATACAAATACATCAGCCCCAAGTTCGTCTGGCCGAGCACGAACTGCTGATCCGCTGCTTTGCGATACCATCGCGCTGCGACGGAATCATCCTTCGGCACACCGCGTCCCTCTTGGTACATCATCCCTAGATTGTTTTGTGCCGCGGGAAGGTCTTGGTCTGCGGCCAAGCGATACCACTTGATGGCTTCTTCGTCATCGACTTCAACACTGCGCCCTTCCGCATACAGCAAGCCCACCATGTATTCACACTCGGGGTCACCTTGCTCGGCGGCTTGTCGATACCACTTCAGCGATTCCGCATCGTCCTGTTGAATGATCGTTCCCCAAAAGTACAGCCGACCAAGCTCGCGTTGAGACCAAACGTCGCCGTCCCGTGCGGCTCGCTTGAGCCAAACCACCCCGGCATTGATATCCTTGGGCAGGCCACGTCCTACAAGGTACATCCACGCTAGCTGCGTCGTCGACCAAGTGTTGCCTTGAACCGCGGCGGCACGAAACCATCTGGCGGCTTCCTCGTCGCTTTGCTCGACACCGCGGCCTTCCAAGTACATCCATCCCAACGATCCTTGTGCGAATGAATAGCCCTGCTCAGCAGACTTTCGAAACCATTCCACCGCGATTTGATCACTTTGCGGCACACCCTTGCCATCTCTGTACTTGATCCCCAAAGCCCGCTGGGCGTGAACGTAATCTTGCATGGCTGCTTTACGATAAAGCGAAATCGCTTGATCAAGGTCTGCCGTGACTCCGCGGCCCTGCTCATGCATCAACCCAAGATTGAATTGAGCGACAGCTGAACCATTGTCTGCCGCCAGACGATACCACCGGACAGCATCCGCATCGTCGCCTGCTTCGCCGAACTGATGATCACACATCCAGCCCATATCGAATTGGGCTCTAGGATGACCTGATTCCGCGGCCGGCCTTAAGTACTCAACGGCTCGGTAATAGTCTTGACTGATGCCAATACCGTGGCGAAAGGCTCGCCCGAGATTGAACTGTGCGTCAGGAAGTCCTTGGTCGGCGGCTTCTTGAAATAGCATCACCGCAGCCACGGGATCTCGATCGACACCGTATCCCTTTAGAAGCATGAACCCCAACCAATTTTGCCCAGCGGCGTCACCTTGTTCTGCCGCGAGACGAAACCAATTCACAGCCTCTTTGTCATCTTGGTCGACACCTTGTCCCCTGACATGCAACCACCCGGTGATCACTTGAGCCCATGCGTAGCCCTGGCCCGCAGCTGATCGCAGATGGCGTGCTGCAAGTTCATCGCTGTAAGGAACATCGGGAGTTCCATTGAATTGATTGATGCGTTTGAAATACTCGCGCAGGATCTTATCCAGTGGGCTGGCAGTTGCACTATCAACTTCGCCCAAATCCACAGACTCTGAATTTTCAGCGGAAGGGTCCGGCTGGGAGAGTCCCCGGTTGGATTCTGCAGCGTTGTCTCCAATGTTATGCGAAACCGGTTGATCGCCAGACTCCGACGCCGAAGACACTGCGGAAGTCATTGCCACTACGAACAGAATCGCAGCCGGGATCACATGGACGATGTTGTTGATGCGCATCTAGAAAAGCCAATTCGTTGCAAAACGCCGGCCGCATGAACTGCAAACCGTTAGCAAGCTGCTACATTGGCAAGGCTACGTCACACTCCACCGGCGGGTGGCAGTAAAGCCTGAATCGCGCGATCGCTGAAGAAAGGAGAAAGGGGTTTTTGATCAATTGGCTCAAAAACCCCTACCCACTGGCTACAAAAACACTTCCCGCGTTTTACTTTCGAAAGCCTTCGATCAGATCAACAATTTTGTCGTGGGTTTTGCCATTTGCAGAAATGACCAATGAAGTGTTCTGCGGATATGGAGCCATCGTCGCAGTGCCACCCGCCGCTTCCCATTTGCTCGGTGAGACGGTCGACTGAATTAACTTCATCAACAAGTCAGGCGAAAACTGCTTGTCCTCGGTAAAGACCGGAAGGCCATTCAGTTTGTATACCTTGACGATGAGAAGCTCTTTTTCATTTTTAGCCTGAGTTTCCGCACGAGCACCGGAAAGAAGCATTCCAGAGAACACGAGCGTGGACAGGACCGTCGCCACCATTAGTTTTCGCATTTGTTTCACCCGCTAAGAACTTGAATCCGCACGGGCGGAGGATAGCACCCCCCTCCATGTCAGTGAAACAGCAGTTTTCACACGGTTGTCATCTGCTCATATCAAGGACGGTTAGTCGCCGAAGACAAGCCGATGCGAGCATATTGGTGCAAGATGCTAAAGGCCTGATCAGTCGCGTCAGAAAAACGATGGGGACGTCCGAAGCTGAAAGAATGGTTCGGGATCAATCGATACCCGCCGCCCACTGCTGCATCAATTCAAGAATCGCCGAGACCAGAAAGAACGCTCAGGTTGGTCGTCGGCAAGAGCTGCCTCAAGAAGCGGATGGGGTGGGATTCGAACCCACGGTAGGTTTCCCTACGCTGGTTTTCAAGACCAGTGCCTTCGTCCACTCGGCCACCCATCCGGCATTAATTTCATACGTTCATCGGCAACGTTTTGTCGCCACGCAATTGACCGTCACCTTTTGAATCCCCAGTCTTGCCGGGATCACCGCGACTTCGCTTGCGCTGAACATGCGATAGCTTAGCATCGAATTAGTAAACAGAAAACCGGTCTGTCACTACGCTGCTCTAGAGATCCCTTCATTCTCATCAGGTTCGCTCGCTTCGGCTGCCGCTTCGGAGCATTCGGCTTCCGCTTCGTCCTGTTGTTCTTCGTCCTGTTGACCATTGTGTGCGGCGATCATTGGGATCGAAACCGGAGAATCGTCTTCGTCTGCTGCGACGGCTGGCGAATCAGCTTCCACGGTGACTTGCTGAGTTTCCTCTGCTTCGAGGGCATAGATTTCTTCGCCTGCAAAGACGGCGACAATCGAGCCTTCGAGGTCGCGAATTTTAAGCTCGTCTGGTTCCATGAACCAAGTCGCCCGCAGTTCCTCTTCCCCCGTCGCGATGATGAATGTGCGACCGACATAGTAGCCTTCGCGAATCAAAATCGACTCCGAAGCGATCCCGGCCTCTCCCACAGAGTTTTCCTCTTGGTCCGCATTCACGGCATCGGCATAGGTGGACTGGATCCACCTGCGCAAGTGGTCGCGTACGGTTGCTAGGCGTTGGGAATTGGTCATTCGGTGCGTCTTGCAGCGGGAGTTTCTACGACTCGGTATGGCCCCCGAGTTCGGTGTTCCTACACTCGTGTTTCAATGCGTGTCGGTGTATCGTTCATCGGTTAAAGCTGCCGAAGGCTTCGCTTTTGCCGCTCGGTGATCGCAAGCTGAACCCAAATCGCCTATCTTTCCACGAAAAATCATTGGCAATCTGGGCTGAGAATTGCACGAGTTTCAGTCAGAATGCCGTCTCGCGAAGACCATGGGCAGATGTGGCTCCGCAGCTGATTTTTCTGAAAAACACAACAATTGACTTAATATCCAGGACTGAACTGAAGGGCTCAGTATCGCGATGCGAATTTTGCTAGACGAAGAACAATTGCAGGCCGGAGTCGAACGTCTGGCGACGGAAATTGACCGATTTTATGGCTCCGACCGGCCACTGACGGTGATCGCAGTCATGACAGGCAGCATTGTGCTGTTTGCCGATTTGATCCGCCGACTGTCGATGCCCCAACGGGTCGGCGTTATCCAGGCATCAAGCTATCGCGGCGGCACCGAATCGGGCCAATTGGACGTCTCATGCGACATGCTGATCGACGTTGCCGACCGGGACGTTTTGCTGGTCGACGATATCTTTGACACAGGCAAGACCCTGGACCGTTTGACGGGCGTGATCAAAGATCGCGGCGCGAAATCGGTGAAGTCGGCAGTGCTGCTGCACAAGCACCGGCAACACGAAGTCTCGCTGCGTCCAGATTTCGTCGCTTTCGAGATCCCCGATGAGTTTGTTGTTGGGTACGGCTTGGATTACATGGATATGTATCGCAACTTGCCGTACCTCGCCGTCCTTGAACCCGAAGAAATCGCAGCGACCGAGCACAAGTCAAAGCAGTGAGCCGTTCGGATCGCCGTCTTCGATTAGTCCTGGTAGGCCGTCATTTTTGGCCCCATGGTTCTTTCGATGCAGCTGGGCACCTGATCCAGTTGGCATCGAACCTGCATTCGCTCGGACAGCATGTCGAAGTCGTCGTTCCACGCCAAGCAAATTCCTGTTCCGAGAAGTTTCAATTTCGTGAATTTGATGTCCACCGACCACTGCGAATGTTTCGTACAGGATGGTCGGGACGAGGCGATCGTTCGGCAACCAAGTATATCAAGTCGCTTCGAGAATGGCTTTGCCAGACCCAACGCGATTGTGACTTGATCTACTGTGATTCGGCACAGGAAGAGTGCATTGCGGCCGTTCAAGCCGCAAAACATTTACAGGTTCCGGCCGTCGTTCGTATCGCCGGAATGGGAACGTCAAGCGACCTAAGTGATTCCCAGGGTCGCCGAAACGTCAAGCATTGCGTCTCTACAGCAATGAAAGCCGATGCGATTGTTGTCAACAACGCCACGATCCAGCGACGGTTGATCATCGATGGTTTTGGAGACGCAAAGACATGCCGCATTCCCATCGGCATCGGCCAAGCGATCCAGTCGCCCCTACAGGACAAAACACTGTTACGGACCGCATTGGCTAGGATTAACGGCGACCTGCATTTGTTCGAGGGCATGTCGGTGGTCCTTTCGGTCGAACGGATGCAGACCAGTTCAGGGATATCCACGCTGGTGCAGACCGCAAGGATTCTCAGTGAACGAATCTCCGGTTTGCAGTACTGGTTCATTGGCGACGGTCCAAAACGAGATGCGATTTTCTCACACCTCAAAGGCGAAGGGCTTCGGCAAGCGATGGCGATGCCAGGATCGTTCGGCATCATGGATGACGTCTTCGGTGCGTCGGACTTGATGGTTCACACCGGCGATGATGGCTACCAAAGTCATGTGCCTCGAGCGATCCAAATGGAAATTCCTCTGGTGATTGCCAACACCGAAGTGGCCCGAGAATTCTTCGCCGTGTCATCCGCCGAAGTCCAACAACAGCTAACCAGTGCCGATTTCGATTCGCCGATTCGGTGGTTCAATCCCGAGCGTCCTCGATCGCTGCGGTTGGCGATTGAGTCAATCTTGGATGATCCCGAAGCGGCCAAACGCCAGGCAGTGCTGCTGAGAAAACATATGCAAGGCCTTCGCAATGAAGACGATTCGTTGCGACAATACATGCAGCTATTTCGCAGGCTTGTCGATCAATTCAAAGCAGCCGCAGGTGATCGACAACTAGACGTTCAGGATGGAACATGAAGATCAAAATCGCATTGATCATTCCGACAATGGATTGCGGGGGCGCCGAAAAGCAGCTCGCTTTGTTGGCCACCGGGCTGCCCAAAGATCAATTTGACGTGCATGTGTTCCTGCTGACGCGCGAGGGCCCGCGAAGCGAAATGCTGAAGCAACAGAACGTGCCCTACACAGTGATCGGAAAGCGATTCAAAGCCGATCCGTCGGCGTTCTTTCGGCTTCGCACGGCACTGCAAAACTTTGCGCCCCATATTGCGCATACATGGATCTTTGCGGCAAACGCATTCGGCCGTGCGGCTGCATTATCGGCAAAAGTCCCCGTGGTGATCGGAAGCGAACGCTGTGTGGACCCGTGGAAAAGTTGGTGGCACTTCAAAATCGATCGATTGCTCGCCAAACGTTCTGACGCGATCACGACCAACAGCGTCGGCATCCGCGACTTTTATCAGTCGCATGGTATTCCCGCTGATCTATTTCACGTGATCAACAATGGCATCCCGCCACGACAAGATTCATCCATCGATCGAGCCGAAGCGTTTGCGAGATTGGGCGTTGATCCCGCGAACAAACTGATTCTGGCGATCGGTCGATTGTGGCCACAGAAACGCTATCGAGACTTGGTTTGGTCGGGTGAATTGATCGCGGCGACTCGGCACGACACAACATTGATCATCATCGGCGACGGGCCTCAGCGAGCCGAGCTGCTACGATTTCGCGATGCCGTCACAACCCCTAAACACGTTGCGTTTGTGGGGCGGCGAGATGATGTTGCTGACTTGCTGCCGCACGCCGACCTGTTCTGGAATGGCAGCGAATACGAAGGGCAAAGCAACGCGATTATTGAAGCGATGCAGTCCTCCGTTCCCGTCATCGCATCGGACATTCCCGGGAATCGAGACCTGGTGATTGATCGGCAAACCGGCCGCTTAGCCCCGCTGGGTGACCGCGCCGATTTCGCTCGCCATTCGATCGAATTGCTCGATGATCCGGAACAAGCGAAAACACTTGCGGCATCAGCCAAGGATCGTATCGCGACTGAGTTTTCGGTGTCGCGAATGGTCGCCAAACACAGCGAGCTGTATCAAACGCTTTTAGCCAAGCGAAACGAGCTGGCGTAGGGCTTTCGATGAGCGGGTTGCGGTCGGCCAGTTCCCATTTGGTGCCGATCGCCAACGTTCAGCAGGCGGACGCCCCGAAGTCGATCCGGGCGTGATCCGCTGGCGATGGATCGTTTTCAGATAGTGATTGGCGGCATCGTAAAAGCGGCCCCCGTCAGACTTGACCGTATTCTCCAATTTTGACGGCAACCCCTGATAAGGCATTCCGTTCGTAACGATCACGCGAAGCGATGGTCTGCGAAAATGAAATGAAACCTTGGTTTTACTTCAGTTCAAAGTTGAGTAGCGGGGGCGGACAGATAACATCAAAGCGTCAATCGGGCCAGCACTTTGGTGAATGCCGCGATTGGTGCTGGCACGCCACAGCGAAGCCGCTGTCGGTTTGACGTTAGCTCTATCCGCGTAAGATTGGATCCTGTCGCCCTAATGGACATGCGAGAAACCCGACGACAAACGATCGACGAAGTCGATTTGTTGCTGGCCAATGCACGGCTACGGGACGAGCTGGAACCCTATCGCGATGAATCGATTGATGGGACGATCCATCGGATGCCCCTGCATGCGGAAAACGAGTACTTGGCATCCATGTTGGCTTGGGAACGGGCACCAGCACTGCCGATCGCTCAGTGGTTCGATCCTCCGCTGGAATTGCACGCTCCTGATTCGCTAAGCGATGCACAACTTGCAACCTTGCTGACCGAAACGATCGAGCAGCTTTACAGCAAGAACATCGTGCTGAGGTACACCGATCACCTTTGCGATCGCGAACTGTACATGATCATCTATCGCGACATCCTGCCATGTTGCGAGAAAATGGTCGATGTGCCAGGCAAAGCTGTCGAGTGGATGTGTGTTGAAGACACCGAAACTTGGCTTCGTTACTACGCCAGTGCGGTCGAGCGACGTCGGTACCAAGAAGAACGCGGCGTTCCGTTGCCTCCCGCCGAAACACCTCGCTATCAGCGACACCTGCCGGAATAAGCCCTTACTGAGGTGCCGGTTTTAATATTGGCTTTGCCAGAGACTCAATTGGTTTTTCGACTCGATCCGACCAATCGTTTGGCAAGACGCCCCAAGCCCTGGAACCCACGTCCGACCCATCCGGGATTTCGATATCGCCACATGCAGGCGAAAGCAGCCACACCATCTTTCCAAGTGATTTTCTTTCCTTCGTCGTAGCTGCGATACTGATAGCCGGTCGGGACCTCGTCGATCTTGACGCCCCGGGCGGCGACTTTACTGGTGATTTCGGGCTCGAACCCGAAGCGACATTCTCGGATCGAAATCGATCGCACCAAATCGCCACGGAAAGCTTTGTGGCAGGTTTCCATATCGGTCAAACGCTGTCCTGTCATGCAATTGCTCGCGGCCGTCAAAGCCCAATTGCCAAGGCGATGAACCCAGGAAGGGTCTTCGATTTCGCCAAGATACCTTGAGCCGTAAACGACATCGGCATCGCCTTGAAGAACGGGCTCGATGACTTGCAAAAGGTCTTTAGGATCGTATTCAGTGTCGGCGTCTTGAATCGCAACGACACGCCCGCGACTGTGTCGAATGCCGAGCCGGACGGCCGAACCTTTGCCGTGATTTCGAATTCGTCGGACGACTCGCCGATTGTCTCGTGGCGGCAAGGCGGCCAACCAGACCGTCGTACCGTCGGTGCTGGCGTCATCGACGATGATCGTTTCGGTCGATGCCGGCATGACTTCTTCGATGCGTTCTAGCACTTTAGGAAGGGTTTGCCGTTCATTGTAGACGGGAACAATGATGCTGATTTCGAACGCGTACTGCGGCTTGTCGATCTGCTCAATTTGCTCGCCGACTTCCGCCAATGCACAATCGATTCGATCCACCAGATGTCGAGTGTCAGCGGAATTCGGTTCAAAGGCGGACACTTCTGGTTGGCTCAACGTCGTTGGATTGGAATGACTCATGCGGAGACGCAGTGCAAAATTGTGACGGAATCCTTGATTGGGCCGAGGACAATCATGTCCGTAGACAAGGTTTGCGTCTGATTGCGGGGAACGCTTTGCGAAGCATGGTTGCGTGGCGGACGAGAAACCCTCAATCTGTCAGATAGTCCGATTGCACCGGTCATTCGCATCTCCTCCCCTCGCGAATGATCGCACCAACCCTATTATGTACGCAAGCGATCACGACAGGTACGGTTCGAATCCGATTCTTGTTTCACAGATCTTGTTGGGCTGAAACGCAGGACGATTGTGCTTCGCCGAAACAGAACGTGATGCCCAAGCAACGAACTGAGCTCAATCGACCGGCGTCACAAAAAATCTGAACGTCGCCGAAAAGTACTGATGATCGGCTGATTTGGTCACACATCCACCGCTAACCACTTTGCGATTAAGGTCTGATGCCGCTGGAGCCTTTTTTTCTGTTGATCGCTTGGCTTCCGCTGATCGCCTACCTGCTGCTGCTGGCATCCATTCGGCTGAGCGGGCGAGTGCTGGTGACCACGGGGGGGCGTGACATCGCCGCGATGGGCTTCGCAATTTGCGGTTTGGTCGCCGTTGGGCCTGGGGAGCTGTTTTTCCCGAAAGCAGCCGCGGCAACATTTGGCCCCTGGGTTTGGGTCGCGCTTTCGTCCTTCTACGCCTTAATCGTCACCTTGATCGCGTTGACGACTCGGCCGCGCCTGGTTGTCTATGGCCGAACACCAGAACAGATTTTAGAACCGTTGCTCGCTGCGGCGCGCGAACTGGATCCCGATGCAAGCTGCGATGAACAACTGATGCAGGTCTTTCTTCCACGTCTGAAGATCCACCTTCGCGCCGCCGGAAACAAGGCTGTCGATTCCTCCACGGTTGAATCCTTTGAGCCGATCATCAATTCGGCGTTCTGGGAAACCCTGTTGGGGCATCTTCGTCAGAAGGCCGCGGTCACGCCCAGACCCACACCGACTCGCGGTGCGACAATGCTATTGGTCGCACTCGGAATGGCAGGCTACGCCGCGTTTCGCGCGATCTCCGAACGCCAGCAGGTTGTCGAGGGATTCCGCGACTGGCTCTGGCGCTAGAAGACGAGCTTTACACCGATCGAAGGTCGAATCGGTCGCTACTAAAATCGCGTCAAGTTTCTTGCCTACATTCGCACTCCGACGGTCAGCAGGATATTGGCATATCGCTGTTGGTCCGCTGTCTGAATGGTCAGGACATGGTCATCGGTACTGACCGCATTGTAGAAATCCCACTTCTCGATGGGCTGCAGGTCCAATCCTAGACCTTCGGCTCGGATGGTTTCGCGATAGTCGTCCCAAACCGGCGGATCGCCATCAAGTGCGTACGGCCCTTCGGTTTCCGTTTTCATCGTCTCGATTTTTTCAACAGGAATCGCCGAGATCACCGCTTCCAACACTTGATTGCAGGTGGGAACGCCGGGCATCAGATTCAAGCTAACGAGTTCCGCCCGGGGGCCCCGCTTGCTGGCCGCAGGGTAGTTGCCATCGGCGATCAAAATGGTGCTGTGATGGCCAGAGGCTGCCAAAATGGAAGAGATCTGGGGGTGAATCAGTTTGTGGCGTAACATAATGGAGTGCTATTCAGGATTCCGTATTCACAGACCGTCTGAGTGCATCGAACGACCGTCCCTCCGGTGGGACAGAATCCAAACTTGATCGAGTTCGAACGGTCTCAACAATTCCGATCATACCCGTATAGGCCGGTCGCCGTGTGGCACCAACGACTTAACCTGGGAACATACTTTCGCATCGGCGTCCATGTGCATTGGTCGTTTGCACTGCTGGTTGCCTACATTGGCTACGCAGGGTTTCAAGATGGCTTGGTCGGAACGCTGTTTAGTATTGCGGTTTTGCTGGGGATGTTTTTTTGCGTGACGCTACATGAGTACGGTCATGCCCTGATGGCGCGGCGGTTCGGCATTGAAACGCTGGACATCACGCTGTTCCCAATTGGCGGTGTCGCCCGCCTGATGAAAATTCCTCGTGTGCCATGGCAAGAGTTTCTGGTTGCGGTTGCGGGACCGGCGGTCAACGTTGCGATCCTTGTCGTCTTATTCACGATCTGGATTTTGTTGCCCGACACGGTGCTGCCTTCGCCGTGGCTGATCTTTTCCAGCGAAGTCGCCGAGGCGCAATTTGCCGAAGCCTTCAACTCGCTGTCGTGGAAGGGCTACATGATCGCGATGATCATGGTCAATTCGGTGCTGATTCTCTTCAACATGATTCCCGCGTTTCCCATGGATGGCGGACGGGTTTTGCGAAGCGTCCTAGCGATGTTGTTGGAATACCGAAAAGCGACAAGGATCGCATCCAACATCGGAATCGTCTGCGCCGTGTTGATGGCCATCTTTGCCATTCAATACCAAGCCTATCCGGCTGGCCTCGTTGCAATATTCATTTGTTATGCGGGAATTACCGAAGCTCGCCATGTAGACGTTGTCGAACCGTTACGTGGCTACAGCGTCGCTGAAGGCATGATCGTCGAACCGCCAACCTTGTTGGCCTCGATGCCATTGGAACAGTTGATCGAATGGACAAAGCGATCGGTCACACGCTGTATCCCGGTTGTTGACGAAGCCAACTTTACCGTCGGTATGATAACGATCTCGGATGTCGTGGATGCCCGAAGGCGTAATCTTGACCCGGCAACGACGTGTGGCGAATTGGCCAGACATGACATCCCGGTACTGCCACCGTACGAAGCCCTGGATTCACTCGTTCCGACGCTTCCGCCCCGTTATCGCCAATTCCCAGTCACCGATTTTGATGGACGTCTTCTCGGTCTGCTGGATCTAGATTCGGTCCAAGATCGGCTTGGCTTGCAAGATCCTCACGATGGCGATTCTTCGACTTCCGAAGCGGGCGAACCGATTCCGTTGATTTGATCCATCATCAATCCAGAACTGACCGTCGGCAGATCGCCCGCGTCGGATGGATCATCCGCCAGAACCCAGCGGAACGGCAATTCGCTGAGTCAATAGTCAGTGATTCTCAGAGACAATAGTCTGGGGAATTTTCTTTCCGACGACCGAGTCGCGCCCCAACTGTCGTGCAATGATGCCCTACGCTAACGAGTCGGTATCTGACTCGTATGACTCCTAAAGGCGTGATTGCTGTGGAAGAGGCATTCAAAGAATTTTTAGATCGGATGTTCGTCGGTCCCGTTTGGCCTGCGTCGGTAATGGTCTGTCTGCTCGTGCTTTACGCACTCGTCGCAGTGATCGGCCTGATCGATTTGGGTCTCGATGGCGATGTCGACATGGACGGATCGTTCGATGCCGGCCCTGATCTGGATGTTGCGCCGGATTTAGATGGCATCGATATGGACGCTCCCGGAGGCGACGTCGACTTGGGTGACTTTGAAATCACACAAGGCGGTTTGACCGGGTTGATGACAGGCGTTGGGGCGATGACGTTACGTCTGACCAACTTCGGTCGCGTCCCATTGGTCATCTGGTTTGGCGTCTTCACGATCGTCTTTTGGGCAGTCTCATACGGGCTTTGGTATGGACTCGATTCGGCCAAGTATGCCCCGACATTGCTACCGACGTTGCTGTTCACGATCCGCAATGGTGTGATCGCGATCGTCGCAACGAAATTGGCGACGGAGCCTTTGGTTGGCAAATTTGATCCCCAACCGGGATATGACAAAGACCGGCTGTTGGGAGGGAGTTGTGAAATTTCCTCATTAACGGCAACCACGTCGTTTGGGCAAGCTAAGTTTCGGACGAATGCTGCGCCTTTGCTGCTAAATGTCCGTACAACCGGAGCAGAGATTCCGAAAGGAACGGTGGTACGGATTGTAGACTTTGATCCTTCACGACGCATTTACACCGTCACTGAAATCAAACCGGAGAACCAAACGTGACCATCACCCAACCAGGGATCTTGATCTTAGCCGAAGGCTGGCTGGAGCCGACGCTATTTGTGATCGGCTTGATCGTCGTGGTGTTCATTGCCGCCATCGCGACCTTCAAAAAGTGTTTCATGGTCGTGGGTCCCGACAAAGCGATTGTTCGGACCGGACGAGGCGCCATGCGTGTGGCGACCGGCGAAGGGATGATGGTTTTCCCAGTCATCCATCGCTATGAGTTGATGGATCTGTCGCTGAAAAGCTTTGAAATCAGCCGACAGGGAAGTGAAGGTTTGATCTGCCGCGACAACATCCGCGCGGACATCAAAGTCGCATTCTTCATTCGCGTTGACAGTTCGATCGAACAGATCAAAGAAGTCGCCGCATCGATCGGTGCCAAACGCTGTTCAGAAATCGACACACTGCGTGAACTGTTCGATGCAAAGTTTTCCGAAGCATTGAAAACGGTCGGTAAACAGTTTGACTTTGTCGAGCTGTACGAAGAACGAGATAAATTCAAAGCTGAAATCTTGAAAGTCATCGGCACCGACTTGAACGGTTACTGCCTCGATGACGCGGCGATCGACTATCTGGAACAAACGCCGCTAAGCATGTTGTCGCCGAACAACATTCTTGACGCCGAAGGTATCAAGAAGATTACCGAGCTGACCGCGGCCGAAAAGGTTAAAGAAAACCAGTTCACTCGCGACAAAGAAAAAACACTCAAGAAACAAGACGTCGAAGCGGAAGAAACGATCCTTGCCCTTGAACGTCAACGCGTCGAAGCCGTCGAAAAACAAAAACGCGAGATCTCTGAAATCACCGCTCGCGAACAAGCATCTGCGAAGAAAGTACAGGAAGAGCAACGTTTGGAATCCGAACGTGCACGTATCGCGACCGAAGAAGAAATCGGCGTCGCGACACAAAACAAAGATCGACAGGTCCTGGTTGCCCAGCGAAACAAAGAAAAGACCGACGCTGTCGAACTGGAACGTGTCAACCGCGATCGTGACCTGGAAGCGACGGAACGATTGCGTGTCGTCGGTGTCGCCGAAGTCGAAAAAGAAAAGGCGATCGAAACCGAACGCCGCAACATTCAAGAAGTCATTCGCGAACGTGTGGCCGTCGAACGAGCCGTTGTCGAAGAACAAGAGCGGATCAAAGACACCGAAGAAATCGCCAAAGCAGAACGTGCAAAGAAGGTTCAAATCACCGCGGCCGAAATGAAAGCCGAGGAAGAACTAATCCGTCAAACCAAGCTTGCGCAGGCGGAAAAAGAATCCAGCGAATTGCTGGCCGAAAAGGTTCGCATCGAAGCGGAAGCACGTCGCGATGCGGCGGAGAAAGAAACCGCCGCTGCAAAGATGCTAGCCGAAGGCGAAGCCGCACAATCGGCAGCCAAGGGCTTGGCCGAAGCTCGCGTGCAAGAAGCCAAAGCCGTCAGCTTGGAAAAAGAAGGTTGCGCCGAAGCGACCGTCCTGGAACGCAAAGCCGTTGCCGAAGCCAAGGGCATCGAAGCCAAAGCGACCGCCGTCGAAAAGCAAGGTATGGCCGAAGCCAACGTCGACTTGGAAAAGTATCGTGCCGAAGCGACCGGTATCACCGAGAAAGCCGAAGCGATGAAAGTCCTCGACAGCGTCGGGAAAGACCACGAAGAATTCAAGCTGCGTCTCAACAAGGAAAAGGATGTCGAGATCGCCGCGATCGATGCCCAACGCGGGATCGCCGAAAGCCAAGCCGGTGTTGTCGGCGAAGCACTCAAGGCTGCCCGAATCGATATCGTCGGTGGCGACGGAGAGTTCTTCGAACAGATCACCTCAGCCGTCAAGGGCGGCAAAGCGATCGACCGCTTTGTCTATAACAGCCGAGTGGCGACGGACATTAAAGACACGTTCTTTGATGGAAATGCGGAGTACTTCAAAGACCAACTTAGCAGCTTGATCAGCCAGTTCAATTTGGACACCGATGGCGTGAAAGATCTGTCAATTGCTGCCCTCATCGCCAAAATGATGGGCATGGCGGGAACCGAAGATGTTCGGTCGCAACTGACCAGTTTGCTAGGTATGGCCGGAACCGCAAACATCGCCGACCACAAGGCAGGTCGCGTACTGAACGCTACCGCGACCAGCAACAGCGGCAAAAAGGCATAAGGCGAAAGCCTGCCCCGCATCGGCGGATCAATCGATTGCTCAGTTTTGGTTAGCACTGCTTTGGCTACCTCTGCGATCGTTGATTGATCCGCCGATCACTCCTCTGTTTGTGACCTTCCCAGACTTCCATGCATTCGAATAGGTGACGGGAGCCCGATCATGACCGACTCCCAACTGGCCGCAGGTACTTATGAAGTCCTGCGAAACCGACTTCGCGACGCCGCCAACGATCTTCGGACTCGATTGGCATCGCTTAACGAATCACGGGCGGAAGTTTTCGGTAATATCGAAACGAAATTGCTCGCGACCGAGCGTGTCACGACGGAACACAATTGCATTCCGCGTGACCTTGTTTCCGTCGGCGACCAGTTCCTTTTCGGATACAACGTTCAGTTCGGTTTAAAGACCGAAATTGAACTCGCAGACGTATTCTCCGCGTATCAATTTTCCGATGGCCAGTTCCACGAGAAGCCACTCGATGTTATCAGCGATGCGAGGTTTTTAAATGACTTCGCGGAACTGTACCGATTCTATAAAGGCACGTCGTTTTCGCGTTTCTTTCGTGTCGGACCGATGCTACACATGGTTTTCCAAGTCGGCAAAACGGAACGAGATATCAAGTCCTTCAAATGGCGAGTCTCCCCGGATCGCTTGGAGTACATTGACAATCGCAGCGAACATGAGGTCAAGAACCCGCCACAACACGAATTCCGCTGGACAAAGACAAACCGAGACCAACATCGCTACGGCGAACACCCGCACATTTCGATCGACGACATCGTCTTTGTCGAAACTGTCGGTGGCGATTTAACGATCAAGGTCGAAAACAATACCGGCAGCGGTGAAGGCATCTATGCCGAACCGGTCGACAATCCTGATCAAAAGCTCGATGACGCAGAAATCCACTACGTCATCTTGGGGCACTTGGTCTTGCTAAGGATGAAGCCGTATCAGGAAGACACGACTCGCTATCTGGTTTACAACTCCAAGATTCAGCAAGTTGTCCGAGTCGACGAGATCGCAGAAGCCTGCGTCATGCTCCCCGGCGACCAGGGTTTGATCTTCCCTGGGGGTTACTACCTACAAACCGGTGAGTACAAACGCTTTGAAACGGGCCTTAGCGACATGCGTTTTCAGCGCACCATCGCTTCGTCCAACGGTGAAGATTTCCTCTACTTGTTCTATTCACCTCAGTCGGGCACCTACGTCCAACTGCGATACAACTTGATTCGCCAATCGGTTGACACGCCGTTGATCTGCCACGGGCAAACCTTCTTCGAACGCGGCGAAATGGTTTGCTTCCGGACGCACGAGGAAGCTCAAAAACACCACGCGATCCAGATTTGGCAGACTCCGTTTACCGGCCCCAACTTCGTCCCGGATAATCAAACGGATTCGCTGCTATTCAAAATCGGAAACAAAGAAATCGTCCGCGGCATGGCCGAGTGCAGCGAACTGCTGCAGTTGATCGATAAGGATGACAGCTACGAAGGCCTGTACGTCGACCTGAATAAAAAATCGAACGACATCCTCGATAGCTATTTCTGGATCGACAAAGAGGAAACGCACCATTTAAACGAACCGCTCGCCAAAATCCGCGAAGCCGCTTCGGCAGCTGTCGAAGAATTTGAAAAGGTCGTCCGGGTCCGAAAACAAACAAACGAACGGACCAATAAAGTCGAGTCCGACATCGAGGCTTTGGTCAAGAAGATCGAACGCCAACGGTTCGATTCGATCGATCACTTTGTCGATGCGTTAGCAGAGCTTCGGTCCCAACGTGGCCACGCCCTTGGGCTTAAAGAGCTGCGTTATGTCGACTCCGAGCTTGTCGAAAAACTGGAACAGACAACGGCCGAACGCAGCGAACGACTCAGCCGACGCTGTGTGGACTTCCTGCTAACGCCTGGATCGCTGGATCCTTACATCGAGCGAATCGAATCGGCGAAAGCTCAAGTCGACGAAGTCAAAACGGTCACCGAATCGAAAGAGCTGGCCGAAAAGATTGACGCCGCAGCGGCTCAGCTGGAGATGCTGACCGAAACGGTTAGTAACCTACGAATCGATGACGCAACGAAACGGACCGAAATCATCGATGCGATCGGTGACGTTTTCGCATCGGTTAACCGTGTCCGCAGTGCGTTAAAGGCCCGTACAAAAGAGCTTGTCGGCGTTGAAGGTCGAGCGGAATTCGCCTCTCAATTGAAATTGCTTGAGCAAACGACATCTGGCTACCTCGATGTTTGCGATAGCCCTGAACGGTGCGACGAGTACTTGACGAAAGTCATGGTGCAGCTCGAAGAACTGGAAGGCAAATTCGCCGAGTTCGATGACTTTATCGAGCAGCTTGCCGTTCGACGCGAGGAAGTTTACGCGGCGTTCGAATCTCGCAAAGTTCAACTCGTTGAAAAACGCAACCGTCGTGCCGAATCACTGTCATCGGCTGCCGACCGTATCTTAAAAGGAATCGACAATCGCGTCCGATCAATGGAGTCTGCAGACGATATCGCTGCATACTTCGCTGGTGACTTGATGGTCGAAAAGGTTCGTGACATCATCGGCCAACTGCAAGAGCTTGATGATGCAGTCCGCGTCGAAGATCTGCAGAGCCGTCTGAAGACGATTCGCGAGGACTCGGTACGGCAACTAAAAGATCGCCAAGACCTTTACGAAGATGGCGGCGACATCATCCGACTGGGCAACCAGCGATTTGCCGTGAACACGCAACCGCTCGATTTGACAACCGTTCTCCGAAACGACGCGTTGTGTTTGCACCTCACCGGTACGCAATATTTTCGTGCCTTGGAAAACGAAGCCCTAGAAGCGGCTCGCGACCTTTGGCATCAAGAGCTGATCAGTGAAAACCGACATGTCTATCGCGCCGAATTTTTGGCGGTCGAACTGTTTGACAAGTTGAACGATCAGCGTGAAGCCGCACCTGAGCTCGACGAAATTACGGCGGCGTGGGTTCAATCAAAAATCGGTGGGCGTTTTGACGAAGGTTACGCCAAAGGTGTTCACGATCATGATGCGGCTCTGATCCTAAAGGCGGTTGTTGAGATCGATCAGCAAATCGGCCTACTATCGCATGCGCCCGACGTTCGATCGGCCTCGCTGTTCTGGTTCGACAAATTATTAGATCCCGAAACGCGTCGCGGCATGATGGATTGGATCGAGGGCTTCGCGAATCTCGCCAAGGCCTATCCACATGCCAAACCCGCTGAACAGTTTCGAGCCAAACTTTCGCAATTGGCAACAGACGACCAATCGATTTGGGGACCGTTGTTCCCAGCCGATGTCAGTCCGCAAGCGATCGCGTACTATCTATTCGACCAATTGACGTTTTCGCCAGAAAAGCCAATCGCCAGCGGACGAGCATCAGACTTGATGCAGAAGTTCTGTGATTCGGTCCCAGAAATTGATCGTGAAAAACTTCTCGCGACCGCACTGAAGAGCAACAAAGCTGATCCGGTACGCTCCTTTGTTCTAGCGCGGAACTGGGCCGACGCATTTCTTACGGGAGTATCGACAGAGAATAACATTGATCCGGCAAGCTTTTACCGCAACGAACTTGCTTGGCTCATTCTCAATGGCGGTGCCGAAAAGTTTCAGATAACGGAGGCACCGGTTTCTCAGTCGGTCGAAGGCCTCGTTGGCAGCCACGACAACATTGCCAGCGGCAGCTTGGTCGTTCATTACCACGAGCTTTTACGGCGAGTTCGCAACTACATCGGTGATGTCGTTCCTCGTTATCGGATGCTCAACCAAACAAAAAGTCGTCTTGTGGACGAAGCCCGTGATGATATGCGATTGGATGAGTTCAAACCGCGAGTCCTGACAAGCTTTGTACGAAACCGGTTGTTGGACGAAGTCTACTTGCCGCTGATCGGCGACAACCTCGCAAAACAGATGGGATCGGCGGGTGAAAACAAACGTACCGACCGAATGGGTTTGCTGCTGCTCATTTCACCGCCAGGCTACGGCAAGACGACATTGATGGAATACGTCGCAAATCGCCTTGGCTTAGTCTTCATGAAGATCAACGGCCCTGCGATTGGCCATCAAGTCACCTCACTTGATCCGGCAGAAGCTCCCAACGCGGCAGCCAAAGAAGAAGTCGAGCGGCTGAATCTCGCACTAGAGATGGGCGACAACGTGATGCTGTATGTCGATGACATCCAACACACACATCCGGAGTTCTTGCAAAAGTTCATCTCGCTCTGTGACGCGACAAGAAAGATCGAAGGCGTCAGCAACGGCAAGACGCGGACATACGATCTTCGCGGACGACGGGTTGCCGTTGTCATGGCTGGTAACCCCTACACCGAAAGCGGCGAACGGTTCCAAGTTCCCGACATGCTTTCCAACCGGGCAGACGTTTACAACCTTGGCGAAATCATCGGGGATTCTGCCGAAGCGTTCGAAATGAGCTACCTGGAAAACTGTTTAACCAGCAATTCGACTCTGGCTCCACTGTCCACCGCAGCACCCGAAGACGCTCGTGCGATCATTCGGGCTGCCGAGCGTGACAGCATCGAAGGCATCGAATTGCAAAGTAATCTGTCCAGCGACCAAACTCGCGACATGTTCGAAGTAATGCGCAAATTGCTTCGGGTTCGCGATGTCGTCTTGCGTGTGAACCGTGCGTACATTCGCAGTGCTGCTCAGGCCGATGCCTATCGTACTGAGCCTCCATTCAAGCTGCAGGGAAGTTATCGGAACATGAACCGCATCGCCGAAAAAGTGGCGGCGGTGATGAACGACCAAGAATTGCAAACGTTGATTGTCGCAACCTACGAACAAGACTCGCAGACGCTGACCACGGACAACGAAGCAAACGTCCTGAAGTTCAAAGAACTGATGGGTATCCTTTCGCCTGAAGACCAAGAGCGTTGGGACAGCATTAAATATGCCTTTGTCGAAAGTGTCCGAATGCAGGGGCTCGATAGCGAAGACCAGGCCGGTCAATTGATGCGGCAACTGGCATCAATGCGTGACGGTCTTGAATCGATTCGTCAGGTGATCTCCAAAGCGATCGCGGCATCGGGACAGGGTCGTGAAGAACGCATGGATGCACGTATGGATTTGCTTCGACAAAGTCTGTCGGCGTCCGCTGACCAAGTCGCTCAAACGCTTCGGTCCACCGGCGAACAACTGGAAAAAATCAATCACCAGCAAGCCACCGCTGAACTGCCAGAACAAAAAGTGCTTGTCCAGCACAAGGTTCCGCGCGTGCTGGCCGACTTGATCAAGGGGCAGTTCCACCTGATGCAAGAATGGTTGCGCCCGATCCTGTCAGAATCGCTTGACAACGGTAAAGATTTGCAGCGTCTCAAAGAGCAACTTGATCTGATGCAGACCAACTACCAAGAGATCGAGAAGACGTTCGACTCGGCATCCGGTGACGAAACTAGCATCGAGGATTATCCGAGCGAACCTGGACAGTGAAGCTGGGCGGTGAACTTGGACAGTGACTTTTCAGAACCGTCCGCCAAACTCGCAAAAACAGTTTCGAATGCACCAGCGAGGTTTCTGGTAACCGCACGCGGACACTCCCCAGCGGAGGGCTGTCCAATCCCTATAGTCGGATTATCCCGCAAATTGTCCCAGTGTGAATGCCGCGATGCTTGGACAACCTGGGCAAAGGATCAGGCAAATTGGTAAAGCTGGCGCGGCAAGTTCAGCTCAAAACGCCACTTTTTCCGGGCTTTTTTTCGCTTTTCGCTAATGCCCTGCGTACCTTTTATAGGTGCCTGCGCATCGCAATCAGCGTGGGAAACGATCTAGACTTTCTTCAGCTTGACTACCCGACGGTATTCTTACGATGCCTCGCTTGAAAACATTACTTATATCCGCATTCGCAACTTCGCTCGCCTCCGCATCGACTGCGGCGCTTGCGCAGAATTACTGCTTCCCACAAACCTACCGGTATCGTCCGACGACGATTTACGAAGAGCAAACGGTGACTCGAATGAGGCCCGTGATGCGAACGGAAATGGTTGAAGAGGAAGTCACTCGATACCGTCCCGTCGTTCGTGAACGCACCGAAATGCGCGAAGTGACTGTGCCGGTCAACACGGTCGAGACCAGCTTCCGCGAAGAGCGATACACCGTTTGGAAACCGGTCACCAAGACCGAGTATCGTGACGAAACGTATCAAGAAACGAAATACGTTTCGGAAACCGCTGAGCGTGAAGAGCAATACACCACCTTCAAGCCGGTCACCGAGACCTCGTACTATCAGCAGCAGTACACCGTCCAACGTCCGGTAACGGAAACGGCCTACGTGCAGCAGCAATACTCGGTGCAGCGGCCCGTTGTCGAAACCCAGATGCAGACGCAGCAATACACCACGATGCGTCCCCAAACCACGATGGTCAACCAAACCGTGGACGCGGGTGGTTACGTGCCGCAAACAACCGTGACACCGGGGACATCAGGTTACGCACTGCAATACAAACGTGACCTTTACGCTACCCCCGGACCTCTTGGACTGTTCGCACGAGTTCGTGGCGGCAACGTTGTCGCACCATACTACACACCGCCAACAGCTCAAACGCAGTACGTCTATCGCCCTAATTACGTCCAACAACAAGTCGCGCAAACGTCTTACGTGCCTGTCACTGAACAGGTCCAAGTTCCGATCCAGGTTCAGCGGATGCAAACCGAAACGGTAACTCAGAACGTTCCCGTTCAGCGAACCCGAATGGAAACCGAAGTTGTGACGCAAAAGGTTCCGGTGCAATCGACTCGAATGGTTCCGACAACCATGGTCCGCAAGGTTCCCTACATCGTTCAGCGACCAGTAACCGAAACGAAAACACGCCGTATCCCAGTCACAACCCAGCAATGGGTCACCGAAGAACGCGTTCGCAAAATTCCTGTTCAACAAACGCGTGTGAACTACGTCACAAAAAAGGTGCCACACACGGTTCGTTACACCGAATACGAAGCCGTCCAACAAACGGTGCGAAAGCCTGTTGTTCGCGAAGTCATGGAACCCTACACGACCACGATCTCGGTTCCTCGCCAGGTAGTTCAGCGAGTTCCGATGACTTACTACGATCCCTACAGCCCAGCGATCCTTAGCGGTTACAGCACCTTGGAATCCGAACCGGTTTCCAGTAGCGACTCGGCGGACTCCGAAGTCATTGCCCAGCCAGAGTTGGAGCCCGAAACCGAGGAACAAATGAGCTTAAAACCTGCGGAATCCTTCAACGACGAGCCGCAAACGGGAATGAAAAGCTTCGAATCGGTTCTTCCAGCACCCAAGTCGACTGAAGACGAAGACGCCCAAGCGGCCCCCGAAGAATTGCTCGGCCCTGCCAATGGCGATGCATCGGAAAGTGATTCGGACAGCGATCCGGCAGTCATCAGCACCGGGTGGAAGATTCGCTACACGCCACAGTTCACTCGATCGATTTAGTGCCTGAATCGAACAACCGCTAAACGTCCAAAGGGCCAGCAATGGCCCTTTTTTTATGCGCTGCATCGATTCAATTGCTGGGCATTCTTTCAGTGGAACGACTCAGTCCCACGCGCCAAGAAACTGCAGCACGCTGTTGGCAGTTTTCTGAAACTGATCGGCCGTCATTTCGAACTGAGTCTGAACAACCCAGCGATGATGCTCCAAAAGAGAGTCAAGCACGCTGGTGAAGACATACGTTCCATCGTCATTTTGTTCGATTCGAAGAGTCCATTCTCCAGCTGGCGAAATCCATGCGGCGGCACCGCACGATTTGTAGTCATGGGAAAAGAGTCGAACGAAACCGGACCAGTTGTCAGCATCCACATTGGTCGCGGCAACACAATCGGAGCTTCGAATATGGACGCGAAGCCCTTCAATCGGCTGCCCCAATTCGCACGGGTTCCGTTGTAGTAAACGCAGTGAAGAAAGGCCTTCTTTGCAGATAAAATCGTAGTGCTCCATCAGCGGTTACTTTACTTGTGTAGCAGCAGAATGTTGAAGAGTCTCCTCGCATAACCTCTGCCAAGCTTTTGAAATTGCTACCACGGACCATCGGGTGATTCTGATTCGCCAGCCGAAACCCACATGGTTTCGAATAGTTTGTTTGATATCTCTATCAGTCCTTCCATTTGTCGAAATTGCCCACCCACCTCGCGGCGGACAAAAGACGCGTCACATTGTTCGACTTGACGGAGAAGCCATTCCCCATGGAATTCGTAATAATCCGTCCGGGGACTTCGTGAGACGAATCCGATTGATTGGCGAGCGAAGTAGCGGGTCGGTGCAATTAATTCCGTTGGGTATTCCGGTGGATCGAGTTTCAATTCGCTAGGTGGTATTTTACCAAGCCACAACTTCAGCCTGTCAGTAGGGCGACGAAACGTTAACGCAGACCCTGGTTCATCAAGATCAGCGACCGCGTAAAAGCAAGGAAGAAGACCGAAACAAGGACGAAGGTAGCGACAAAACTTGATTTTGGCTCCATTCTCTGATCGGCGTTCTGCGATGAGGCGAGACTTCACATCGCTGGCATCCATCCGTATGTGCGTGACGTTGAATGCGCGACCCATGCAAGCTGGCAGGAACAAGTTGTCGCTAAGCGTTTCACAGAACGAATCCCAATCCCTCGATTCTGTATCGCCCTCTTTAGTTTGCAAAAAATCGAACTGGCTCCGTGCGATGTTGGCAACATCGTAGAAACGATCAAACAAATCAGAGACGTCAAGTTTCATCGTTGATCCAGATCACTTCACATTTTTGGTGGCTACAAGCAGACGGTGGTACCCGAAATACGAACTTTGCAAACACAGACGCACCTTCCCACCAGCTGGCAGAGGTACGCCGCAGCGAGCTGTGTCAAAACGATCTGCACAAAGCCGACCTTGGTTCTGATAAACTGATGTGGTCACCTTTCCCACCCAATCGTCCCGCCGCAAATCAGTATGAACCAACTCTATCGACAGTTCTTCTCCGTCGTCGCTTTCTTCATCGCGAGCCTCGTCTCGCTGACAACGCACGCTGACGGAAAGCCCAATATCCTTTTTATCTTTGCCGATGACCAGTGCTTCGACACGATTGCGGCGTTGGGCAATCAGGAAGTCGAAACGCCTAATTTGGATCGGCTGGTGCGTCGTGGCACCGTGTTTACTCATGCCTACAACATGGGGTCGTGGAGTGGGGCCGTTTGTGTTTCCAGTCGCATGATGCTGAACTCCGGACGATTTGTATGGGATGCCGAACCTCTTTACAAAGACGCGGAAAAAGAACGCCAGGCAGGACGATGGTGGGGCGAATACATGAAGGACGCTGGTTACCAAACCTACATGACCGGCAAATGGCACTGCCGCGCGAGTGCCGAAAAGTCATTTGACATCGTGCGTGATGTTCGTGGCGGAATGCCTCAGCAAACCCAGGACGGATACAACCGACCTCGCATCGATGAAAAGTCGGGTGAAGTGATCGATCCATGGTCACCAAGCGATCCAAAGTTTGGTGGCTATTGGAAGGGTGGCACCCACTGGAGCGAAGTCGTCGCGAATCACTCCTGTGATTTTCTGGAAGAGGCCAAATCAAACGATGATCCGTTCTTCATGTATCTGGCCTTTAATGCGCCACATGATCCACGGCAATCACCAGCCGAATACGTCGCTAAGTATCCTCTTGATAGCGTCGCCGTCCCGGCAAACTTTCAGCCCGAGTACCCCTATGCAGAAGCGATGGCTGCTGGCAAAGGACTACGCGATGAAAGACTTGCTCCGTTCCCAAGAACTGAATTGGCGATCAAGACAAATCGGCAGGAGTACTTTGCGATCATCACACACATGGACGTGATGATTGGACGAATTTTGGATGCACTTGCCGAGTCCGGCAAAGAGGAAAACACGTGGATTTTCTTCACCGCTGATCACGGTTTGGCTTGCGGACAACACGGGTTAATGGGCAAGCAGAATCTCTACGACCACAGTGTCCGAGTTCCTTTGATTGTTGTCGGTCCGGATGTCGCCGCCGGGAACAAGATTGCCGAGCCTGTCTATTTGCAAGACATCATGCCATCAACATTGCAGCTTGCGAATGTTGACAAGCCTGACCACGTTCAGTTCAACAGTCTGTTGCCGATCCTGAAAGGTGAAGAAAGCAAGTACGAATCAATTTATGGTGCGTACCTTGATCGACAACGCAGTATTCGCACCGATCAATATAAACTGATCGTCTATCCGGCCGCCCCCGCGATTCGCCTGTACGATGTCGCGGCAGATCCTTTGGAAATGAAGGATTTGAGTCAAGACCCAGCAATGAAAGAGACAGCGGAGTCGCTGTTTGGAGAGCTAGCCAAACTTCAGCGGGAAATGAAAGACAGTTTGGACCTCGGAGATTTCGAGCGATACGCGATGCAATAGTGCATCCTAAAGCAGACGGTCCCGCAAAGAATGTAAGTCTCTTGCTAGCTGGAACCGCTAGTCGAGAGACTTGGCAACCTCGCAATTGCACATTGGGTCATTCGACCGAGCGTTCTTCCGATCTGAAGCAGATCGCGAAGAACGCATGGCAACAGTGATTCGATTGATACCTAATCAGACGCCGAAGACCGGATGGGCAGGTGCTTTTGGTCCAGGCCATTCGATTCCAAGCCCCATCAGCCAATTCGACTTTGGAATCCCATAATCATCAAACAGGTCCGGCCGGAATAGTGCGAGTGATGCAGACAACAGTTGTGCATTCGCGTCTTCCAATCCTTCCACTGCCGACGTCCTGCGATGAATCATGTCTCGCATCGACGCAATCATCAGCCAACCAGTCATCGAACGATCTCGGTCATTGGCACACTCTCGCAGTTCCATTCGAAACGTGTGCGCACGTTGCCGATCAACGCAATAATCAATGTGTAGCTGTGGATCGATGCTGACGCGTGCAACCAACCAGTCGGACCAACGTTCGACTCCCAAACGCAGCCGATTTAATCGGACGGTCATCGCCAATGGAGCCCCGGTGGCTTCCAAAAGAATCTGCCCAACGCGGTAGCTGGCTTCAAGCTGAGAATGAAAGACACCGTGCGTCACCGCAGCCAATCGATCGTTGCATTCGCCGACGTGCGTCGCTTCGGTAACGCTGCCCAAAGTCGCGATCACGCGTGTCAGCAGTTCAGAAACCAAAATGTCATCCAGGACGCCTTCGTTTTCTTCCCACCAACGGTGTAGCTGTGGGAATTCGCCCGAGTTCTTGGCCGTTCGGTACCCCGCCATGGACTTATGCCACTGTTGGTGGCGAGTCCGGAATGCCGTCCAGTAGTTCATGATCGTCTCCGACGAAACACGTCGTTGACTTTTGGCGAGCGATTCGCCGTGGCTTGCCAAGGTAGCTGCGAGGTCGGCGATAGCGAGTCGGTTCATTAGCAGTTTCCGTTGATCGAGATGTCCGCAAGTTGTCATCTCGATGCAAAGCACGGAGTGTGCCAGCGTTGCTAATCGGCAAATTCACGCGAGAATCGCAACATCGTGATCCGATGCGTTGCCAAAACTCCACAACGCCGTTGCACAAACGCACCAATGATTGGTGCAAAGTCGACAGAGAAAGGCGTCGATTCCGCCAAGGGTACCTACTGTTCCAGCGGAATCAGTTCGGTGAGTGTGTTCACCGCACCTTCTTTTTTGGACAGTTTGAAGGCGTCATAGACCTCCCCGACCGCGGTACGAGCTTCATATTTCAGTTCATTTCCATCGATGGAAATGATCTGATACAGCTGCGTGTCGGCCTTTTGGCGAACCATGAAATCCTGCTCTTGTAAGTCGTACATTTTAGGCCCACTGACTGAAACCACGTAGACGGTTCCCGTTTCGGTATCGCGTTTGTTGATGCCCGCAGAGACGTTTGACTCTGAAGGCGTTTCCAGGCCTGTCCGACCGTAAGTATGGTCATGGCCTTGCAATACCAAGTCGACTTTGTGCTTGTCCAACACAGGTTTCCACAGCTTGCGTAGCGCCTCGTTGTCGCGACCTTTCCCCGTCGAGAACACCGGATGATGGAATGTGCAAATCACCCAGGGACACTCGTTTTCAGACAAAACACCATCAAGCCATTCCGCTTGCTCCTCAAGCATGGTGTTGCTGTTGAGCCCGATGAAGCGAACGCCCTGATAGATCAATGTGTAGCAAGACTCTTCCAACCCACTAGGACCATTGGTTGGCAATTCGAAGGTCGGGCGCCAATGGTGTGACAACCTTTTCTGATCATCGACTTTCGCTTGTTCATGATTGCCAGGGACCGGGATGCTCGGAATCATTCCGTTTAGGAAGCCTCCCGCGAAAAACCATTCACCCCATTCGGCATCCGATTCTGCGCGATTGACCAAATCACCAGCGTGTAAGAAGAATGCTGACTTCGGAGCATCTGAGTGGGCTTCACGAATGACACGCGACCACATCGAACGCAAATCATTCTGAGCATCGCCAAAGTAGATGAACGAGAACGGTTTCGATCCTTCACTTGCTGTCCGGAAGTGGAACCATTCGCTCCAGGTTTCCCCATCGCCAACGCGATAGGCGTACTTGGTATCTGGAGTCAGCCCCGTAAACACAACGCTGTGATAATTGGCCTCACTGAGATCCGATTGCAATGTCTGTTTCGTTCCGTGGACCTGTTCTGCCTGAGTGGTGAATTTTGGGTCCGCCGATGCGAGCGCGATTTCGCCGACCGACTGTGCTACCCCCTTCGATGTCCGCCAGGTAACGGCCTGTGTCGATGAAGGATCACCATTCCAGGTCAGAATGACGCGATCTGGAATGGCGGTAGGCAGATAAACATCTGCAGGTTTCGGTGGTTCCACGTGGTGATGGTCGGCGTGTCCCTCGTGAGCGACCACATTGCCGCCAAAACAGAACAACATGAACATTGCGTTAAGACTGAACAAGCAGCGTCCGAACAAAGATGGCCGAAACAATTGATCGCGCGTCCCACGACTGATCGCTGGATGCCCCATTGAAAGACGTTGACGAAAAGTATCGGCCATGGGTCGCATTATTCCTGGTTATAGAGTGCGTAAGTGCACGGAATTTACCATCGCGATGACATCACCACCATGAGCAAAAATGTCGAAACAGCGCGTCATCGATTTGAGATGATTAATCGTCACTGATTGCCAATTGTGCAAGGGGGTAAGTCCGACATGCGCCGACAACATCATGGTTGATTCTTAACCCTATCGAATGCTTAACCCGGTCTGCCGCTTTGACTTGCCAGCGTACATGTTCACTTGACTGGATGCGAAGGCGACATCGTGTGCCGTCATGGCACGCAATTTAAAGCGGCAGGACGCCAATCTGCTTCGGCATTTGGAATTCAACCACTAGGCGTCTGCTTTTGAGGTGATCGTAAAGACATTGATTCAAACCACCATTCGTCCAACCGGCCGTGAACGAACGTTTGCAGAGTCCGAAATCATCGTTAGCAAGACGGACTTGAAAGGCATCATTACGTACGCCAATCATGTTTTCACACGAGTTTCAGGTTATCGCGAAGCGGAACTACTCGGCCGCCCACACAACATCATTCGACACCCCGAAATGCCTCGTTGTGTCTTTAAATTGCTGTGGGACGTTATCTCTGAAGGAAACGAGATCTTTGCCTACGTGGTGAACCTTTGCAAAAACGGTGACCACTATTGGGTACTCGCCCACGTCACACCTAGCTTCGATAGTTCTGGGAATATCATCAGCTATCACTCCAGCCGACGTGTACCCGACCCAGCTAAGGTTGCCAAAGTGGTCCCGATCTATCAGGCATTGCTGGAATGTGAAAACAGTCACTCAGACTGGCGACAAGGAATGCAAGCCTCAACCGAAATGCTTTTGAAGCATTTGGACGAAGCAGGAATGCAGTACGACGAATTCGTTTTTTCTCTCTAACCGAAGGTCTTTCCAGTGACACAAGTAACGCTTGAAAAACCTACCGATGATCCAGTCGAAACAGCCGATAACGATTCGCAACTGGCGATTGATGATCAACGCAAGCATCAATTCTTTTCCGAAGTCGCTCGCATTTGCAACCAAGCCTCACAAGGCAATCTCGAGGTGCGCATCCTTGGTTTTGACGAATTGACCGACCAAGACGATGAACTGTACGCGGTGCATCACGGGATCAATTCGCTGCTGGACTATACCGAATCGTTTATTCGCGAAGCAAAGGCCGCATTGGGCTATGCTGCCGAAGGAAAGTACTTTCGCCGAGTTTTATTGGGCGGGATGAACGGAACCTTTCGCCATGCGTCCGAACTGATCAATGTCGCTTCGGAACAAATGAAGGCGAAATCTGACGCGCTGACCAACGCCAAAAATGCTCGCCTTGAAATGGCGGATTCGTTCGAAGTCACCGTCAAAGGGATTACCGATTCTTTGCTGGAAGCAACCCACGAACTGCATTCCATTTCGACAGAGCTATCGACCACCGCAAAGCAAACATCGAATCGATCCAAGAACGCGCTGGAAACCGCTAACCGGTCGGTCGAAAACGTTCGTGAGGTCACCAGCGCGACCGAACAAATGCAGAAGTCGATGGACGAAATCGACGTCGAAATGCAAGAGACCTCCGACCGAGTCAAGCGAGTCGTCGAAGAGGTAGCCAACGCAATGGCTGTCATGAAGGAACTGGGGCGATCCTCGGCCAGTATCGACAAAGTTGTTGAAACGATCGAAGACGTCGCCAGACAAACTCATCTACTTTCATTTAACGCTGCCATCGAAGCGGCACGATCCGGGACCGCAGGCGCCGGCTTTGCGGTCGTTGCAGCCGAAGTACGAAGCCTTGCCGAGCGGACTCGTTTGGCAACGCAACAGGTCAAGGAAGAAATCCAACGGGTTCAGAGCAACGCAGACGATGCGGCCAAATCGATCGGTCGGTTTGGTGAAGCGATCGAAGATTTGAGCAAAACCAGCGAGTCTGTCACTCATTTAGTTCATGACCAAAAGCTCGCAACCGAAGAGATCACCAGCAACGTCGAACAGGCAATGAAGTGCACCGAATCGGTCAACGAAAATATCCTCGGTGTTTCCGGTGCTGCAACACAGACGGACGCCGCAACAGAAAAACTGCGTGACGCATCCGATGATCTCGAACGCCAAAGCACGGCCTTATCAGACGGCGTACAAGCACTGTTGACCCAGATTCGCTCGGACGCTTGACCGGGCAGTAGCAGAACCTATCCCGGATGCGTTTGCGGCAGCTCACTGGATGCAAAACACTCACCTGAGCATTTCCGTCAACCATCTACATCGCGGAATAGATCTGCAGGCGGCTGCCAATAGATCTCTCGCCTCCGACCTTCGTTGACGATAAGGAAATCGGTTATACTTGGCCTTCCATCCCGCCAAGTTTCCCGCCTATTGTCAATTCAATCATGCGAAATTTGATTTTCGCCATTGCCCTTATGGGGCTATCTGTTGGCCTCCAGGCTGCCGATCCGACAAAACAGATCAATGCTGAGATCTCATCGAAATGGGAAACCAGCAAAGTTTCACCTGCCGAACCGTGTAGCGATCAAACGTTCGTTCGCCGTATCTATCTGGACTTGGCTGGTCGAGTCCCCACCGCAGAAGAAGCGAAAGCATTTCTTGCGATCGAGGACTCGAATCGGCGTCAGCAACTTGTAGATCGGTTGCTACAAAGCGAGGACTACGCTCAACATTTCGCCGACCTCTTCGATGCGATTTTGATGGGACGTAAAGACGAACACGTCTATGACCAACGTGTTCGACATGGCTGGCGAAGTTATTTGGAAACGGTGTTTCGTGAAAACCGTCCGTGGGACGAAGTCACCCGCGAAATACTTCTCGCCCGCCCGGAAGACCCAAACAAGGATGGATCGGTTTGGTTCTTGTATGAGCGTAAAGACAACTACCAAGCGATCGCGGAAGCCGTCGCGCCAGCCTTTTTCGGTATGCGAATCGAATGCGCCCAATGTCACGATCACATGATGGCGACCGAAATCGAACAGGCACACTACTGGGGCTTGGTTGCTTTCTTTAACCGTGGCAAAAACTCGCAAACGGATAACGGACCGCGAATCTCCGAATCGGCAATTGGTGGCTTTTCAGACTTTGCAAATCTAGAAGGTTCCAGCTCACCCAATCTGCTCACCTTTTTTGATTCGAGAACCATTTCAGAAGCTCGTCCCGAAGCAGGATCAAAGCAAGAAGACTCCGACACGCTTTATGTCTCTGCAGATGTAAACGGTGATCCTCGCGAACCTTTATTTTCAAGACGTGCAAAATTCGTCAACCAAGTGCTTGACGGGCATCCCATGGTCCCGCGTGCGATGGTCAACCGAATTTGGGCCATTCTGATGGGGCGAGGCATCGTCCACCCACACGACGAAATCGACAGCATGCATGATCCAAGTCACCCTCGGCTGCTGGACTGGCTCGCGGATGATTTTGCGACTCATCAATTTGATATTCGCCGTCTGGTCCGTAGCATCGTTCTCTCTGATGCTTATCAACTCAGTTCGATCAAAAGTAGCGAGTCAGTTTCGCCAGATGTGTTCGCTTGGTATATCGAACGGCCTCTGACCGCCGAGCAATTGGCCAGATCAATCCAGCTCGTCATGCGAGGCGGTTTTGACAACAACGCTGATGTGGTTAAGGCACTGCGACAGCAGATCCTGGACGTTTTACCCGACGCGATTGAGATCACAGTGGCCGACGCGTTGTACTTCAGCAATAACGAAAAGCTGAATGCGTTCATCGAACAAAGTACGTCGCCGAATCATCTTGTCTGGCAAGCTGCCCAGCTGGCGCAACCGAATCAACAAGCCGAACTGTTGATCAAAACCATTTATGGACGACCAGCCGAAGCATCCGAAATTGACGCGATCGTGGACTACCTCAATCAACGATCTGATCGGCGACAATTGGGCATCTCGCAAGTCGCTTGGTCGCTTCTGACCAGCGCCGAATTTCGATTCAATCATTGAACGCAATACATCGTCGCCATCCCAAAAGCCTAGTGATTTCGAACCTGTTTTAAACTTACGCGTTCATTCGTCCTCAAGAACACTTTTTGCTTGAACATGAATCAGCCCAAGCGTCGCAGTTCATGCGGTAGTGATGAACACACCATCCACCGCCGCCTGTTCCTACAAGGCACAATGGCAGCCAGCACCGCTTCGGTCGCCAGCTTCAACGGTCTTTTCTCCGTTCCCCTGTTGGCAGAGGAAACGAAGCGGCATGGGAAAAAATGCATTCTGCTTTGGCTTTGCGGTGCACCCAGCCAATTCGAAACCTGGGACCCCAAACCCGGCACCGCGACCGGTGGCCCCTTTTCGGCCATTCCAACAAACCTTCCCGGCGTCCACATCAGTTCATTGATGCCTAAGTGTGCAACGATCATGGACAAGCTTGCCGTGATTCGAAGCATGAGCACCAAGCCGAGCGAGCACTTTCAAGGGATTGACGCGCTCACCCGTGGCGACATGCCTCGTCCGCCGTTTACTCGTCCAATCCTGGGCTCCGTCATCGCGGAACAGCTCGGTCAACTGGACAGTCCGGTTCCGCAGTTCGTCTTGCTTGATCCTTGCCCCGAAGGCAACGAATTCAAGGCTTTCAAAGCGGGCAACTGGGCCGGGTGGCTGGGAGCCCAATACGGACCGGTCAGGGCCGGCGGGGACTATGGCATCCCAAACATCAAACAGCTCGATTCGATCAGTCAGGCAGACCATTCGGATCGTGAATCACTACGAAAATTCTTTAGCAAGAAATATGAAAACGATCGCCGCAGTGCCGCAGCGGCGTCACACAACGCGGCCTTTGAACGAGTTAAAGGGCTGATGAGCTGCGCGCCACTGTTTGATATGGAATCGCTTCCACAATCAGACCGGGAACGCTATGGCGGAGGGGCATTCGCTCAGCATGCTTTGCAGGCCAGACACTTGATCGAAAACGGATCGACATTTGTGATGGTCGCCAACGGGATGCCTTGGGACAACCACGTGTTCCAGCACGAAATGCACCAGATGCTTGTCCCAGAACTCGACAATGTGCTGTATCAATTGATTTCTGATTTGGAACAGCGTGGAATGCTAGACGATACGCTGGTCATCGCCATGGGTGAATTCGGCAGAACACCTTGGCTGAATGACGCACGCGGACGCGACCACTATCCCAAAGCATGGAGCTTGGCGATGGCCGGTGGCGGCATCAAAGGCGGTGTGGTCCATGGTGCTACTGATGCTGAAGGATTCGAAGTCACCGATGGAAAGGTCGATAATCGAAACTTGTTCGCCACCATCTTTACCGCGCTCGGCATTGATCCTCACGAAGACTACGACCTACCTGGCCTGCCGACATTTTTTCGCGTCGAAGAGGATGCCCACCCAATTAAAGAGGTGCTCGTCTAATGGATGTCAAGTTGGAAAGAACAGACGACAAACGGATGCCCATGGCAATTCTCGGCGGAGAACTTTCCGCTGACGGGGAAATGATTGCCGCGGCTTGTATGGATGGTGTGTATACGCTGGATCTTCAATCGGGAGTTCGCAAGAAGCACTACACCCACGAAAGCTATGCGAGGACTGCATTTTGGCTATCTTCGAACGAACTATTCTCAACAGGGTATGACGGCCAAGCACGTTGGTTTCGACTCGATTCTGGCGAAGAAAACCGACACCAGAAGCTTCATCAATTCTGGAGCTGGGATGCTGCGATTTCGCCTGATCGCCATCGATATGCTTCGGTCACAGGGCAATACATCGCCGGAGGATACAAGTACGAGCCTGCCGAAGAAATTGAACCGTCCGTCGTCATTGGCGATTGCGAAACTGGCGATGTCGTTCACAGGCTACCGCATGTCCCTTCCGTTCAAGCGGTAGCATTCAGCAACGATGGCCGCTTGGTAGCCGCTGGCAACTTGATGGGTGAAGTACGCATCTTTGACATACACAGTGGCGATTGCATCTCAACCATTTCGACAGCTGACTTCACCAGTTGGGGAATTATAAAAAGCCACTGCTACCTGGGCGGAATCTTTGCGCTGCGATTCACCCCCGATGACAAGTCTCTGTTGCTTGCGGGCATGGGGCCGATGCGTGATCCGATGGCTGGCAATGGGAAGCAGCTTTGGCAAAAATGGGAGTGGTCGTCAGGTGATCAATCGAAGATGATCGACCAAATTCACGACGGAGAAAACGGTGAGGGCTTGATGGAGGCTCTCGCGGTTCACCCCGAAGGGACGATGTTCGCGATGGGCGGTCGTCTGAGAGGTGGTGATTGGAATGTTGCCTTGTTCTCGCTGGAAACCGGCAATCGGCTGACAACTTTGAAAACCGGTTATCGCGTGACAACGCTGCAATTCACCGACGAAGGCCAGTCGCTACTCGTCATGGGAACACAAGGCCAGCCAGACCACAAGAAAGACGGCGCGTTTCCCGACTTTGGTCGAATTGAAAAGTATCGCCTAAGCTAGAGAACGGTCGCTGCGCACAATCTGGCAATCCCTGTTCGGTAATGTTCACACTGTTCGGCAGCGTTCAAACTGTGCAGCAGCGTATCAAGCACCACGCCTTCAAAGAAAAACCGCTTCCCCAAATTCGATTCAGGGAAGCGGTGTGAATGAGCAGAGCACCATCGCGATGGTGCGGATGCAAATCGAATTCGACGTGCTGATGACTACCAACGCAAGCCGAATTGCTCGCCACCGGTTTCGCGGTTGTTGCCGCCTTTCAATGGGCCGGCGTGCTGTGGTTTCACAGCGACTTCGCGTTGTGGCTCGTCAATCTCTTCTTGCTTCGGTTTTGTGTCTTCCTCGGCAGGCTTGTTCGCCGCTTTCATCGACAAACCGATTTTCTGTTCGGCTCGGTCGAACGAAAGAACTTTGACGTCAACTTCTTGGCCTTCACTGACGAAAGCGTCAACTTTGGAAACACGGTGGTTTGCCAATTCGCTGACGTGCACCAAACCTTCGATCCCACCACCGAGACGAACAAAGCAGCCAAAAGACGCGACGCGAGAGACGGTTCCTTTGTGAACCGAACCGACGGCAAAATCAGCTTCGGCGGCGTCCCAGGGATTCTCGAGAAGGTCACGATAGGAAAGGCTTAGCTTGCCGGTTTCCTTGTTGACCGAATCGATTTTAACGCTGACCTTTTGGCCAACTTCGACGACTTCGCTTGGGTGTTTAACGCGATCCCAGCTAAGTTTGCTGATGTGGATCAGGCCTTCCAGGGCTCCCAAATCGACAAAAGCGCCAAAGTCTTTGATCGTTCGGACGACGCCTTCAACGACATCACCGGCTTCGATCTTCTGCAACTGCTCAGCTCGCTTTTGCTCGCGTTCGCGTTCCAGAATCGCCCGTCGGCTCAGGACGAGGTTTCCGCGTCGCTCGTTGGCTTCGGTCACCAAACAAACGAATTTTTGGTCGACGAATTCACTGGCGTCTTCGACACGGTAGTCAGCGATTTGGCTGATCGGCATGAAGGCACGAACACCGCCAACCTTGCATTCCAACCCACCGGTGTTGTGCCCGGTGACAACGGCTTCGACAACCGCGCCTTCTTCCAAGTCGCTCCAGTCCGCGACCGCAACGGTCGAACCTGGCAGGGAGCACATGTACAAGCCGTCTTGTCGGTTGAAGCCGCGAACGAGAACTTCGATCGAAGCGCCGGCCTGAGGCTCCTCTTCGGTGAACTGTTCGAAAGGCACAACGCCTTCGTCAGGTCCGCCGAGCGACAGGTAAACGCTGTCTTGGTGAATTTTCAGAACTTGAGCGGAGACGCGAGTTCCGTCGGCAAGCGGCTCTTTGCGTTTCGGCATTCCTGCATCGCCGCCGAGCATCGCGTCGACATCAGCGGAACCCAGTTCGGCTTCAAACTCTGCCAACAGGTCATCGGAAAGCTCGCCCCGTACCGATGGAACGGCGACTCGCGATGGCTTGCTGCCAGCAGCAGCTGCTGCTGGTTTGGCTTGGCCTTCCTTTTCGCCATGCAATCGTGGGCGTGGGGCCTTCTTCTTTTTCTTACCGTCCTTCTTTCCTGCGGCTTCTGCCTTTTCCAACTGCTCGGTCGAAACCGATGGCGAAGCTGGTTTAGCAACACCAAGTCCACGTGAAGCGAGCGGTCCGGCGCCGGTTGGCTTCGGTGCCTTTGCGGCAGCAGAAGGATTCGAATCAGCAGACGCCGACTCGGGGCTGCTGGCAGCACCAGCTTGCGTGGCGGATTCGGTAGCAGAGCCAACTTGTTCGCTAGCAGCTTCAGGTGTCTCGGTCGATTGGACACCCGGTTGGGATTCGTTGCTCATCAATGAGATGAAAATTGATGTGGAAGAGGACCGCGAGGGGGACTCGCATCGTGAAGGTGACTGATCTGGAACGACAATTTGTGATCGCGCTTCGCCTGCCATCGCAAATCGGCGTCGACAGATGCGATTGAAGGCCGGATTGGGCTGCACCGCAGCGTCCGCCGAACTACAAACCACAAGATTGGCCCCGTAGTCTAGCAAGCGGGGATCGATCTCGGTAGTCTGCGATGCATTTGGAACAACCCTACGTTCTGGACAAAAACCGGTCCTGACGATCTGACAATATCTTCACAAGAGTCGTGTTTGATGCCTGCGTTTTCCGAATTTGCCCATTTACTCCGTGATTTCCTTTCGGTGGAGCTCGCGTCGGCGATCGAATCGGCCCCCACGCCTTCACTTGGCGAAGGTTCAATTCACAAACCGATGCTGCCCCTCCTTTCTGGCGGTGTGGGCGACCACTTGGTGGATGTCTCGGCATCGCGTCAGATGGAGTGCCTGAGCGCACTTTGGTTGGTTGCCGGTGATATCCACCGCAGCCATTCGATCAGCCAAGACCTTCCCAGTCGCGACGGCAGCTTTCTGCACGGAATCATGCACCGACGCGAAGGGGACTTCGGAAACAGCAAGTACTGGTTCCGCAAAATCGGACAACATCCGGCTCTTGAAGTGATCTCGCAGCATTCCGACGGCGTTTATCTTGATCCGTTCGAATTTGTCGACAGCTGCGAACTGGCCGCCCGCAGCGGCAACGCTGACCAGATCAAATCCTGCGAACTAGCACAATGGGTCGAATGGCAAGCGGTGATGATGTGGCTTTGCAGCTGATTGGATTTCCAAATCATCAAGCCATCACATGAACTGGCCGTCACATCACTCGACTCTCTTTCAGGCTTGACCACGGTTTAGCGATCTTTCCTAGCGGTCAAACTTCTCCAGTTTGACATTGTCAAAATCGGCAACACCGGTCGCTCCGAACAGCCCGATTCGCAGGATCGCTTCATGTGTTTGAATCGGGACTCGAATCAGTCGGCTATGTGAGCGCCAACCGCGAGTCCCACGGAACGGGCCCAGCACAAAAGTGCCTAGATCTCGGCGGATCTCATCGTAGAAACTGATTGCGATCGCAGGCATCCCATCACTTGTCGGCCCCTTCTCGACATCCTCGGTACGCACCGAACCGCTCAATCGGATTTGTGAGACCTCTTTTCCATCGATGGCGATCCCCTGCAGCAGGTGAGAGCTTAGGCCTGGTGTTTCGTTGTCAAAGCGAACGAACCTTTCGCCCGAAGGTGCTTGATCACTTTCGTGGCCTTTGACCAAGTTGACTTGGCGACCGTAATACCAACCCGGCACATAGTCGTCCGCGTCAGCTTTGTCGCCTTCGGGGATCGCTTCAAAGTCACCATTGATCGCGACGGGATTTGCCGCATCTGGTTTTACTTTACGACCGTCCTCGGCTTCACCCGTCATGGGAACGAATAACGTTGGACGCAGTGCTTCGCGTTCCAGTTTGCCATCCTTCTTCACCATGCGGTACAGCGTCTGCTGATAGCGTTCGCCGACCGGGATCACCATCACACCGCCTTCACGCAATTGATCGATCAAGGGTTGTGGAACCGATTCGGGGCTGCAAGTCACAATGATTTTGTCAAACGGTGCAGCGTCAGGCCAACCGAGGAAACCGTCGCCGACGCGAGTCGAAACGTTTCCATAGTCCAAACGCGCCAACGTATCCGCCGCCCGCTCCCCAAGTTCACGCACGATCTCAATTGAGTACACATGTTCGACGAGCAAACTGAGAACGGCGGCTTGGTAACCGCTTCCGGTGCCGATCTCTAATACCTTGTCCGTCGGTTCCGGGGCGAGCGCTTCGGTCATAGAAGCAACGATAAACGGACTGCTGATCGTCTGCGAATGCCCAATCGGAAGCGCCATATCAAAGTATGCGCGCGGCAGTTGGCTTTTCGGAACAAATTCATGCCGAGGCGTTTCACGGATCGCATCCAAAACTCGCGTATCAGTCACACCGGATGCCGCGACACGCTGTTCGACCAAGCGGTCACGAGCCAATTGGTAAGGGTCGACCGCAGAAGCAACCATACCGAGCCCGACGAGCAAGACAATCGAATTGAGGATTCGCGACATGACGTTTTGCAGGGGGTATGGTGGACGGGTTGGTGACAATCGGCATCGCCGCTAAGCGTCTGACTAGCAGTACTACTATGAGAGAGGCGAACGAATCGCTCGCGTAGCCAAAAAAGTCGCGGTGTGTTCCGAAAGAATGTCGTCACCTCCCCAAGTATCTTCCATTATAGCTGTGAGATGAAAACCGGCATCAAGTTGTCCGCCAATCAAGTCCGTTAGGCTGTGGCCGAAATCGATCGGACGTTCTGCACCGATCGTGCGTTCTCGTTCCTCATCCGGCAGATGCAGATCCGAGTAGGGGATCTTAAAGCGGACCTTTAGCTTTCGGTCATCACGCGCCGATTCGTCAAACAGATAGTTAACCGGCTGGATGACACCAGCTATCAGCACGCCTCCACCCCGGAGCACGCGAGCGGCTTCCTGCCAAACCGGGCGAACATCGGGTGCGAAGTTAACAGAACAGGGATTGATGATCATGTCGAATTCCCCATCAGGAATCTCGCTCAGATCCGCCATGTCAGCCTGAACGGTCGCCAAGTCCAGATCGTGTTCCTTGGCCATTCGGCGATCGATTTCTAGCTGTCCTTCACTGATATCGACGACCGTCACGCGAGCACCGGCGGCAGCCAGGATCGGACCCTGATGTCCTCCACCGGCTGCCAATGCCAGAATACGTTGTCCTCGGACGTCACCAATCCAATCGTGCGGAATCACCTTGCACGCGGTCAGTCGAATCGAAAAATCTCCGCGCCGAGCCTCCGAAACCTGCTCGGCAGGAGCCGGCGTGAACCAGCGATGACGGCTGCGGGCAATATTGTCCCAGGCTTGACGGTTAAATTCGGTCGGGTCCAACGCGTATCGCCTCAAGGCAAAGTGTGAAGTTGCGCATCATCGTCGCAAATCTAATACAATGAAGTCCCCCCGGCGAGAAGCCATTGATCGATTTCGGCCACCTCGCATCCTCTCCCTCCTCCCCCATCATCAACGCTGCTTTCAGGCGGATTGTCACGATGTTAAATCTGACCGGTCGCGGATCATCTCAGACTTGCAATGGCGTTCGTCGTCGCGATTTTTTGCAAGTCGGAACTTTAGGTGCCTTTGGTCTTGGGCTGCCACAGTTTTTAGCCGCAGCCGAACGTGGTGTCGTCGACCCCAAAAAAGACAAACGCTCCTGCATCATGATTTTCAATCTCGGTGCGCCAAGTCAGCTCGACACCTTTGACATGAAACCCGAAGCGCCGTCAGAAGTGCGAGGGCCATTTAAAGCGATTTCGACGAAGGGCGATTTCCAGCTTTCTGAAATCCTTCCCGGTCATGCGAAAATTGCCGATAAGTTTTCTGTGATCCGTTCTTGCTACCACACCGCTGCTGCGGTTCATGATGCCGGCTGGCAAATGTTACAGACGGGACGTCAATTTACCGGCGGTGTCAACTATCCGCATGCCGGCGCGGTCGTTCAATACATGCGTGGCCGGCGAAGTGATCTTCCCGCCCACGTTGTCCTCCCTGAAACGATGGGACGCGGCGGAGGCAACTTGCCCAACGGACAAGCAGGCGGCTTTCTAGGCAAAGCGTACGACCCGTTTGCCCTGATGGCCGACCCTAGCGAAGCCAACTTTAAGGTCCCCGATCTGTTACCTCCGTCGACACTGGGTGACGTTCGTATCGATCGACGGCGGCGTATGCGTGATGCGATCGAAGGCCGGATGAAGCAGTTGGAAACGACCGAATCGGCAAAGATGCTGGACAAGAATTTCGAAGCCGCTTATCGATTGATGAATAGTCCGCAAGCTCGCCAAGCGTTTGATCTTTCGCAAGAGCCAACGAGTGTTCGTGAACGCTATGGAATGAATCGGTTTGGCCAGTGTTGTCTGCTTTCAAGACGATTGATCGAAGCGGGAGTTCGCTTTGTCACCATCAACACCTTCCTGACCGTGTTCAACGAAGTGACATGGGACATCCACGGCAGCAAACCCTTTACGACGATCGAAGGAATGAAAAACATCGTCGCCCCCATGTATGACCAAGCATACTCGGCATTGATCGGTGACTTGGACGAACGCGGAATGTTGGACGACACCCTGGTCTGTGGCCTCGCCGAATTCGGGCGGACTCCCAAGGTGAATCCAGCTGGTGGGCGAGACCATTGGCCGCAATGCTTTTCCACCACCTTTGCAGGCGGAGGCGTTCAAGGTGGTCGAGCGATCGGCGCCAGTGACCCAATCGGTGCCGTCCCAGCCGATCGTCCGACGCAACCCGGAGAAATCATCGCCAGTGTCTTCCACAGCTTGGGTTTGGACTTGCACGCTGAAATCCCAGGTCCGGGTGGCCGACCGTTTCCATTAGTGGATTTCGGTGTTCGCGAAGTCAAAGAATTGTTCGCCTAACGCTACACCAGCACACTGATTTCGAGACCGTTCGTTGAGCAATCATTTACCGAACGAAGTCAATAAAACAATCGACCTTGGGTTGCCCGCAATCGACGATCCCGCCCTTGGCCCCACCTGATACTGAGTTCAATGGTCGCAAACATTTCCTCCCGCTTTTCAAAATTGGCCTCGGCATTTTCGTTCAGCGTATTGCTGTCCGTCTTATCAGCCAACTCACCAGCGGTTGCTCAACAGCTCGCCGGGCTTCCTCCTCAGATTAAGTTGTATGGAAGCGAAGCCCGACAGACCGTCTCGCTCGTTCACATGCGCAATGATCAGTTTTCGGCTCAACTGACAAGCGATGAACGAGACCGGGCAGAGTTCAGCATCGACGAAGAACGCGTTGCGACCTTCGATGGAAAACTAGTCCACGCGGTGTCCAACGGCAGCACCGTTCTGCGTTGCAAAGTCGACGACCAGACAATCGAAATCCCGATCACGGTTTCGATGGCAGACCAACCGCATCAGTGGAGCTTTCGCAATGAAGTTCAGTCGGTGCTTGCCAAAGCAGGTTGCAGTATGGGTGCCTGCCATGGGGCCTTGGCGGGCAAAGGTGGCTTTCGGCTTTCATTACGGGGCTACGACCCCGAGCACGACTACAACACGATTGTTCGTGAAGCTCGTGGACGCCGTGTCGAACTTTCTGATCCCGGACGGAGCCTGTTGCTGGCGAAACCGACCGGCGCGCTGCCTCACAAAGGTGGTTTGCGTCTCAAGACAGAATCCAGGAACTACAACATCATCGCCGAATGGATCGCACAAGGTGCTGAAGGTCCAAACGAAGCAGACGCCCGACTTCAAAGGATCAGTGTCTTTCCGCCGATCGCGACACTGGCCACCGGTGACCAATCACAAATCCTTGTTCAAGCCCACTACGATGACGGTCGAGTCGTCGATGTGACGCAGTTGGCGAAGTTTTCAGCGACCGATGAATCAGTTGCATCAGTCGACGAGAACGGACTTGCGACCGTGACCGGAAGCGGTGAAGGTGCGGTCCTGGTATGGTTCGGAAGTAAAGTCGTATTGGCGCGTATGATTGTTCCGTTCGACTTTGAAATCGCGAACGATATCTACGACGATTCACCTCGCCGAAATTTCATCGATGTCGTCAATCTTGACCAACTGCAACGCCTGCGATTGAAGCCATCGGGTCGATGCAGTGATGAAGTCTTCTTGCGTCGAAGCACGCTCGATACGATCGGCAGGCTCCCGACGATTGAGGAACAAGATCGTTTCTTTGCCGAACCTGCTCAAACACGTCGAGACCTTTGGATCGAACAACTTCTCGCAAGCGAAGACTATGTTTCCTATTGGACGTATAAATGGTCCGATGTATTGCTGATCAATGGCACACGGCTACGCCCGGTCGCGGTAAAGACCTATTATCAATGGGTTCGTGAACGGGTCCAAGCGAACCAACCCTGGGATCAATTCGTTCGCGAAATCCTGACCGCAAAGGGTCGAAGTGATGAAAACGGCGCGACGAACTTTTACGCCTTGCATCAGTCCCCCGAAGACATGACCGAAAACGCCTGCCAAGCGTTCCTGGGACTATCCATCGGTTGCGCCAAATGCCACAACCATCCGTTGGAAAAATGGACCAACGACCAGTACTACTCGATGGCTAACTTGTTCGCCCGAGTTCGTGCCAAAGGTTGGGGAGGCGATGGACGCAACGGCGATGGGCTACGCACGCTGTTTGTTTCCGCCACTGGCGATTTGGTCCAACCGAATCGTGGCCGCCCGCAACCACCCGCCCCACTCGATGCGCCCCCAATCGATATCGACGACCCGACAGACCGAAGAGTCGTCTTGGCAGATTGGTTGACTTCACCTGAAAATCCGTATTTCGCACGTGCGATCTGCAATCGTGTTTGGGAAAACTTCTTCAGTCGCGGATTGGTTGAGCAGGTCGACGATTTAAGGCTTAGCAACCCCGCATCAAATGAAGCCTTACTTGACGCCTTGGCCGACTACGTTGTCGAAGTCGACTTCGACTTGAAGCAACTGATGCGCACCATGTTGCAAAGCGAAACGTATCAACGCAGTAGTGTTGCTCTGCCAGAAAACGCAGCCGAATCGAAGTACCACAGTCGGTACTACCCGCGCCGATTGATGGCTGAAGTTTTGCTTGACTCCATCGACCAAGTCCTGGGTACAACGTCTTCGTTCAACGAAATCGCATTCCCCGGTGCCGACAAACAAAAGACGGACTTCTATTCATCGGGAACCAAAGCGATCGAACTCTATGACTCATCCGTCGATTCTTATTTCTTAAAGACATTTGGCCGCAATCCGCGCGAGATCACATGCGAATGTGAACGCAGCGACGAACCAAGTATGGTGCAGGTATTGCACCTATCAAACGGAGACACATTGAATCCGAAACTGGCGAGCGAATCGAACGTGATCTCCACTGCGATAGCACAGGGACAAACCAACGTCGAGTTTGTCGATAAGATGTTTCGTCGCGCCTACGCTCGTGGCCCGAACGAACAAGAGCGTGCAACTCTTTTGTCTGTACTGAAAGAGTATGGAGACAGCGGCGCCGATGAATCATCCAAAGAAACAAGCGATCGACGAACCGCGCTAGAAGACGCGGCATGGAGTATTTTGACGAGCGCTGAGTTTACTTTTAACTATTGATCTCGGACGGGTATTGAAGGCACGCGTACAATTCAACGTGTGAGATTGAGAGCGAGTCAGAGAGAATTCGATCACTTGCTCGATTCGGAGAATCGAGGGACATTGTTTCTCAACTTTCCAAGTTGAGTGCGAAACGCTGCGGAACATCCACCCGAATCAATTCTTCGACGCCGCTAGTCGTTGAAGAATAGACTCATGCTCGATTCGGAGAATCGAGGGACAGTGTCGCTCAACTTTCCAAGTTGAGTGCGAACCGCTGCGGAAAATCCTCCCGAATCAATTCTTCGATGTCGTTAGACGTTGATGAGCAGACTCATGCTCGATTCGGAGAATCGAGCGACAGTATCGCTCAACTTTCCAAGTTGAGTGCGAACCGCTGCGGAAAATCCTCCCGAATCAATTCTTCGATGCCGCTAGTCGTTGAAGAATAGACTCATGCTCGATTCGGAGAATCGAGGGATATTGTCGCTCAACTTTCCAAGTTGAGTGCGAACCACTGCGGAACATCCACCCGAATCAATTCTTCGATATCGTTGGTCGTTGGAGAGCAGACTTTTGCTCGATTCGGAGAATCGAGCGACAGTGTCGCTCAACTTTCCAAGTTGAGTGCGTTGCCTGACAACGCTAGCGGGTCGGAGAGTCGCGCGTCGATCGGTGGTTGCTTCACGCCAATCACTCGGATCCTGATTCCTCCAATCCCGCGGATCCTGATTCCATCGGTACGCTCCCTACCGCGTCACCAGGCTCCGGAAAACCGCAACATTCCAACACCAGCCATTTTCTGTTTAATTTTGAACGAAAAGGTAGCCCAGGCAGCTCCGATTTTCGAATCCATAGTTAGCATGCATGCGTTGCTGAATCGCGCTCGGAGAATCCGCTCAAATGTCAACAAGTCGAACCGCTTTTGTCCCTTGGAATGAAGCCCAAGCTGGTAATTTCAAAACCGAATACGAATATTGCCAAAGCAATCGAGGCCGAAGTCACCACAAGCGAAAATGGACGATCGTCTACCTCGATACGCCAGGCAAACCACTCGCAAAAGTCGGGTTTGGACTCAACACTCGAATCGTCATCGGTGGACACGGATCGATCGGTAGTCCAACGATCGGTGCGGATCACGGAACCGGCGGCGCCGACCGCAGTTACCAAGAAGTCGTCGAAATGATGCTCGACAAAGGTTTAAAAAAACACTACATCGGCACCATCGGATGTGACGTTTGCTATAGCGCCTTGGGAAACCCATCGTTCGCCAAATTGCTCGCACGTGAACTTTGGCGAAATGGAGTCAAGGCGAGTTGTGTCCTTGGCTATAAAGGCCCGCTGGGTGCTGTCTATACAAACGAACTCTCGGGTCACAAATACACCCACCGTGTTGTGGATGTTGAAGACTCCGATGGCAATGTCACGGACACCGTCAAATCAAGCTCGATGCAAGAACGCTTCTTCGGCTGGACTTAACGATCGACCATCCGGAAGGAGTCCTCGGTTGATCGTACAATAGTACCCGGCACGCTCCGACGTGCCGATCCAAACCCCGGACGTCACAGGGACTGTGACGGGTACAATCAACCAATAGTACCCGGCACGCTCCGACGTGCCGATCCATACCCGGCGTCACAGGGACTGTGACGGGTACGATCAACCAAAGTACCCGGCACGCTCCGACGTGCCGATCTAAACCCCGGCGTC